>NZ_JARD01000019.1:0-21225 GCF_000708345.1 Microbacterium sp. Cr-K32 | reverse complement strand
TCATCGATGCGGCGGATCATCCAGGCGCCGGCGGTGAAGAGGCCCGTGGTGATCGTCAACACGATGCCGATGGCGCTGAGGACGATCGCGAGGACCTCGGGGGACACGTGCGCTCTCCTCTCCTGCGGATGGGGTTGTTGCGGATGGGCGTGTCAGCGAGGTTACGCCGCGGTCAGCCCGGTGCGCGCCGGTATTCCGGCATCTGTGAAGAGGTTCCGAGAAGCGTGGGGTGTGCAGGAGGCGTCAGCTCGTCGCGGAGGCCCGTTGCCGCGACCGCCCGGCGATCAGCACCAGCACAGGCACGAGTGTGCACAGGGCGGCCGACACGAGGAACGTGGTGCTCGATGCCGGGTCCCGACCGATCAGGAGGATCAGCGCGGGCACGAAGGTGCCGCCAACGGCTCCGCACGCGACGAGGGCGCCTGTCACCGCGGCGCTGCGAGCGGGGTCGAGGTGGTCGAGCGCCAGGCCCAGGATGAGCCCGTAGCTCGGGGCGAGGAGCACGACCACCGCGCCCAGCGCGACGAGTGCCCCCACGGGAGCGGGCCCCACCAGCAGCCCCGCCGTGGCCATCAGGATCGCCGCCGTGCTCGTGGCGGTGATGAGGATCGCGATCGGCGACACGGAGAGACGGCGCAGGGCCGCCGCGCCGAAGCGACCGACGGCCATCAGCGTCCAGAACGCCGAGGTCCCCAGCGCGGCGAGGCCTGGGTCGACCCCGAGGATCCGCTCGGGGATCACGGCCGACCAGCCGGAGAGCACGGTCTCGACGCCGACGTAGAGGGGGAGGGCGACGGCGAACGGCAGGAGCACGAGCAGCCCGCGGACGTCGCGGCGCGCGGGAGCCGCGGTGCGGGCATCCGGTGACACCGACCCCGTGAGCATCGCGATCGTGAGCAGCGGAACGACCGCCAGGATGCCGAGCGTCGCACGCACACCCGAGCCGGCGGCGACGATCAGCGGGGTGACGGCGGCGCAGACGGCCACTGTGCCGAGCAGTGCGCTGAGCAGACCCGTCGCGCTGCCGACCGACAGGGACTTCGCGGCGACCGACCCGGAGGCCTCGACCAACCCGAACCCGGACCCGGCGACGGCGGCTGCGGCGATGAACACGGCGGGTGTGCCGGCCAGGGCCACGGCGACGATCGCGGCGGTCTGGAGCGCGCTGCCGAGGATCAACGCGGTGCGCGGCGGCCGACGCACCAGTAGCGGCCCCGACATCAGCACCCCGACCAGGAGTCCGGCGAACAGTGCGGGCACGGCGGTGCTGAGGTCGCCGCCGATCGTGCGCTCTGCCGAGGGGAGGATCGCGGGAACGAAGGCGGCCGTGACGCCGAGACCCGCGAATGCAGTGAACAGCCCCGCCCGCGTGCGCCGGATGCTGTCGGTCACGCCCCTGCCGTCCGCACGCGGTGCACGGCGGCGAACGTGTCGCGCAGCGCCTCCATCGAGCGGTCGTAGTTCGATTGGGCGACGCCGATGAAGATGCAGTCGACGACCATGAGCTGGGCGATGCGGCTGCCCAGGGCGCCGGAGCGGAAGCCGGTCTCGCGGGCGGCCGTCGTCAACACGATGTCGGCCTGATCGGCCAGCGGGGCGCCGGCATGGTTCGTGATCGCGATGGTGGTCGCCCCGGCCTGCCGGGCGAGGAGCAGGAACTCGATCGTGTCGGTGGTGGCGCCGGTGTGCGACACCGCGATCGCGACATTGCCGGGGCCGAGCGTCGCCGCCGAGGTCCATGCCGCGTGCGGGTCCGACCACTCCAGCGCCGTGCGTCCGATACGGGTGAGCTTGCGCTGCAGGTCGAGTCCGACGATGGAGCTCGCGCCCACACCGAAGATGTCGACCCTGGTCGACGAGGTGATGGCGTCGACCGAGGCCCGCAGCGAGTCGGTGTCGAGCACCTTGGCGGTGTCGGCGAGGGAGAGCGTCTCGGCGAGCGACACCTTCGCGACGATGTCGGTCAGGGTGTCGTTGCGGTCGATGTCGCCGGAGACGGCGGGGAGCGCGGCCGTGTCGAAGGTCTCGCGCTCGACGTCGCGCAGCACGTGGTTGCGCAGCTCGCGCACGTGCTCGTATCCGAGGCGTTTGCAGAAGCGCACGACCGAGGTGGTCGAGGTGTCGCAGCGCTGGGCGAGCTCGGCGACGGAGAGGCCGGCGGTGCCCGCAGGGTCGGCGAGGAACAGATCGGCGATGCGCTGTTCACTCGGACGCAGTTCGGGGCGGATCGCGCGCATGCGGACGAGGACGGGGTGTGCGCCGGCATCGTCGCGGGCGGCTTCATGAGGCATGGGGTCTCCGATCACTGTTCATAACAGTAGAGGAACTTCTGTTACATCTGTAGTGACCTTCGTGTACTTTTGGTACCAACCACGACCGACGACGTTCACGGGGCGGCAGGCAACAGCGCCTGACCCGACGCCACGGCGGCGCGTCACATTCAGGAGGATCCAGCAATGAGCACAGCACGCTGGGCGTCACTCGGCGCTCTCACGGCGACGGGCCTCGCCTTCGCCCTCGTCATCACCGGGTGTTCCGCACCCGCATCCGACCCGAAGCCCTCCGAGGGCGCGGCGGGCGGCGACCTCGTCATCGGCGTCACCAGCGACCCGGACACCCTGTTCCCCTGGAAGGCCACCCAGTTCCAGGCCGTCAATGTGCTGCAGAACCTGTACGGCACGCTGACCGAGTTCGACGAGGACCTCAACGTGGTCCCCGGCCTCGCCGAGTCGTGGGACGTCTCCGAAGACGGCCTCACCCTGACCTTCCACCTGCGCGAGGGCGTCACGTTCGCCGACGGGAGCACCTTCGGTTCGGAAGACGTCAAGTACTCGCTCGACGCGATCGCGGCCGAGGCCACGGCCGCCGTCGCGCGCAGCTCCCTCGCCTCGGTCACCGCGGTCGAGGCCACGGACGAGAAGACCGTCACCCTCACCCTCAGCGCTCCCGACGCCGCGCTCCCCGCGAACCTCGCCGTCATCAACATGGCGATGCTGTCCTCGGACGACACCGAAGAGGGGCTGAACACCACGCCGAACGGCACCGGCCCCTTCATCCTCGACGACCGCAAGGCGAGCCAGTCGATCACGCTCGCCAAGAACGAGGACTACTGGGGAGACACCGCGCTGCTCGACACGGTCGAGTTCCGCGTGATCCCCGACGAGTCGTCGATCGTCTCGGCGATGCAGTCCGGCAACGTGCAGCTGGCCGTGTTCGACGACCCGCTGGTCGCGCAGACCGCCGAGGGTGCCAATGTGGAGGTCGCCACGACCCCGCAGCTGAGCTACCACGCGCTGCAGCTGAACGCCACGCGCGGCGACCTCACCGACGTCAACGTGCGCCTCGCGATCCAGTGCGCGATCGACCGTCAGGAGGTGCTCGACACCGCTGCGCTCGGCGAGGGCGAGGTCACCGGCCCGATCACTTCGCCCGCGTACAAGTCCGACCCGGATGCCCGTCCGTGCCCCGAGCGCGACCTCGACAAGGCCGCCGAGTACCTGAAGAAGGCGGGCAAGGAAGACGGCGTCACCATCAAGACGATCGTCTCGCAGGGGGAGTACGCCACCTCGGTCAACGAGGCGCAGAACCTCAAGGCCCAGCTGGCGGACGCGAACATCACGCTCGACCTCGAGGTGCTCGAGTCGGGCGCGTTCGTCGACCGCTGGATCGCGGCCGACTTCGACGCGGCGGTCGCGCTCAACGGCGGTCGCCCCGACCCCGACGGCATGTACGGCCGGTACTTCACGAGCACCGGAAACCTGAACAAGGTCGCCGGCTACTCCTCGCCCGAGCTCGACGCACTGTTCGCCGAGGGCCGCCAGACGGCCGACCCGGACAAGCGGAAGGACATCTACGCGCAGGTCTCGGAGAACCTCGAGGACAACGCCGCGTGGATCTGGCTGTTCACGAGCTACACCTACACGGCGACCGCGTCGACCGTCGACGGCTTCGTCCCGATGGTGAACGGCTCGCTGCAGTACCTGCGGACCACCTCCATCAAGTAGCGGATCGAGGGGGCGCGGCCACCCCGCGCCCCCTCCCTCCCCGACGACAGGCACCCACACACGCGCATGTTCAGACAGCTCCTCCGCAACAGCGTGCTGCGACGCATCCTCGCAGCCCTCGGCACGCTCCTCGGCGTCGCCATCTTCGTCTTCCTGATGCTGCGCGCCATCCCCGGCGACCAGATCAGCTCCGGCCTCGGCACCGAGGCGGCCGCTCTCACGCCCTCGCAGCGCGCCGCCCTCGAGTCCTACTACGGCCTCGACCAGCCGCTCGTCGTGCAGTTCTTCTCGTGGCTGGGCAACATCTTCACCGGCAACCTCGGCTTCTCGTCCCGGGCGCAGACGAGCGTCCTCGACCTCACCGCCGCCGCCCTCCCCGTGACGTTCGAGCTGGCGATCTTCTCGATCGTGATCGCGCTGGCCATCGGCATCCCGCTCGGCATGCTCTCCGCCTCGAAGCCCGACTCGTTCCGCGACGGCGTCGGACAGGTCGTCGGCCTCGCCGGTCTCTCCATCCCCGCGTTCCTGCTCGGCACGGCACTCCTGGCGATCCTCGCCTCGTCGTTCGGCTTCAACCCGAACGGCCAGGCCTACGCCACGCTGTTCGAGGATCCGCTGCTGAATCTCCAGCAGATGCTGCTGCCCTCGATCGTGCTCGGCTTCGGCATCGCCGCACCGATCATGCGCACCACCCGCACGGCCGTGCTCGAGATCCGCTCCAACGACTTCATCCGCACCGCCAGGGCGAAGGGCGTCCCTCCGCGTCGCCTGCAGGTGCGCCACGTGCTCGGCAACGCTCTCGTGCCCATCGTCACGATGACCGGCCTGCAGTTCGGCTACCTCCTCGGCGGTGCCGTCGTGGTCGAGCAGATCTTCTCGCTCCCCGGCATCGGACGCCAGGTGCTGCTCGGCATCCAGCAGAAGGAGTACGCGCTCGTGCAGAGCACCGTGCTCGTGATCGCGCTCGCCTTCGTCATCGTCAACCTGCTCACCGACCTGCTGTACCGGGTCATCGATCCTCGGGTGCGTGCCGCATGACCGACATCTCTCAGACCCCGGCCCTCGCCCCCGGCGGCGGGCGCACCATGGAGCGCGTGCGTCTCCTGCTGCGCAGCCGCAGCGGACTCACCGGCCTCATCATCGTGGTCCTGCTCGCCGCGCTCAGCCTCGTCTCGGCGTTCGGCCTGCTGCCCTTCGACCCGCTCGCGCAGGACCCGCCGTCCCGCCTGCAGCCGCCGTCGGCCGTGCACTGGTTCGGCACCGATCAGTTCGGGCGCGACGTGTTCTCCCGCGTCGCCGCCGGCGTCGCCAACTCGGCGTTGATCTCGGTCGTCGCCGTGGCCTTTGCGACCGTGGTCGGCACCGTCTGCGGACTCATCGCCGGGTTCTACCGCGGCTTCTCCGACGGGGCGATCACCGCGGTCACGAACGTGCTGTTCGCCTTCCCACCGCTGCTGCTCGCGCTCTCGCTGGCTTCGGTGTTCGAGCGCAACTGGTTCACCATCGCCGTGGCCATCGCGATCGTCTACGTGCCGATCTTCATCCGCGTCACCCGCGGGCCCGTGCTGTCGCTGCGCGAGGTCGAGTACGTCAAGGCCGCCAAGAGCACCGGCCAGAGCCGCATGGCGACCATGTTCCGCCACGTGCTGCCGAACATCACGTCGATCATCATCGTGCAGGTCACGCTCTCGCTCTCGTGGGCTGTGCTCACCGAGGCCTCGCTGAGCTTCCTCGGACTCGGCACGCCGCCGCCCGCACCCTCGCTCGGCTCGATGATCTTCGAGGCGCGCACGCTCGTCACGATCGCCCCGTGGACCATGATCGCGCCCGGCGTGATCGTGGTGCTGCTCGTCGTCGGACTGAACCTGCTCGGCGACGGGCTGCGCGACAGCCTCGATCCCCGGAACAGAGGAAAGCGATGACCATGGAGGATCTCGGCGGACTGGCCACGGAGGCCAGCGATCCCCGCTATGCGGAGCTCGACCTCATGAGCGTCGCCGAACTCGCGCAGACCATGAACGAGGCGGATGCCACGGTGCCCGCCGCGGTGCAGCGCGCCCTCCCGCAGATCGTGCCCGCGATCGAGGCGACGGCCGATCGCATGGCGCAGGGCGGACGCCTGGTCTACGTCGGCGCGGGCACCCCCGGCCGCATCGGCGTGCTCGACGCCTCGGAGTGCCCGCCCACCTTCAGCACTCCGCCCGAGCTGGTGTTCGCGATCATGGCCGGAGGGCCGGGCGCGATCGTGAACCCCGTCGAGGGAGCAGAGGACGACGCGGAAGCGGGCGCAGCGGCCATCGATGCCGCGGGCATCGGTCCGCTCGACACCGTGATCGGGATCGCCTCGAGCGGACGCACGCCCTACGTGATCGCCGCCGTCCGTCGGGCGCGCGAACGCGGTGCCCTCAGCATCGGTCTCTCCTGCAACGTCGGGACCGCCCTGAGCGCGGCGGCGGAGCACGGGATCGAGGTCGAGGTCGGCCCCGAGGTGCTCTCCGGCTCCACGCGGCTCAAGTCGGGTACGGCCCAGAAGCTCGTGCTCAACATGTTCTCGACCATCTCGATGGTGCGGAACGGCAAGGCCTACGGCAACCTGATGGTGGACGTGAAGGCCACCAACCACAAGCTCCGCGAGCGGGCGATCCGAATGGTGCAGACCATCGCGGATGTCGATCGGGGCGCGGCGAAGGCGGCACTGGAGGCGACCTCATACGACGTGAAGCTCGCGTCGATCATGATCCGCCGCGGCGAGGACCTCGCCGCGGCCACCGCACGACTGGACGCGGCCGACGGTCGGCTGCGTACCGCACTGGAGGAGAACTGATGCGCGTCCTCGGACTGATCTCCGGCACCTCGCACGACGGGATCGATGCCGCCGTCGTCGACTTCACGACCAGTGGCGGCTTCACCGCCCACGGCGTGGATCTGCACGGCACGGTGCTGGCGGCGACGAGCGTGCCCTACGCCCCCGAGCTGCGGGCGCGCCTGATCGCTGCGCTGCCACCGGCGCAGACCACGCTCGCCGAGGTGGCGGAGCTCGACACCCTCATCGGGCAGGCGTTCGCCGCGGTCGCGGCCGACATCGCGGCAGAGGTCGGCGGTGTCGATGCCGTGTGCTCGCACGGGCAGACCGTCTACCACTGGGTCGACGGCGCGCACGCGCTGGGCACCCTGCAGATCGGGCAGCCGGCCTGGATCGCCGAGAAGGTCGGCGCCCCCGTGGTCTCCGACATCCGCATCCGCGACATCACGGTCGGCGGCCACGGTGCCCCGCTGGTGTCGTTCCTCGACGAGCTGCTGCTGCGTTCGCGCGCCGGGGTCTCTGCAGCCCTCAACCTGGGCGGCATCTCGAACATGACCGTGGTGCGGCAGGACGGCCTGGTCGCGTACGACATCGGCCCCGCGAACGCACTGGTCGACGCGGTCATCGTCGAGCACGACCTCAACCCGCTCGGCTACGACGATGACGCCGCGATCGCCCGCACCGGTCAGGTCGACGAGGCGCTGCTGGCTGCTCTGCTCGACGACCCGTACTACGCTCTCACCCCGCCCAAGAGCACGGGCAAGGAGCACTTCCACCTCGGCTACGTGCACGAGCACCTCGCCGCGCAGAACCGGGAGATCCCGGTCGCCGATGTGGTGCGCACCCTGACCGAGCTCACGGTCCGCACGGTCGCGCGCGACGTGGAGGCCGCCGGCATCGGGTTCCTCGCCGTGTCGGGCGGCGGATGCCGCAACCCGCTGATCCTCGACGGACTACGCGCCGCGCTGCCGGACACCGAGGTCGTGCTGGCCGACGAGCTGGGCGCCGCGGCCGACAGCAAGGAGGCGATCCTCCTCGCTCTCATCGGCTGGTCCACGATGCACGGCGTCCCCGCGATCGTCCCCGGCGGCACCGGAGCGCGCGAGCCGCGCATCCTCGGCACCATCACGCCCGGTGTCGGACCGCTGCAGATGCCCGAACCCGTCGCCTCCATCGACTCCCTCGTGCTCACGGAGGCCGCGGCATCGTGAGCCTCCAGGTGCGCCCCGCCACCCCGGACGACCTGTCCGGGGTGCTCGAGGTGTTCCTCGCGTGCTGGCGGGAGAGCTACCGGGGTGTTCTCCCCCACGCGGGGATCGACGCGATGACGGATGAGCGTGCCGAGGCCCTGTGGCGCCGGGTGCTCGCCGAACCGGTCGGCGTCGTGCTCGTGGCCGTGCGCGACGGCGGGATCGTCGGGATCACCCGGTACGCCGCGACCACTGCCGACGACGGGCGGATCGACGGGGCCGTGCACTCCCTGTACGTCTCGCCACGCGCCCATGGCGGTGGGATCGGCGGTGCGCTGCTGGCGCAGGCGACCGCAGACCTGCGGGACGCCGGCGCCGAGGCCGCAACGCTGTGGGTGTTCGCGGCGAACGCGCCGTCGATCGGCTTCTACGAGGCGAAGGGCTGGCACCCCGACGGCGCCACCCGCACGCAGCCGGAGTTCGGTGAGCCCGAACAGCGCATGCGCAAGGAGTGGGCATGAGTGGAGTCCTGAGATGAGCGGAGTCCTGAGATGAGCGCCGTGAAGGGCATCCGCGTGCTCCGCGTCCCGTCGCCCCTGGTGCGTCCGTTCGTCACGGCGGTGCGGCAGACGGAGCACCTCGACGTCGTGCTCGTCGAGGTGAGCGACGTCGACGGTCGTCGAGGATACGGCGAAGCCGCCGTGAGCTGGCGCGTGACGGGGGAGAGTCCGCAGAGCGTCGCCGCCGTGGTGGCAGGACCCCTCGCCGAGGTCGTGCTCGGACGGAACGTCGGTGATCCCGGGATCGCCGCCGACATCGCCCGTGCAGTGTGGGGCAATGCCGCGGCCCGCAGCGCGGTCGAGTGCGCCGTCGCCGACCTCGCCGCCCAGCAGCGCGGACTCCCGCTTGCGCAGAGCCTCACGAGCGCACCGGCGCCCGCGCGCATCCGCACCGACATGACCCTGTCCGCGGGCGAGCCGTCCGCGCTGGCAGCCGTTTCCGAGGAGCATGTCGCCGCGGGCTTCGGATGCCTCAAGATCAAGGCGTCCGCTGCGCACGACACGATCGCCGGGCTCCGGGCCGTGCGTGCCGCGGTCGGGCCTGGCATCACGCTGCGCGTCGACGCCAACCAGGCCTGGGATGTCGAGACCGCGATCCGGGTGATCCGGGCCGCCGAAGACGAGGGGCTCGGGCTCGAACTCGTCGAGCAGCCGGTCGCGGCGCACGACCTCGACGCGCTCGCCGCGGTCACGGCCGCCGTCGGCACGCCGATCATGGCCGACGAGTCGGTGCGCACGGCGCGGGATGTCCGGGTCGTCGCCGACCGTGGTGCCGCAGACCTCGTGAACATCAAGCTCGCCAAGACCGGCGGCCTGGCCGAGGCCTTCGCTGCGGCCGAGGTCGCTCGCACAGCGGGTCTGGGCGTGGTGATCGGCTGCATGATGGAATCGCACGTCGGCGTGACGGCCGCCGCCCACCTGGCCGCCGCCGTCGCCCCCGGTGTCGTGCACGACTTGGATGCCGCGTTCTGGCTGCGGAGCTCGCCCGTGGTGGGTGGCGTGGCGCTGTCCGGAGACATGCTGGAACCCGGATCGGGCACCGGACTGGGCATCACCGCCCTCGCATCCGATACCCGGCCCGACACCCTCGTCGACCTCGTCGACCGCTCGGAGGTGCGCGCATGACCGCCGCCGTTGCCGTCACCGCTGTTCTGGCGACGGATGCCGCGCCGCGGGGCGCCGTCGCCGGTGTCGTGACCGATGCCGGCCGTGACGTCGCCGCGGGTGGTCTGGCTGACCTGGCCGGAACCCCGATGACCACCGCGACTTCCTTCGACATCGCCTCGGTATCGAAGGTCGCCGCGACGACGACCGCGATCCTGCGACTGGTCAGCCGCGGTGACCTCGGCTTCGACGACCCGGTCGACCGTTTCGTGCCCGGCACCGCCTGCGCCCCGGGCGCGACCGTGCGCCATCTGCTCCAGCACCGTGCAGGACTCTGGGAGTGGCAGCCGCTCTACCTCGACCGCGAGCACGCCGGTGATGCCGCTGCGGCCGCCGACGCCCTCCCGCTGCGCTACGGCCTCGACGAAGGTCGTCATTACTCCGACCTCGGGTTCATGCTCCTCGGCCGCATCGTCGCGGCGGTCACCGGACTGCCCCTGGATGCCGCGGTGCGCGAACTGGTGACCGCGCCCCTCGGCCTCGATCACACCGGGTACGGACCCGTCGACCGCCCCGTCGCCTCGTCCGCCGTGGGCGACGCCGCCGAGCGTCGCATGGTCGCGACCGGAGAGCCGTATCCGATCCTCACCGCCGATAAGGACTTCGCCTGGCGTGAAGGCGAGATCGCCGGCGTCGCGAACGACGGCAACTGCTTCCATGCGTTCGGGGGCGTCTCCGGTCACGCCGGGCTGTTCAGCACCGTCGATGACCTGCTGACCCTGGGGGCGGCGCTCGCCGCTCCGGAGCGGCATCCGGAGCTGTGGGGGCCGGATGCGGTCGCCGAACTGTTCCGGGACGGACCGGATGCCGGGCAGGCGCTGGGCTGGCGCAGCGAGACGATCGCCGTCTCCGGGCGGCCGACCCGCATGGTCTGGCACCCGGGATTCACAGGCTGCGCCCTCGGGCTCGTTCCGGGAACGGGAGCAGCCGCCGTGCTGCTGACCAACCGCCTGTTCGCGGTCACACCCGCACCGACCGATCTGCTGTGGCGCGCCGCGCTTCCCGCACTCCTCGACGACCACGAACCTCTCCGCGAAAACGAAGGAACGAGAACACCATGAGCACCACCGAGCCCGTGCTGAGCATCAGCGGCCTCGCCGTCGCCTTCCGGACCGGTTCCGAGCTGGTCACCGCGATCAGCGACGTGAACATCGACATCGCCGCCGGTGAGACGGTCGCGATCGTGGGCGAGTCGGGGTCGGGCAAGTCGACCACCGCGGCTGCGGTCAACCGTCTGCTCCCCGAGAACGGGGTGATCACGGCCGGCAGCATCCGCTTCGACGGGCGCGAGCTGACCGACCTGCCCGAGAACGCGATGATCTCCCTGCGCGGCGCCGGGATCGGCCTCGTGCCGCAGGACCCGATGTCGAACCTCAATCCGCTCATGCGCGTGGGCGAGCAGATCGGCGAGGCGCTCGAGGTGCACGGCCACACCCACGGCGATGCCACGAAGGCGCGGGTCGTCGAGCTGCTCGAGATGGTGGGGATCGCGGATGCCGCGCAGCGCGCCCACCAGTACCCGCACGAGTTCTCCGGCGGCATGCGCCAGCGCGTGCTGATCGCGATGGGTCTGGCCTGCAAGCCTCGCCTGCTGATCGCGGACGAGCCCACCTCCGCCCTCGATGTGACCGTGCAGCGACGCATCCTGGACCAGCTCGACACGCTCACCGACGAGCTCGGCACCGCGGTGTTCCTGATCACGCACGACCTGGCCCTCGCCGCCGAGCGCGCCGACCGCATCGTCGTGATGTTCCGCGGCCGCGTCGTCGAGGAGGGCACCTCGGCGCAGGTGCTCGGCGCCCCGCAGCACGAGTACACCCGGCAGCTGCTCGCCGCGGCCCCGAGCCTCGCCTCGCGCCGGGATGCGCTGCCGCAGCGCGAGGCCGCCACGGGCACGCCCTTCGTCGAGATCCGGAACCTCCGCAAGGAGTTCGCCCTCCGCGCGCCCAAGGCCGGGGAGCCGCAGACCTTCACGGCCGTCGACGGCGTCAGCTTCGAGATCCGCCGCGGCACCACGGTGTCGATCGTGGGAGAGTCGGGCTCCGGCAAGTCCACCACCGCGAACATGGTGCTCGGGCTCGAAGACGCCACGTCCGGCTCGATCCTGTTCGACGGGCTCGACCTCACCACGCTCCGCCGCAAGGAGCTGTTCGCCCTGCGTCGTCGTGTGCAACCGGTGTTCCAGAATCCCTATGCCTCGCTCGACCCGCGCTACACGATCGAGCAGTCGATCGCCGAGCCGCTGCGCGTGCACCGCATCGGCACCACGGCCTCGCGTCACGCGCGCGTGCTCGAGCTGTTGGAGCAGGTCGCGCTGCCGGCCGCCATGGCCGAGCGCCTGCCGCACGAGCTCTCGGGCGGACAGCGTCAGCGTGTGGCGATCGCCCGGGCCCTGGCGCTCGAACCCGAGCTCGTGGTGCTCGACGAGGCGGTGTCGGCGCTCGACGTGCTGGTGCAGGCGCAGATCCTCGACCTGCTCGCCGACCTGCAGAAGCGCCTGGGCCTGAGCTACCTCTTCATCAGCCATGACCTCGCTGTGGTGCGGATGATCTCCGACGACGTGCACGTCATGCAGCGCGGTGTCGTGGTCGAGAGCGGCACGCCCGAGCGCATCTTCGACGCTCCGCAGCACCCGTACACGCGCGAGCTGCTGGCCGCGATCCCCGGGGCTTCGCTGGCGTCCTGACAGAGTTCCGATCCCGCGAGGTTCTCCGGCGGCCGCGGGCTCAGCGTCTGCGGTCGTCGTCGTCCCAGGGGCCTTCCCACCAGCCGGCGCGCCCGTCGTCCGAGCCGCCGCGTCCTCGGCGCGAGCGCACGAACTGCACGATGAACACCGTCAGCGAGCTGAGCAGGATGAGGAAGACGACGAGGAACAGCAGGTCGTTCTGATTCATGGGCGTTTCCCCTCCGCGGCATCCGCCACGATCTTCGCGATGCGGGCGGACCGGGTCTCCGGGCGCTTGGCCATCGCGATGTGCGTGAGGCCGAACTTCTTGACCGACTTCGGGAACGCGTCCCAGTTCTCGCGTGCGGCGGGGACGGCATCGAGCGCGGCGGAGAGCTCCTCGGGTTCGATCCCGGCCTCCGGTCCGTCGAGAACCGTCCAGGAGCCGTTCGCCTTCGCCACCTCGAGCACACGGATACCGGCGGGAGCCAGCAGCCCCTCGGCCTCGAGCTCCGCGATGCGCGCCTTGTTCGTGGCTGCCCAGCCGCTGCCGGGACGACGAGGAGAGAACCACTGACCGTTGGCGCGGTCGCCCGTGCCGTCGTCGAACACGCGCACCGGGCCGTCGATCCATCCGAAGCAGAGTGCCTGCCGCACGGCGTCCTCGTAGCCGACGCCGTCGGACGATCCGCGCACGCTGAGCAGCCAGACGCCCGCCGTGCGCTCATGGTTCTCCGCGAGCCAGGCACGCCAGGCCGCGGCATCCGCCGCTCTGAGCCGTTCGCCGTCGTCGAGCGCGCCCATGGCTACTTCTTGGTCTTCACCGTCGTGATCGTCTCGGTGATCCGCGGCAGCAGGTCGGCCACCGACTGCACGATCTCGTCGGGGCGGAACGGGTACTTCTCGATCTCGGCCTGATCGCTGATGCCGGTGAGTACCAGCACCGTGTGCAGGCCCGCCTCGATGCCGGCGACCACGTCGGTGTCCATGCGGTCGCCGATCATGCCGGTGCGCTTCGAGTGCGCGCCGATCTTGTTCAACGCCGAACGGAACATCATCGGGTTCGGCTTGCCGACGACGTACGGCTCCTTACCGGTGGCCTTGGTGATGAGGGCGGCGATCGCTCCGGTGGCGGGGAGCGGTCCGTCGGTGCTCGGGCCCGTGGCATCGGGGTTCGTGACGATGAAGCGCGCGCCGCCGATGATGAGGCGGATGGCCTTGGTGATCGCCTCGAACGAGTAGTTGCGCGTCTCGCCGACGACCACGAAATCGGGGTTCGTCTCGGTCATGATGAAGCCGGCATCGTGCAGGGCGGTGAGGATGCCCGCCTCGCCGATCACGAACGCCGAGCCGCCGGGGAGCTGCTGCTTCAGGAAGTCGGCGGTCGCGAGCGCCGAGGTCCAGATGCGCTCCTCCGGCACGTGCAGCCCGCTGATGCGCAGGCGTGCCGACAGGTCGCGCGCGGTGAAGATCGAGTTGTTGGTGAGCACCAGGTACGGGATGCCTGCGCTCTCCCAGCCGGCGAGCAGTTCGGAGGCTCCGGGGATGGCGTCGTTCTCATGGACGAGCACGCCGTCCATGTCGGTCAGCCAGCATTCGATGTCGTCACGTTGTGCCATGTGCACAGCCTAGAGGCCGCAGGCGACGCGCACCTGACCGTGTTGCGGCGGTGGCTAGGCGCTCAGCCAGACCACCTGGGCCGCGCCATCGGGCAACGCCGCTTCCGTGCCGTCGATCTCGGCCCCGGATGCCGTGACCGTCACGGTCGACGCGACCGCCAGTCCGAGTGCTTCGAGGGCTCGGAGCAGCTCGGGGTCGCGGTCGTCGACCCGCAGCACCTGTCCCGTGTGCCCGACCGGCGCGTCGGCGAGCAGCACGAACGGTACGCGCTCGATGCGACCGTCGGCGTCGGGGATCGCGTCGCCGTGCGGATCGAAGCGGGGGCGTCCCAGGCGCGCGTCGATGCCTTCGAGCAGTCGGTCGCTGATGGTGTGCTCGAGCACCTCGGCCTCGTCGTGCACCTCGTCCCAGCCGTAGTCGAACTCCTGCACCAGCCAGGTCTCGATCAGGCGGTGTCGGCGCACCATCGCGAGGGCGCGCGCCGTGCCCGTGTCCGTCAGCCGCACCGCGCCGTAGGGTACGTGCGAGACGAGGCCGGCGGCGGCGAGCTTCTTCACCATCTCGGTGACGGACGACGGCGCGATGCCGAGCTTCGCGGCGAGCACCGAGGGAGTGATCGGTGCGTCCTGCCACTCGGTGTGCGCGTAGACGGTCTTCAGATAATCGTCAGCTGCCGGGGATGCCACCGGTCCAGCCTACGTGGTGCTGTCGCGCGCCCACGCGGTGAGTCCGTGGATGAGTGCCCGCACCCCGATCTCGAACGTGCGGCGGGCGGGGTCCGTGCTGAGCTGCGCCCTGGCGGCCTCGGCCTCGGCGAACGTCGGGAAATCCGGCGCGAGTGCACCCGGGGCCATGTTGTCTGCGGGCGCGAGGGCATCCAGGGCGGAGCCGATGATGAACGACTCCAGCGCCACGATGGCGTCCACGATGGTGACGGTCGGCCAGCCGTCGTCCGCGAGCAGGCGTGCGATCTGCTCGTAGTCGGCGAACGAGCCCTCGTCGGCATCGATCGGTGAGGTCGCCAGCATCACCATGGCCTCGGGGGCGGCGATCGCGGCGTCGCGGTAGCTGTGGGCCCAGGTGAGCAGTGCCTCCTCGACGGACATCTCGTGCCGCACGGGGGAGATGAGCGCGCGGCTGACCTGCCCGCGCATGGCCCGGATCACGGCGTCGCGGTTCGCGAAGTGGTGGTAGAGCGCCGAGGTGCGCACGCCCAGGGATTCCGCGAGCGCGGTCATCGTGAACTGGCGCGGTGTGCGCTGCGCGCTGAGGGCGAACGCGGCCTTCAGGATGCGCTCCTCGGTGAGCACCCGGGTCGACGGTCGGCCGACGCTGCGCGGAGATTTCGTCATCGTGCTCGATTCTGCTCGGGCGTCTGGTATTTTATTGAAACTCTTTCAATACCGAAGGATCCAATACCGACGAAGGTACAGCCATGACCGGTTTCGACGCCGACACCATTGTCACCGGCGCGCACGTGGTGACGATGGACCCGCGCCGCCCGCATGCCACCGCCTTCGCGGTGCGTGACGGTCGCTTCCTCGCCGTGGGTGACGACGCCCTGGTCCGCGAGCTGCGCGGGCCCCGCACCGTCGTGCGCGACCTCGGCGGCGCGACCGTGACCCCCGGCCTCATCGACGCGCACCTGCATCCGATCCAGGGGATCGAGCTGACGGCCGGGATCGACCTGGGCGGTCTCACCACCGGCGCGGCGCTGCTGACCGCGCTGCGCGCCGAGGCCGATCGTGCGCTCGCCGAAGATGCCGACCCGTGGGTGCGCGGCTGGAACCTCGACTACGACGTGTTCCACGAGCTGCCCATGACGGCGGAGGCGATCCAGGATGCGGTGCGCGGACTCCCCGCGCTGTTGATCGTGTTCGACGGCCACACCGCCCTCGCCAGTCGTGCCGGACTCGAGCGTGCGGGCATCACCCGCGCACGCGAGTTCGAGGACTCGTCCTGCGTCGTCGTCGATGCCGACGGCCGCCCGACCGGGGAACTGCGCGAGCTCGGCGCCTATGAGCCCGTGCGACTGAGCGCCCCGGCACTGACCCGCGATCAGACCCTCGCGGTCGGCCATGATCTGCTGCGCGGCCTGCGCGACTCCGGCCTCACCGGCGGCACGATCATGGATGGCGGCTTCGCCACGCTCGCACTGCTCGACGCCCTGGAGCAGGGGCCGGGGCTGCCGATCCGCATCGTCTCGGCCATCGACCACGAGCCCGGCTTCGACGAGGATCGGACCGCCGCGAACCTCGCGATGCGCGACCGCCGTGGTGACCGGTGGCGCGGGGGCGTGGTCAAGCTGTACGCCGACGGCGTGGTCGAGACCGGCACCGCCTGGCTGCACGAACCCGACAGCGCGGGCGCGGGCCTGGAGCCGTTCTGGAAGGACGCGGCCGCCTATGCCCGCACCGTGCGCAGATACGCCGAGGCCGGATTCCAGGTGGCGACGCACGCGATCGGCGACCGGGCCGTCGGGGAAGTCGTCGACGCCTATCTCGCGGCCGGGGTGCGCAGCGCCGCAGGAGCTCCGCACCGCATCGAGCACCTCGAGACCACGACCGACCGCGACGTGGCCCGTATCGCCGCAGCCGGGATCACCGCCTCGATGCAGCCCCTGCACATGCAGTGGCGCAAGGCCGACGGCTCGGATGACTGGTCGAGCAGGCTCGGGCCCGTGCGTGCGGCTCGCGCCTGGCGTGTGCGCGACTACTGGGAGGCCGGGGCGCCCCTCGCCCTCGGGTCGGACTGGCCCATCGCGCAGAACGATGCCCGCATCGGCCTCGCGTGGTCGATGCTGCGCCGTCGCCCGGGCGACCCCGACGCCCCGGTCTTCGAGCCCGACCAGGTGCTCACCCCGTACCAGGCGCTGCACGGATACACCGTCGGCGCCGCCCGGGCCCAGGGAGATGCCGACCTCGGCTGCATCGCCCCCGGGTTCCGGGCCGACTACGCCGTGTGGGCGGAGAACCCGCTGCACGTCTCCCCGGACGACCTCCCCGAACTCCCCGTGCAGGGGACCGTCGTCGGTGGCACCGAGCCCTGACCCCGGGCTCGACCGCGCCCTCCCGCACCTTCCCGCGCTCTCCCTTCGGATTCGTACCCCCCTTCACACTGAGGTGACTCCCATGCCTGAATTCGGCGCTCTCGCGCTCCTCCCGATCGTGGTGATCCTGATCGTCGCGGTCGCCACCAGACGCACCCTCTTCGCCCTGTTCTGCGGCACCGTCGCCGGGGCACTGATCCTCGGCGGCTGGGGCGGCTTCGACGTCTGGGTCGAATACACCGGAAAAGCCCTCTCCAACGAGACGGCGCAGTGGCTGCTGCTGATCGTCGCGCTGTTCGGCATCCTGATGATGCTGTTCGAGAAGTCCGGCATCGTGACCGACTTCGCGAACTGGGCCGAGCGGTTCGTCACCTCCCGCCGCAAGTCGATGGTGCTGACGTTCCTGTTGTCGGTCGTGTTGTTCGTCGACGACTACCTGAACGTGCTCACCACGGGCACGTCGATGAAGCAGGTCACCGACCGCTACCGGGTGCCGCGCACGCAGCTCGGCGCGATCATGAAGATGACGGCCGCGCCGATCGCCGTCCTGATCCCGGTCTCGACGTGGGCGCTGTTCTTCTCCGGACTGTTCGAGGCGCAGGGGGTCACGGTCGGAGGCACCGGGTTCGGTGCCTACCTGCAGGCGATCCCCTTCATCTTCTTCGGCTGGGCGGCTCTCGCCGTCGCGCTTCTCATGAGCATCGGCTGGCTTCCGAAGCTCGGCGCGATCAAGCGTGACGCGATCCGGGCGGAGCGGGACGGCGACGTCTTCCCCGTCGGCACCACCGACGACGAGCGACGGGCCGAAGGCGCGGCGCTCCTGGCCGAGCTGAAGGCCGACGACCCCGACGGCTCGACCGCGCAGCGTGTCGCGACGGCGCTCGCGACCTCGACCGAGACCGACCGCAAGCCGCAGCCGTGGGGCTTCCTGATCGCCATGGCCGTGCTCGTCGGAGTGACGATCGCGACGAACGCCAACGTCGTCGCCGGCACCGCCGCGTCTCTCGCCGTGACGATCGTGATCGTGCTCGTGCAGCGCCGACTTCGCATCCGTGGGGTGCTGGATGCCGCGCTCGAGGGCATCGAGAGCATGCTGTTCGTGATGATCCTGACGGTCCTCGCGTTCATGGTGCAGGAGATGAACATCACCCTGCAGCTGGCCGAGTTCGTGATCCAGGTCACCGAGCCCGTGCTCACCCCGGCGCTGCTGCCGGCGATCGTGTTCGCGGTGTGCGGCATCTATGCGTACGCGACCGGGTCGTTCTGGGATCTCGCCGCGGTGATCACCCCGGTCGTGCTCCCGCTGGCGCTCGCGCTCGGTGCCGATCCGATCCTCGCGGGCGCCGCGGTGTTCTCCGGGGCGGCGTTGGGCAGCACCACCTGCCTCTACGGCGACGGCATCATCCTCGCGTCGAGATCGATCGGCATCAAGCCGATCAACCTCATGCTCGCGATCCTGCCCTACGCGGGCATCGCCGCGGGGTTGTCGTTCGTGCTCTACCTCGTGACGGGTTTCGTCACGACGTAGACGGGGCGAATCGGTTCGCGATGGTGACGAGTCAGTTCGCGACGGCGACGAGGATGCCGAACGCGGCCTGGCCGGCGAAGAACAGCACGAGGAATCCGAGGAGGGCGGCGGCCAGCGAGAGTCGGCCGTCGAACCCCTCGACCTCGGCCATGCCGATCTTGCGGGCCCGGAAGGCCAGTACGAGCGTGGCGACTCCCAAGGCGAGCTGCACCCACGGACTGCCGAACCCGATGACCGTCGGGAACGCGATCAGCAGGCCGCCGATGACGCCGGTCGCGAAGCCGATCCAGGTGAGGATGCGGACGTTGCGACGGGCGTTCTCGGCAGACATGCTTCGAGCCTATCCGGGCTCACGCTCCCGTCAGCACCAGCCAGAGCAGGGCGCCGTTGAGCGCGATCAGCAACACGGAGGCGATGACCCCCGCAGCCGTCGTCCATCGCCGGTTGACCCAGGCCCCCAGGGTGCGTCGTTGCGCGGTGAGCACGACCAGGGGGATCAGCGCGAACGGGATGCCGAAGGAGAGCACCACCTGGCTGAGGACCAGCGCGAGGGTGGGGTCGAAGCCGATGCCGAGGATCACGAGCGCGGGGATCAGCGTCACGAGGCGCCGGGCGAGCAGCGGGATGCGCACATGCAGCAGTCCGTGCATGATCTCCGCCCCCGCGTAAGCGCCCACCGAGGTCGATGCCAGTCCCGAGGCGAGCAGTCCCACGGCGAAGAACGTCGCCACCACCGGTCCGAGTCCGGCGGCGAGAGCGGCATGTGCGCCCTCCAGCGAGTCGGTGCCCTCGACGCCGGCGAGGTTCGCGGCGGCGAGCAGCAGGATGCAGAGGTTGACGGATCCCGCGATCACCATGGCGATGGAGACATCCCATCGGGTGGCGGTGAGCAGTCGGCGGATGCGCGAGGTCTCGGTGCGCACCGCCTCGTCGCCGGCGTGAGAGGTCGAGGCGCCGAAGCGATCGCGGGCGAGTGAGGAGTGCGCGTAGATCGCATGCGGCATGATCGTCGCGCCGAGGATCGACGCGGCCAGCAGGACCGAGCCCGTGTCCTCGAAACGGGGGACCATCCCGCCGATGACCCCCGCCGGGTCCGGCGGGGCGACGAACACTCCCGCGACGAATCCGATCGTGATGATCGCCATGAGGCCGATGATCACGAACTCGAACGGACGGGCACCGCGCCGGCTCTGCACCGTGAGCAGGATCATCGAGACGGCACCCGTGATCAGGCCGCCGAGCAGCAGCGGCACGTCGAACAGGAGGTTCAGGGCGACCGCGCCGCCGATGACCTCGGCCAGGTCGGTGGCCATCGCGACGAGCTCGGCCTGCAGCCAGTATGCGCGGCGTGCCCATGGACGCTTCAGCCGCGCCCCCAGCACCTCGGGAAGGCTCTGCCCGGTGACGACGCCCAGCTTCGCTGAGAGGTACTGGATCAGCCACGCCATCACGTTGCCAGCGAGCACGACCCACACCAGCAGGTATCCGTACTGGGCTCCTGCGGTCATGTTGCTGGCGACGTTGCCGGGGTCGAGATAGGCGACGCCCGCCACGAGGGCGGGGCCCAGCAACCACAGGCTGCGAGGGGCGCGGGCAGGGGGAGTGGCAGCAGTCGTCATCGGGACAGGGGAATTTTTAGGCACACCGAAACCGTAGCGTATTTTTCGGTGTACCTAAATATTCTTCGAATCGCGTGAATCGCTGCATACGCGCCCGGAGGGAGCCTGTTGCGCGATTCGAACGGGGATACGAGGGCGATAGCCTGGCGGGATGGAAGACGCCGGGCCGGACAGCACGCTCCCCGATGCCCCCGCCGACGCGGTGAGGACCGGGTCGATCGCTCAACCCGGCTACGGCGTCGGGCCCTGGCCCGGCGGCGAGGAGGCCTGGCCCGAAGGTGCGGAGTACGACCGGGAGCTGTTGGCCACCGGCGACACCCGCAACGTGATCGACCGCTACCGCTACTGGCGCATGGACGCGATCGTCGCCGACCTCGACACCCAGCGACACCCGTTCCACGTCGCGATCGAGAACTGGCAGCACGACATGAACATCGGGTCGATCGTGCGCAGCGCCAACGCGTTCCTCGCCGACACCGTGCACATCATCGGCCGCCGCCGCTGGAACAAGCGCGGGGCGATGGTCACCGACCGCTACCAGCACGTCGTGCATCACGAAGACGTCGACACGTTCGCCGCATGGGCCGCGGCCGAAGGGGTTCCGATCATCGCGGTCGACAACGTCGACGGCGCAGTGCCCGTCGACAAGGCCGACCTGCCGCAGCGTTGTGTGCTGCTGTTCGGCCAGGAGGGCCCGGGGCTCTCCGCCGAAGCGCTCGCCGCCGCTTCCGCCCACATCGAGATCACGCAGTACGGCTCGACGCGCTCGATCAACGCCAGTGCCGCGGCGGCCGTCATCATGTACGAGTGGTGCCGGAGATACGCGGCCTGACCCTCGCCATCTCGACAGTGCCCGGCGTCACCCGCGGTCGATGCCGAAGAGATGACGGTAGATCGCGTTCACGTCGCGATCGAGGTGATCCATGCGCTCATGCACCGTCCGGATCTCCGTGCGCACGCCGGCGAACTCGCTGCCCGTCTCCGTGCGTACGCTCGCGAACTCGTTTCCCATCTCTGTCCGCA
>NZ_JARD01000018.1:0-338063 GCF_000708345.1 Microbacterium sp. Cr-K32 | reverse complement strand
TGTGCGGGGATGGGGAGTTGTCCCCATCGACGGTGTTCGTGGGTGCGCCGTAGGGTGGGTGTTGTTCGGGCCGGAGGGGTCCGGTTCTCTCGATTGGCGGAGGTGTGGACGATGGCCGATTTCGGTGCGTCTTATGCGGAGATGGAGCAGGTGGCGTCGTCGCTGTCGCAGGCTCGTGATGACATTCAGGGTCAGTTGGACACGTTGAAGGGTCAGGTGGACACTCTTCTGGGTGAGGACTTCAAGACGCAGCATGCGTCGGGGAAGTTCGGTGAGGGGTACACGGAGTTGACGACGGGTCTGAAGACCGCGGTCGACGGCATCAACGACATGTCCGAGTCGCTGTTGGGCATGATGCGGGCGATCCAGGACCTGGACCAGCAGCTCGCCGGCAGCTGACACACAGTCTCGAGAAGGGGTCGACGGTTCGCCGTCGGCCCCTTCTTCGTGTCCTCGGGTCCGGAGATCGCGGTCGATGGGCAGTTCTCCCCATCGGCTCACCGTGCGCGACCGGGGTAGGGTGAATCCGGCGGAACCGGGGGGTGGCCATGTCAGACGTCGAGATCTTCTACGCGGAGCTGAACGATGCCGCGAGGAGCCTCACGACCGCGACCTCTGAGGTCCTCACGCAGGCGGCGGGTCTGCAGGGTGACGACACCGGTGTCGAGAACCCGGCGCACCGCTCCGCTCTGCGGCTCGAGATGCACCGGCGGCTGACCGCTCTGCACGACCGGGTGTACGACCGCGTCGAATCGGGGGATGACCTCGCTGCCGCGATCTCCGCCATCGCGAGCAAGTACTCCGACCTCGACGTCGAACTCACCGGGCGGGACGGACCATGAGCCTGACATCGCCGAATCGGGGGTATCCGCTCGAACGCCTCGAGGGCAGCAGCGGATCCATGGGGTACTGGAGCGGTCTGTTCACGCGCGTGGCCGACCGGCTCGGCGACGTGCGTTCGGCCGCGAACTCCGCGCAGGTACTGCGCGGAGTCGGTCGTGCGGTCACAGCGGTGCGCGCAGATGCCGATGACCTCGCCGCACTGCTCCCCGCCGACATCGCCGAGGCACAACTCCTCGCCGGCGTCCTGCAAAGCTATGCCGACGCGTTCGATGCGTATGCCAAGCCCGCCAACGATCTGATCGACGACATCGAGACGGCGCACGCCGAGTGGTCCCGGCTCGACATCGCCGCCGATCGAGCCGGTCGTGCCGCCATGGCCGCCGCCTACGGTGACGATCAGTCCGAGATCGATGAGACGACCGACGCCGTGAACGATGCGATCGTCGACCGTGATGCCGCGAAAGAGGCGCTGGACGAGCTCTGGAACCAGTACGAACGGCTCTACGGCGACTGGGACGCCGCGTACGATGCGGCCCTCGCCGCACTCGCCGCAGGCACGGGTGCCGTCTTGACGAACCAGGCGCGCGACCTGCTCGCCGACCTGCTCGCGGCCTCAAGCCCGGAGGAGGTCGCTCGACTCTGGGCGGCGAACCCCGAACTGCAGCAGGAGCTCATCGACAGCCACCCCGCCATCGTCGGCAACCTCGACGGGGTCCCCTGGGACGTGCGTGCGAGGGTGAACGCCGCGAGGCTGGAGGAGGTGCTCCAGACCGAACCCGCGGGTCCGCACCGTGACGACCTCGAAGCGATCGTGCGAGCGCTGAACGCGGGTGGGATCCCGGCCCCGAATCTGATCAGCTTCGACCCGGACGGTTCGGAGCAGGTGACCGCGGCGATCGCCTACGGCGACCTGTCGACGGCGTCGGAGATCAACACTCTCGTCCCCGGGATGCTGGGGAACGTGCACGACCTGCAATCGTGGGGTGAATCGGCGAAGGCGCTGAACTCCTCCGTGGGTGCCGGATCCGCGACCGTCGTCTGGTTCGGCTACGACACGCCGGAACTCCTCGAGGAGCCCGCGATGGGTCGAGCGCAGGACGGAGCGGCGTCCTTGCGCTCCTACCTGCTCGCGGTACGCGCGCTGTCGCCCGAGGCCGACGTCAACGTGATCGCACACTCGTACGGCAGTACGACAGCGGCGCTCGCCATCGGATCGCAGCCCGACGGTCTCGGCGTCACCTCGTTGATCGCGGTCGGATCCGCCGGGTTCCCGAACGATGCGGCCGTCGTCGACAACCTGACCAACGGCGAGCCCCCGCAGATCTATGCGACGATCTCCGAGGACGACGCCGTGGCCCGCGTCGGTCGCGCCACGGCTCCCGGGCATCCTGTCAGCCCGGAGAGCCTGTCAGGGACTACCGTGTTCGACAGCGACGGTGGCGTGAGCGCATCCGGCGACAGTCTTCCGTCCGCGACCGGACACGATGCTCTGGGGCCCGGTGCATACCTCGAGCCGGGTTCGGAATCCTTCTACAACGTGTCGGAGATCATCCAGACCGGGGAGCCCGGTACCGTTCGCGGCGGCGAGGGCAGTACGCAGGGGTTCTGGGATGCGAGCAACTGGTGGATCAGCGATGAGTACGCTCTCATCGACTTCTGAGCGAATGGGACGACGAATGCGCGGGATATGGCGGCGCGGAGTGATGGCGGCAGCAGCCGTCGGATTGGTGATGACGATGACGAGCTGCGGAACCACGTCGGCGCCCGAAGGCGATGCGCTGTATCGCGATGGCGAGAAGAATTACGTCGCCTACTCCACCGTCATGCACTCCGTGATCATGGCGATCCACGAAGGCGACTGGGCCGTGGACCAGGGCTCATTCGGCGCCTCGCCGATTCCCTGCCGGATCGACGGCGACGTCTCGGGGTACACGTTCTCCTGGGCGCGGGTGCTCGAACCGGCGGAGGAGATCGATGTGGAGGCCGTGGTGGCCGCGGCGACGGCGGCGTTCGAGGATGCCGGGGTGGAGGCGAGCACGACGCGATTCGGAGAGGGCGATCGGCAGGAAGTCAACATCGTCGGCACCGGAGGCGACGTCGGCCGCGGTGTCGTGACGATCCGGCCCGGTCGGAACCAGATCTCCGCGACGGCGACGCCCGGGTGCATCCCCGGCGATGCGGCCGCGCTCTCGGACATGGTCTTCGGCGGAGAACTCGCCTATGACGGGGCTTCGCTGCGATTCCCGGCGTTCGAGGGTCCGGATTGGCAGCCGCGGTTCTATTTCCCCGAAGAGGGGAGCCCGGTGTACTACAACGAAGACGGCTCGCCCGTCGAACCTCAGCCGACGACGACCGCGTTCCCGGTCGCGCCCTACGGCGGCTGACGAGCGCTCTCGGACGGTGTCTCAGCGGGCCGAGGTGTGTACGGCGGCGGCGTCGGCCAGGTGCCGCGCGTCGTGATTCAGCACCTTCACGATGATGCCGTGCTTGCGCAGTTCGGCCACGGTGCGGGCGCCTTCGTCCGCGTCGAGGCCGAGAGCCTTGATGTTCACGACGACCACCACGTCGCCGATGCGCAGGGTCGAGATGAGGCGCGCGAGGCGGTCGTTCCAGCTCTCCAGGATGTCGGGCGCCGGGTGACGGAATCCTTCGATCGGCACACCGAAACGGGTGAGATCTTCGCGCTGCTCGACCACTGACGGCAGACCTTCGCGGGCGACGACGAGACCGACCAGGCGTGAGCCGTCGGGGCGGGCGGTCCAGAAGTTGCGGTTCTGCTGCAACTCGGTGAAGCACTTCGGGCAGGACGCCGCATCGTGCGGCAGGTGCAGCGGACTCGTCAGAGCCTCTTCGACCGATGCCGTGGTCTTCGTGGGATCAATCGTCTCGCTCATCGCGCACCTCCGGCATCCATTCTGCCCTGTCGGCGTGCGTCGCGGTGACCGGATTCACAAGAGGCCGAGGCTCTGCACCGTCTCGCGTTCCTGCTGCAGTTCGGCCACCGAGGCATCGATCCGGGTGCGTGCCCACTCGCTCAACTCGAGTCCCTCGACGACGTGCCACTCACCGTCGATCGACCGCACCGGGAAGGACGAGATCAGGCCCTCCGGAACGCCGTATTCGCCGTGGGAGACGACGCCGGCCGACGTCCAGTCGTCGGTGCCCCGCACCCAGTCGCGCACGTGATCGATGGTCGCACTCGCCGCCGATGCCACCGACGAGGAGCCCCGTACCTCGATGATCTCCGCCCCACGCTTCGCCACGCGGGGGATGAACGTCCGGTCGAGCCAGGAGGGAACGTCGCCCACGATCTGTTCGAGCGCCTCTCCCACCGGCCGGCCGCCCACCGTCGCGTGCGAGATGTCCGGGAACTGGGTCGCCGAGTGGTTGCCCCAGATGGGCACGCGGCGAACCGTGTGCACCGGAGCCCCCAGCGTCAGTGCGAGCTGAGCCCGCGCGCGGTTCTCGTCGAGCCGTGTCAGGGCGGTGAAACGCTCGGCGGGCACGCCATCTGCCGAGGCGGCGGCGATCAGCGCGTTCGTGTTGGCGGGGTTGCCGACCACGGTGACGCGCACGCCGGATGCGGCGTTCGCCGCGATGGCCGCACCCTGCGGCCCGAAGATGCCGCCGTTGGCCGCGAGCAGGTCGCCGCGCTCCATACCGGGTCCGCGTGGACGTGCACCGACGAGCAGGGCGAGGTCGCAGCCGTCGAATCCCACTGCGGCGTCATCCGTCACCTCGACGTGCTCCAGCAGTCCGAACGCGCCGTCCTGCAATTCGAGGGCCGCGCCCTCCGCGGCACCGAGCCCCTGCGGGATCTCCAGCAGCCGCAGACGCACCTTCTCATCCGGGCCGAGCAGGTCGCCCGCCGCGATGCGGAACAGCAGTGCGTAGCCGATCTGTCCGCCGGCTCCGGTGATGGTGATCGTGGTCGTCATGCCCCGAGCCTACGTCCGTTCGAGGGGCCTCCGCTCGGAGTACCCTCGTCCCATGACCTTCAATCCCGACGCCGACATCTCCGGCAACACCACGCGTCGTCGCGGGCGCACGGCAGCGATCGCCGGTGGCACGGGCGTGGGCGTGCTCGGCATCATCGCGCTCATCGCCGGGCCTCTGCTCGGCATCGACCTGACCGGGTTGCTGGGTGGCGGAGCGCCGAGCGGAGGCAGCGAACCAGCGGGCGGATCGGTCATCGAGAACTGCGATACGGGGGCGCAGGCGAACGCCGACGTCGACTGCCGCATGGCGGGTGCTCAGGTCGCGCTGGACGCCTTCTGGGCCGAGAACGTGGAGGGCTATCGCAAGCCGCAGATGATCGTCGTCGACGGATCGACGCCGACACAGTGCGGTACGGCGTCCAATGCCGTGGGGCCGTTCTACTGTCCCCCGGAGGAAGGGGTCTACGTCGACCCGACGTTCTTCCAACTCATGCAACAGCAGTTCGGGGCGTCCGCCGGCAATCTCGCGCAGCTGTACATCGTGGGGCACGAGTGGGGTCACCACATTCAGAACATCACGGGCGACATGGATGCCTACCCGAACAACGGCACGGGGCCGGGAAGCAATGGGGTGCGGATCGAGCTGCAGGCCGACTGCTACGCCGGGGCGTGGCTCGGCCGCATGACCGAGCAGAAGGATGCCGACGGCGATCCGTACCTGATGAAGCCCACCGAAGCGCAGATCGAGGACGCGCTGAACGCGGCAGAGGCCGTCGGCGACGACCACATCCAGGAGCAGTCCGGGTTCTCGAATCCGGAGACCTGGACGCACGGATCCAGTGTGCAGCGGAAGCGCTGGTTCGCGGAGGGCTATCAGAACGGGCTGGGCGTCTGCGCGCAGGTGCTGACGCTTCCCGCCGATCAGTTGGACCCGTGATGCCCGGCGGGTGGGCGAACGTCCGCTACCGTTGACGAAGTAGTCAGCACGACCGGCTGGGGGGCCGACGATGAAGAAGACGGATGCACTGTATCCACCGATCGAACCGTACGAGACAGGGGAACTCCTCGTCGGTGACGGCCACCGGGTCTACTGGGAGGTCAGCGGCAACCCCGAGGGCAAGCCGGTGGTGTTCCTCCACGGCGGTCCCGGTAGTGGGACATCGCCGTGGCAGCGGCGGTTCTTCGATCCGAAGCGCTACCGCATCGTGTTGCTGGACCAGCGCGGCTGCGGGCGCAGCACCCCGCACGCGAGTGCACCCGACGCCGACTTCCGTCACATCACGACGGCCCATCTGATCGCCGACATCGAACTTCTGCGCAAGAATCTCGGCGTCGAGAAGTGGCAGGTGTTCGGCGGATCGTGGGGCAGCGCACTCGCGCTCGCCTACGCGCAGGCGCACCCGGAAGCCGTGAGCGAGCTGGTGCTCCGAGGCATCTTCACCCTGCGTCGAGTCGAACTGGAGTGGTTCTACGAGGGTGGTGCCGCGGCGCTGTTCCCCGATCTCTGGGAGAGCTTCCTGGCACCGATCCCCGTGCTGGAGCGCTCGCACATGATCGAGGCGTATCACCGTCGACTGTTCGACCCCGATCCCGCCGTGCACGTGCCGGCGGCGGTCGCCTGGTCCACCTGGGAGGCATCGACCGTCACCCTGACCCCGGATATCGCGCAGATCGAGGCGATGTCCGATCCGGCGAAGGCCACGGCGTTCGCCCGCATCGAGAACCACTTCTTCGTCAACCGCGGCTGGTGGGAGGAAGGGCAGCTGATCGCCGGTGTCGACGTCATCCGCCATATCCCGACGGTCATCGTGCAGGGACGACACGATGTCGCGACACCGATGATGACCGCATGGGATCTGCACCGCGCCTGGCCCGAGGCGGAGTTCGTCGTGGTCGACGACGCCGGTCACGCGGCCACAGAGCCCGGCACGCAGAAGGCGCTCCGAGCAGCGACCGATCGGTTCGCGCGATCGACGCGTTGACCGTCAGGCCTGCAGCGCCTTCGTCAGCGTCTTCACGAGCCCGGTGATGCTGCCGTCCACCCGGTAACGGGTCAGCCCTTCGCTGACGACAGCCCCGGTGCGCGCGGAGACGAACCAGGGCGGCTTCGGCAGGATCGTGAATCGTCCACCGCCGTTCGCGATCGGCAGCGACCGGGGGAACGGGCGGAAAGGGCCGCGCAGCACCGAGCGTTCGACGCCGTCGAGCAGGAGGGCGTTGTGCACCACACCGATGCCGCTGCCGACGTCGCCGATCGTTCCACCGGGGAATGCACCCCATGTGAGGGTGGGGGTGATGAAGGCGAACGCCGTCCAGCTGTTGATCGCGATGGACCCGTAGTGGAGCGCGGCGATGGCCCGCTCGAAGCCGGCGCCGAGCGACTTCTCGGTCGCGGGGTCGATCAGCAGGTTCGCGCCGAGGGTGCCCTGGAGCTTGTCGTTGGCGTGAGTCACGGCGGCGTCCAGGAAGTCCTGGCCCGTGCCCGGCACGGTCACGACGCCCAGCACGGGGGCGAAGTACTCGGTGCTCTCCAGTGCCGTCGGATCGTCGTCGGCATCGATCTCGACGAGCAGCCGGTCGCCCAGCACGAGGGCGTCGGGGTAGGCGTCGGTCGCGAGCTCCATCCGCGACGAAGAACCGGGGTACCAGATCGGGCGCTCCGGCGCGTTGGCGTACGCGCGCCGCAGCGCTGCGCGGAAGGCATCCGCCTGGTCCCAGTCGGACGAGATGATCACGACCTGGCCGGCGATGCAGTTGTGCCCGCAGTTCTGCAGCCGCATGGTCGCGATGTGCTCGGCCTGGTAGGTGAGGTCGGCATCGGTCCAGGCGCCGGGCACGACGATGATGGGGGAGACGCCGCCGAGCTCAGCCGTGATGGGCTTCTTCAGCTGGGGGCGATCCTCACGACGTCGTCGCTTCGTCGCCGCCGCGCCCTCGCCCTTCGACGGACCCCAGACGATGGTGTCGAACGTCGCCGCCGAGCCGGTGATGTGCACGTGCACGAGTCCGGGGTGGCCGGTGAGGTAGGCCCCGACGTCGGGCCCGCCGCGGACGATGCGCAGGAACCCGGGCTCGATGAGCGGCGCGAGTGCGCGCTTGTAGACCGGCACCAGCGCATCCTGTGTCGGGTTCACCTTGAGCAGAGCCGTGCGGTTGTGGGCGAGCAGCTCGTAGAGCACGTCGAGCACCGGGATCGACGTCACGTTCCCCGCTCCGAGCACGAGGCCCACACCGCCCGACTCGGTGGGCGTGCGCTGCGCGAGGCCGGCCGCTGCGCGCGCGGCGCCGGGGGTGATCCCCGGTTCCAGCCAGACCTCGCCCGCGAAGCCCGACAACAGGAACCCGTCGATGCCGGTGAGGGGGAAGGCGTGCACGCGGGTGCGTCCTCCGGGCGCGCGATCGATCGTGATCCCGTCGAGCGGGTTCACACCGTTCGCCAGGCGCGAGAGGGTCTCGATATAGGCGTCGAGCGCGCCGAGCACGCTGTACGGTCCGCTGAGCCACTCTTCACCGCGCAGGGGATGCCGCGCGTCGAGGCCCTTCGAGGCGGCGGCCGTGTGCGCCCAGTCCTCCGCGGTGGCGGCGACGCTCGTGCGCACCGCGCGCAGCAGCGTCGCCCGTTGGGCGACGGTGAGGGCAGACCAGGTGCGCGTTCCGGTCTGAAGGGCATCGACCGCGGCGTCGAGCCGTTCTCTTTCCCCTTCGCCCAGCTCCGGGGCTGCGCTTCCCGACGCGCGCTTCGAGGTCGGGGCGGAGGTGGCGGTTGTGCTCGCAGAAGTCATCGACGTCTCCTTCGGACGGGATCCCAGCTTAGGCGTGGAAGGGCTCGAGGGTATCGATGTCCGCTCGGCGCAGGCGGTAGTGGCGGAGGGTCAGCAGACTCCCGGCCATCAGCACGGCGGGCAGCGCGCTGAAGCTGAGCACGATGCCCGTGACGGCCGCGTCCGGCTGTTCGACCGTGGCGCCTGCGACGGTCGAGATGTAGCCGGTGGCCGCGAGGGTCAACGACACAGCGGTCGCGCCGAGGGCGAAGCCCACGGTCTCGCCCGCGGTCCAGATGCCGGTGAAGGTGCCGGCCTGTCCCGCTCCGCTCGTGCGTTCGTCGTGCGAGATCACATCGGGCAGCATGGCCATCGGCAGCGACTGGAGTCCTGCGTAGGCGACGCCGGCCACCGCGACGGACACGTAGATCCAGGCGCCGGATGCCCAGACGGCGAAGACGAGCGACGCCGCGGCCGCGGTGAACAGCACGGTGGCCATCGCGAACGCCCGCTCCTTGCCGACCCGTCGCGCGATCACGGTCCATCCCGGGGTGGCGAGCAGTGCGGGGCCCACCAGCGCGACGAAGACGAAGGTGACCGCGTCCTCCGACCGCAGCACCCAGGTCGCCACGTACTGCGCGCCGGCGAGCATCGTTCCCGTTGCGAGCGCCTGCAGCACGAACGTCCCCAGGAGTGCACGGAAGGGCTGGCTGCGCCCGAGTGCGCGGAAGCCCGACATGTACTGGTGCCGCCAGGTCGAAGCGGCGGTGGCGGCAGCGTCAGCGGTGGGGATGGCAGCGTCAGCAGTGGTGACGGGGGAGACTGCGGTGCGCTTCGCCGCCACATCCGCCGTCCGGGAGGCGATCAGCATGCCGATGCCGATTGCGATACCCGAGGCGATGCCCATCAAGAGGTAGCCCTGCACAGGGTCGTCGCCGGCATTGCGCAGGGCGGGGCCACCGGCGCCGAACAGCAGGATGGCTGCCGTCAGCACGACCACGCGCCACCCGAGCAGACGCGTGCGCTCGTCGTAGCTGCCGGTCAGTTCCGCGGGCAGAGCGACATACGGCACCTGGAACAGGCTGAATGCCGTCGCGGTCGCCAGGAACGCCAGCAGCACACTGATCGCTCCGGCGACCGGTCCCCAGGAGGGCGGTACGGCGAAGGTGAGGGCGAAGAAGAACGGCAGAGCGAGAGCACCGGTCACCATGAACCCGCGGCGCGACCCGGTGCGGGCGAGCTGGCGATCGGACGCGGCCCCGATCAGCGGGTCGATCAGCACGTCCCAGATCTTCGCCGCCGTGACGATCAGACCGGCGGCGAGGGCGGCGACACCGAGGTTGTCGGTGAGGAAGTAGGTCAGCACGAGGCCCGGCAGTGTCGCATAGCCGCCAGTCCCGAGCGAGCCGATCGCGTACAGCACGATCGTGCGCGGAGAAAGACGGACGGGTGCTCGTTCGGGCCGAGCCTCGGTGCTCATCGCGCCAGTGTAGTGGGGCGATGCCGCGGGGTCAGATCAGCGAGAGCTCGCGCAGCTTCGACTCGACGTCGGCGTTCGACGGCTCGACGTGGTGCGAGGCGTCGGGGTACACGACGACGGGGATGTTGGTGCGGCCCGAGATCTCCTTCGCCACGTCTGCGGCGGCGGGCTCGGCGACCAGGTCGACGTACGTGTACTCGACACCGAGCGCGTCGAGCTGCTTCTTGGTGCGGATGCAGTCGCGGCACCAGTCGGCGCCGAACATCGTGATGGTGTCGGAGGCAAGAGCAGTCATGCATCCAGCCTACGGCCGCACGGATGAGGTGGCGCTGAGTGTCGGCTGGGCACACGGTGGCCCGTGTCCGCCTCGTCGGGCAGCTGCTCGACCGGGACGACGACGACGTCCTGAATCTTCCAATCGAGGTCGGCGATCCCCTCGGCGGCCGCGCTGAGGTCGGTCACCCTCACCGTGCGGCGGTGTGGCACGACGAACGCCTCGATGTGGAACACCTGCCCCTGGTCGCGCATGCGGACCGCGGCCCGCGAGACCCAGGGACGGCTCCGCAGGTAGGACACGATATCGGCGGCCAGCGGATGTGGCTGCGTGCTGTCGTACGTGCGTGCGCGCTGATCCATGAGATCGACCACGGCTGTGCGGGTGTTGCGGAAGCCATCCCAGACGATGCCCAGCGAGATGAAGAGGGCTGCGGCTCCGTCCAGCCACCACAGGCCGACACCCACGCCGAGAACGCCCACGATCGAGGCGACCGTCGTCTGCCAGTCGGCCTTCGCCATGTCGGCATCGGCGTACAGCAGCTTGTTGTGCAGCACGGGGGCGAGCTTCGACTTCGCCGGCCCGTAGAAGAACACGGGGCCGATGATGACGAGCGCCATCACCGCGACCATCAGCCAGCCGAGCCAGATGGTCTGACCGAACAGCTGCACGGTGCCGATAGTGGGATGCTCAGCGGCGATCAGCCCGGTGACGGCCTCGATGGCGAGGTTCAGGCCGACGGCGAGCAGCGCCACACCCGCGACGAGATGCCCGATGCCCATCGCCCTGTGCAGACCGTACGGGTGCTTCCTGGTGGGGCGACGACGCACCAAGAGGAGCGCCGCGAGGAAGGCGAACTGCGGGATGAGGGACAGCATGTCCTCGATCCACGCCGTCCGCATGGCCTGGGACTCGCCGACCACCAAGGCGATCACGGCGATGGTGATCGACGTGTAGACGATCGTGAAGATCTCCCAGCGCACGGCGCTCCGGATCGCCCTCTGCTGTTCTGGGGGGAGGGTTGTGCGACCGAACTGCCCTGTCTCGTTCATTCGCCGACCTCCTGGTCGAGGAAACGCTCGAGAGAGGAGAGGAACGCGTTCTCGCCGAGAGGCACCAGCATGACGATCTCTCGACCGTCGGCGCCTTCGATCCCGCGGTAGCCGCGAGTGACTCCGGCTTCGTCCACCCAGGGGGTGTCGCTCGTGATGCCGCCGGCGACAAGGTCGAGGTGCCCTTCTTCGAGCATCGTCACGAGAGTCTCCTCCGAGGCGACGGTCCAGTCGGTCTCGGCATGGAGGCGGGAGGCGAACCCGTCGACGAGGTCGACGATGCTCCCGGTCGGTTCCCCGTGCTCGATCCGGACGAGGTCGCCGTCCGGCGCCGTGCCGACGCGGAGTTCGCCGCCGGAGACCGTCTCCAAGGTTCCGTCCGGGTCAGCGGGTACCGTGAGTCCGCATCCGCCCAGAGCGAGGGTCAGGAGCAGCGCAACGGCGACCGACGCCGCTCGGAGGCGGTGACGGCTGCGGCGCGCGAATGCTCGGTCCACACTCGCAGGATGCCTTTGCGGCGACTCTCGGAACAGGCCGTTGACGGGGTGCACGCGCGAGGGCTAGAGATGACGGCGCGGTCGGATCGACGCGTTGATCCGGACTCATCCCTTGTAAGTAAGGGTGCCCTAACTTAGGCTGGGGCCATGAGCGGCGCATGCGAGCATCTGGAGGATCCCGATTGGGACGACATCGAGGGTGCCGTGCTCATCGACGGCGACGCCGCCGACGCCGGCTTCATCGCGAGCATCGCCGCGCGGTTGCCGTGGGACGCGCAGGGCGTCGTCATTCTCGAAGCGGCGGCACGCATCCAGTTCCGACACATCGACGTCCCCGACGGGGTGTCGGTGCGCTGGCTCGTGCGTGGAGACGGAACGAGGGCGCATACGCGCGGCGAACGGCTCGCGAACGCCGTGCACGCGTGGTGCGTGGAGTGGGCATGCAGTGAGCCGCCGTCGCAGTGGACGGTGTGGCTCGGGCCGCACACTCCGCCGCACGTGGCGCGCATGGCGCGCAGTCTGCTCGGCGTCGCCAACTGACCTCACGTCGGCGGTGGCGCACCGACCGGGCGGCGAAGGGCTGCTCGGGCTCTCAGCGCACCGAGGCGACCGCGGGAGCGTTCGCGCCCGCGGTGATCGCGTCGAGTGCGCGACGCAGCGACGAGCTCGACGTGTGCGCTGTGTACGGGAAGTACACGACCTCGACGCCGACCTCGGCGAACTCGCGCTCCAGGCGCAGACCCTTCTCGGTGCCGCGCCAGTCGTCGCCCTTGAAGAAGTGCGTGAACTGCACGTCGCGCCACGAGTCCATCTTCGACGGCGTCGTCTCGACGTAGACGTCATCGACGAACGAGATGTGCTTCACGATCTCCGCCCGCTCGGCCGTCGGGATGACGGGCTCGATGCCCTTCACCTGACGCAGCATCTCGTCGCTGACGACGCCTGCGATCAGAATGTCGCAGTGCTGCTTGGCGTGACGAAGAAGGTTGAGATGCCCGACGTGAAACAGGTCGAAAGCACCAACGGCATAGCCGATACGCGTCCCCATGATCTCCCCAGATCAGTAATTCCCCAGTAAGCGGATCCCCATCCGCTTCGCGACTCCCACAGCCGCGGTTCGAAAGTCTAGCAGGTCCGGGTTTCCTCCCGCATAGGAACCCGTGGAACGATGGAGGCCGCACGCGATGCGCGTGGGGGACAGGGGGCGGACGTGGGGACACCGGTCACGGTCATCGTGCCGACGTTCAACGAGCGCGACAACATCGCCGAGCTCGTGGCACGGACTGCGGTCGCGCTCGAGGGGTGGGACGCCGAGATCCTGTTCGTCGACGACAGCACGGATGACACGGCGGCCGAGGTTGCGCGGGTGGCGGCAGATGCTCCGCTCCCCGTGCGCGTGATCCACCGCTCCGAGAACACGGGCGGACTAGGCGGCGCCGTCGTCGTCGGGCTCGAGGCCGCGGCCTTCGACATCTGCATCGTGATGGATGGCGACCTGCAGCATCCGCCCGAACTCCTCCCCACCCTGCTCGCCCGGTATGCGCAGGGAGACGCCGATGTCGTCGCCGCGTCCCGCTACATCGGCGGAGGGGACACGAGCGGCCTCGGCACCGCTGTGCGCTTCGGCGTCTCCCGCGTCGCGACGTGGCTGACGCGGGCGATGTTCCCGATCCGTCTCGCCCGCAGCACTGACCCGATGACCGGGTTCTTCCTGGTCGATCGCGGTCGTCTCGACCGCTCGACGCTCCAACCCCGGGGTTTCAAGATCCTCCTCGAGATCCTCGCTCGCAACGATCTGCGCATCGCCGAGGTGCCGATGGAGTTCGCCGAACGTCGACACGGCACGTCCAAGGCGAGCATGCGTCAGGGGGCGATGTTCCTCGAGCACCTCGCGCGCCTGCGCTTCGGCAAGATGTCGTTGTTCGCACTGATCGGTGCGATCGGCGCCGCCGCCAACCTCGGGATCATGTGGGCGCTCACCGCCGCAGGGGTCCCGTACATCTGGGCGGCGATCATCGGTGCCGAGGTCACGATCATCGGCAACTTCGTGCTGCAGGAGCGCTTCGTGTTCGCCGATATGCGGACCGACGCGCGCGCCCTCGGCATCCGCTTCGCCAGCTCCTTCGCGTTCAACAACATCGAGGCCGCACTGCGGATCCCGGTGATGGCTCTGATGGTCGAGTCGTGGCACATCTCGAGCGTCGTCGCGACCGGCCTCTCGCTCATCGTGGCGTTCTTCGCCCGCTTCCTGTTCCACTCGCTCGTCGTGTACGCGCCTCAGCGGCGACGCAAGGGTGAGGGCGATGGCGCCGAGCCCCCGACGGACACCGCGGCCCAGCGCGTGATCCGTGCCATCGATGCCGAGGTGATGAAGCCCGGCGAGCTCTGAGGGCGGGGCTCCTTCCGGAGCCGGTTTCGAGGGCGCTCGGCGACTCCTCTCTTGCCAGGACGGGCGAGGGGGTCCATAGTGGGCTCGTGGAATCCGAGGGCGGTCCCTCGCTGTCTCTCACCTGGGCGCATCGTGTCGAACAGTCGGCGCGCACCTGGGAGCAGAGCCACGCCAGGGGAGAGGTGCCCAGCATCTGGCCGTACGGTCTCGATGCACTGCGTGACCACGCGGCGGTCGAGGTGATCGACCTCGCCCCGCCGGGCCGCGTCGCGCGAGCTCGTGCGCGATTGTCCATGGGGCCGCGCCCCGTCGACGGTCTCACGCTGACGTGGGATGAGAACACGGCCTATCGGATGCAGACGACCCACCCGCGGACCCGATTCGCCACCGGGGTGATCTGGCTCACGGATATGGCCGAGACCGGGGAGGCACCGGCACGGATGGTCGCGATGCTCGGCAGGGCAGAGGCCGCCTGGGTGCTCAGCGACGCACAGGTCGAACCCCTGCGAACGATGCTCGGGCACGGACCGACGCGCGTGTTCGCTGTCCCTTTCGGCATCGACAGCGCGTTCTTCGTCCCGAGGTCCTATCCGGACCGGCCGCGGATCGTGAGCGTGGGGAACGACCGCGACCGCGACCCCGCCACCCTCTATGCGGCGCTCGCCCGGGTCCTCGCCATCCGTCCGGAGACCGAGGCGGTGGTGCAGACGCGGTCGGACCTCGACCCGCCGGAGGGGGTCCGGGTCGTGCGGCACATGCCGCATGCCGACCTCCGCGACCTCTACGCCACCGCGAGCGTGGTCGTCATCCCGACCCGGCCGAACCTCCATGCCTCCGGGATGACGGTCGCACTCGAAGCGCTCGCGACGGCGCGTCCTGTCGTCGTCACCGATACCCCGGGGATGGAGCAGTACGTGAGCGAGGGGCGCACCGGCCACCTCGTTCGTCCGGAGGATCCCGCCGAGCTCGCCCTCGCGCTGCTCCGACTGCTCGACGATCCGGGACATGCCGCCGAGCTCGGGCGGAACGGCCGGATCGAGGTGGAGCGGCGTTTCACGACGCAGATCATGGTCGCATCTCTCGTGCGAGGGCTGCTGGCCCCCGCCTGACGATGCGCCGGGTGCTGCCGAGGCGCCCTAGCGCTTGGCGCCGCGGCGCTTGACCCGCACGGCGGCGCGGAACGCGTCCGCGTGAGCGCGGCCGGCGTCGGCCCAGTCGCGGCGGGAGAGATCGGGCGAGCCCGTCAGCGTGGTCGCGGACCGCCACGCCTCGACGACGGTCGGCGCATCGAGATCGCCGTCGTACATCAGCACCCACTCCGGTCCGACTTCGCGTCCGAGAGCCTCGTTCGCCTCGTTGCGGGGGACGAGCACCGGTCGGTCCATCGACAGGGCGGCGAGGACGCTGCCCGAGTTGTGCATGAAACGGTAGGCCAGCACGATCAGGTCGGAAGAGGTCGCGAGCTGGACGAGTTCGGCATCGCTCAGGAAGTCGAGGTGGAGCTCGACGCCCGGGAGATCCGCGGTCCGCGCCCGGAGGTCGTCGCCGAGCTCAGGGGTGGACGGCCGCCCGCCGATCCGCAGGCTCAGCGTCGGCTCGACCGTCACGGCCTCGGCATAGGCGTCGATGAAGCCCTCCAGACCCTTGTAGCGACGGATGCCGCCGAACGACCCGAGCTGCCCCGTCACCCGCTCCGCCGAGGGGAAATTCGCGTACCAGCCGCGGTAGTCGCCGTGCAGGATCAGGCTGTGCGGGGTGCCGGGGGCGAGCGGAGTGGTCTCGTTGATGACGATCCGGTAGTCGGTGTGGCGATCGATGAAACGCAGCAGCCACAGCCGAGGCGCGTTGTCGTCGGGGAGTTCGATGTTGTGCACGGTGCGCACCACGGCGATGCGACGGGAGAGGCGGTGTCGGAACACGAGCGCCGTCGTGAGGAGGAACTTGCCCGTGGACTTCCACCACGTGGAGCCGTGCAGCTTCGCCTCCGGCCAATGCCAGTGGAAGGCGTCGTAGCGTCCGAACAGAGCCGTCCCCCAGGAGAACCGCAGGCGGGTCAGGCCCTCCGTGGATCCGAGCGCCTCATCGAGCATCTTGTTGTACGGGTTCGTCGTCGGACGGGGGGCGCCCAACGATTGCATCACGCGGATGCTCGATGCGGTGTCGGTCATGGTCGTGTCATCCTCCGATGGGCGGCGGTACTCGTCATAGCGACGGCCGAGGGCGGCGGCGATGGTGCCGCGGCCGCGGTGCACGAGGCGGGTTCCTCTGGCGTGATGGGTGATGTTCGAGGTCAGTGTTCCGAAGATCCTGCGCAGGCCGCCGACGACGATCCGGGCCACGCCGCCCACCAGGGCCTTCAACCGCAGGATGCCGCGACGGATCTTCCCGTCGGTCAACATCAGCTGGATGCGGGTGCCGGCATTCGCGGAGCTGTATGCCCGTTGCGCCGCCCAGGCGCGGCTCAGGCGCGACGCGACGACGAGATCCTCTGTCTCCGATTCGTTGCACCACACGATCAGGCCGCCACGACGTGCGAGCTGCCGCGAGAAGAGCGTGTCCTCCCCACCGCCCAGACCGAGGGACGGATCGAAGCGCAGCCCGAGCCGACGGACGGAACGGAGGTCGAGCAGCAGGTTGCCCGCGGCGGCCACCTGCAGCACGGTGCCCGTCCGTCTCGGCGGTCGCCGGAACGTGCCGGACGCGAGCAGCCACGGGTCGACGTCCTCGTCGAAGACCGAGATCACGCGGCCCATCACGGCGTCCGCACCGTGTTCGCGCCAGACCTCGATGAGCGAGGAGAGCCATGCCTCCCGAGGGATCTCGTCGTCGTCGATGAAGGCGAGGAGATCGCGATCGGCGCTTTCATCCAGGATGCGGTTGCGCGCGGCGACGATCCCCGGTGCGGGTTCGACGACGTAGCGCACAGGGAGATCCGCGTCCGCGGCGATGCTCCGCGCAGAACCCGCGGGGTCGTTGTCGACGACCAGCACATCCACCGCGACTCCGAGGTCGGCGCATTCGGCGATGCGTGCGGGGAGCGTCCGGAGCAGGGCCGCCAGAAGCTCGGGCCTCCGGTACGTGGGTACGCCGATCGTCACAGTGATCATGTCGTTCGATTCCGGTCCCCTGCTCATCCGCCCCATCCCCATGGCAGTATCGCGCCTCGACTCCGACGCCGGCTCATCGTATCGTGAACCCCCTGATACCGATCTGCGGGGGCTGCTCTCGCGTATAGTCGTTGTCCTGGGAGTCGACGTCGGTCGCGACTCTGGGGAATTCGACCGACGACCCGAGGCGATCCGTGACCCGGATCCGGGGGGAGGATCGCGTGTCAATCGAGCACGGACGGCTTGCCGTCGTCGTCGTCAACTACGCCTCGGCGCGGCTTCTGCAACGCAATCTGGTGACCGTGGAGCGCGAAGCGCGGGCGATCGATCCCGACGTGCTCGTCCTCGTCGTCGACAACTGGTCGAACGCCGACGAACGGCGGGCCGCCGGCGAAGTCGCCGACGCGCACGGCTGGCTGCTGATCGAATCGGAATCGAACTCGGGTTTCGGCGGCGGCGTCAACATCGGTGTCACGCGCGCGCTCGCCGAGGGGGCGACCGACGTGCTCGTCATCAATCCCGATGCGCACATCGACCGCGACTCCCTGCGTCGACTCGCTTCCGTCACCGCAGCCTCACGCACCACGCTCGCTTCGCCGGTCATCACGGATTCCGATGGGAGAACCTGGTTCGCCGGCATCGACCTCCTGCTCGACGACGGCACCATGCGCGCACGTCGCAAGCGCGTCGACGGCGATGCGCAGCCGTTCGAACCTTGGCTGAGCGGGGCCTGCCTGTGGATCACGCGCGAAGTGTGGGAGCTCGCCGGCGGTTTCGACGACGACTACTTCCTGTACTGGGAAGACGTCGACTTCTCTCGCCGCGTGGTGTCCGCCGGCGGCTCGCTGATGCTCGTCGAAGACGCCAATGCGGTGCATGATGAGGGCGGCACGCAGCGCGCCGAACCCGAGACCTCCCGGGCGAAATCCGAGGGGTATTACTACTACAACATCCGCAACCGGATGCTGTACGCGGTGCGTCATCTCGACGATGCCGCGGTGCAGCGCTGGCGCCGGTCCATCCCCCGCACGGCCAGAGAGGTCATCCTCCGAGGTGGGCGACGGCAGCTGATCCAGTCGGCCGCACCGATCCGGGCCTATCTTCGCGGTGTCCGCGAGGCCCGTCGGATCGCGCGGACCCACGCAACGGTCCAGAAGGGCAGGAAATGGTCGTAGACGCATATCACCGTCTCGCGCGTGCGCAGAAGGGGCACGCCCGAGGGGCACCCGCGTACTCGGTGTACGTCAACCGTCGTATCGGGCGGGTGCTCGCCGCCGTGGCCTACCGGATCGGTCTCACCCCCAACCAGGTGTCGATCATCAGCGCGGTGCACTCGTTCGTCGCGATCGGACTGATCGCGTTCGGTCCCGTGAACGTGCCCATGGGGCTGCTGATCGCCCTCCTTCTGGTGCTCGGGTATGCCTGGGATTCCGCGGACGGCCAGGTCGCACGTCTGCGCGGCGGGGGAAGCCCCCAGGGCGAGTGGCTCGATCACTTCATCGACACGATCAAGATCGCCTCGCTCCATCTCGCCGTGCTCATCGGGCTCTACCGCGTCCTCCCCGAGACGCCTCTGCTGCTGTTGATCCCGATCGTGTTCAGCATCGTGGCCACGACCACGTTCTCCGGAATGCTCCTCAACGACCTGCTCAAGGGAAAGCACGCGGTGGCGTCGACCCATGAGCGCGGCGGCGGGACCCTGCTGCGGTCTCTCATCCTGCTGCCGACCGACTTCGGTCTCGTGTGCCTCGTGTTCGTCCTGTGGGGATGGACCCCGGCGTTCCTCGTCGGCTACGGCGCACTCTGCGCGGCCGCCGTCCTGTTCCTGGCGCTCGCCGCGGTGAAGTGGTTCCGCGAGATCGGAAAGCTCGGGGAGGCCGCATGACGGACGAGAAGATCCTCGTGGTCTGCGCCGCCAACGTCTGCCGGTCGCCTCTGGCCGAACTCGCGTTGAGGCGGGGGCTCGGGGCGGATTCGCCCCTCTCGGTGAGCAGCGCGGGCATCCGAGCGAACGCGGGCGACCCGATCTGCTCGGTCGTGGCGTCGTTGCACGACGACGAGGAGTGGCAGGCCCAAGCCCGGGCGCACCGGGCGCGACCGGTCACGGTCGAGCAGATCGAGCAGGCGAGCATCGTGCTCACGGCTTCGCGCGACATCCGTGGCGAGCTGGTGCGACTGGCACCGCGGTCGCGTGACTGGATGTTCACGATCAAGGAAGCCGCCCACCTCGGTGAGGGCTTCGCGTCGTCTGCTCCGGATCGGGTGGCGGAATATGTCGCCCACCTCGACCGGGGTCGATCGAGAGCCGTTCCGTTGGCCGCGTCCGGAGGTGTCGGGACCCGCCTGCGGCAGCTCTTCGGAGGCCGTACGACCGTCGACCCGACGAGCATCGCCGATCGCCACGGAAGCCGCGGACACCTGGAGACGATCTCGGAGGTCGAGGCCTCCGTCGCGACCATCCTGGCGCAACTCGGAGGACATCGGCGACACTCTTCTTGAGCGAACACTTGCGATATTCCGGTCCTCGCACTACGATTAGCCGACGCCGCGTTCTACGCGGTTGAAGGGGACCCGAAGCCGAGGGGGCTTTGGGAACGGGGAATCTGGGTTCTGGGGAGCTGCAGTGTTCAAAGTTTCATCATGCCGTTCTGGGGACGGCTCTTCGCGCTCACTACGAGCGATGGTCGTCGCGCCGTTGGTGGCGCTCGCACTCGTCACGGCCGGCTGCACCGCAGCGCCTGGCGCGTCCGAGACGCCGGCGCCTGAAGGCACCAGCACCACCGACTGGACGCCGCCTTCCGACACGGAGACCGAAGGGCCCACCGAGGCTCCGGCGCTCACCGAGCAGAGCGGGGCGCTCGACGCACCGATCGCGCTCTCCACCGACATGGTGGTCACGATCGACAAGATCTCGACGACGACCATCAAGCCCGAGACGCCCGGCGAGTACGCCGGCTCCGCAGTCGTCGTCACGCTCTCCGTGTCCAACGACTCGAAGCGCGCGCAGAGCGTCGATTCCGCCGTCGTCAGCCTCGTCACGGACGACGGCGACATCGGCGTCTCGACCACCGCCGGCCCGAACGAGCCCCTGCAGGGCGAGCTCGCCGCCGGCGCGAAGGCCACGGGGACCTACGTCTTCATGCTCGACCCGACTCGGGGCCGCTCGGTGAAGATCAGCGTCAACTACGCCGCAGGAGAGCCGGTGGCGACGTTCGCCGGCCAGCTCTCCTGACGCGCACGCATTCTTTCGCATCACTTTCGGTTTTTCATCGCACTAACTCATTTTCGAAGAAGAAAACTGGCGGCTGGGGAGTCACTATGGGGAACACATCGACCACGAGGCGGGCGCTGAGCGCGCTTGCGTCTGTCGTGACGGCGGCATTGCTCGTCGCCGGCATGACGACACTGGGTGCACAGGCGGCGTCGGCAGACGTCCCGTCGACACCACCGCCCCTGCTGCAGCGCGACGACAACGTCGTCACGTCGGATCCGATTCCGACCGTGCAGATCGACAACGGCTACGTCTGGTCTCAGACGACCATCGGTTCGACCGTGTACGCGGTCGGCAAGTTCGACAACGCCCGTGCGCCCCTGGCTGCCCCGGGAACGAGCCTGACGGCGCGTTCGAACGTTCTCGCCTATGACATCAACACCGGCCAGCTGCTGTCGTTCGCCCCGCAGGTGAACGGCGTGATCAAGGCTGTCGCCGCCTCGCCCGACGGAAGCCGCATCTACATCGGCGGCTCCTTCAACTCGGTCAACGGTCAGGCGCGCTGGAACTTCGCGGCCCTCGACGCCGTGACCGGTCAGCTCGTCCCCGGATTCTCGCCGTCCATCGGCGGCAGCGGCGTCTACGCGCTGGCCACCTCGGGATCGAGCGTCTACGTCGGCGGCCTGTTCACGCAGGGCAACGGAACGGCTCGCAAGAACCTCGCCGGCTTCAACGCCGCCAACGGTGCCCTGCTGAGCTGGGCACCGCAGACCGACCTCCAGGTCGACGCGATGGTCATGGACCCCGCGGGTCAGAACGTCATCGCCGCCGGCCGCTTCTCGCAGGTGAACGGCGACCTGACCATGCGCGGCACCGTCGCGCTGGACAAGACGACCGGTGCCGTCGACTCGTCGTGGGCGCTCCCGCAGACGGTCAAGAACGGCTCCAACACGGGCAGCAACTCGGGCAAGGCCGGCATCTTCGGACTCGCGGCCGATGCCACGGCCGTCTACGGCACCGGCTGGGTCTACGCCGACGCCGCCACGGGAAACCTCGAGGGCACGTTCGCGGCGGAGGCCGGAACCGGACAGGTCCGCTGGATCGCCGACTGCCTCGGCGACCACTACGGTGTCTACTCGACCGGCAAGGTCGTCTACACGACCAGCCACACGCACGCGTGCGGCACGATGAACCTGCACCCCGAGCAGAACCCGCGCACGCACCGCTACTCCGAGGCGTACACGGCCGATGCCCGCGGTTCGCTGGGCAACCAGCCCGCAGCCGGCGGCACCTACAAGAACTGGGCGGGCACCCCCGCGCCGTCTCCCTACGCCTGGACGCCCGACTGGGCCGTCGGCGTGACGACGGGCCTGGGTCAGGCCGGACTCTCCATCACCGGCGCCGGCAACATGATCTCGATCGGCGGCGAGTTCCGCTCGGTCAACAACGGTCGATTCGAGGGCCTCGTGCGCTTCTCGACGAACCCTCCGGGCGGAGCCAAGGACGGACCCCGCCTCGCCGCGGCCAACTGGACAGGCACTGCGCAGTCGTTCATTCCGGGTCGCGTCCGCGTCTCGATCCCGGCCAACTGGGACCGCGACGACCTGACGCTCACGTATGAGCTCCGTCGCACGGGCACGGCGATCCCTGTCGCCACGACCACGGCGAACGGAACCTGGTGGAACCGACCGGCCGTCATCCTCGAAGACAAGACCGCCACGCCGGGGTCGCAGCAGGAGTACACGGTCGTCGCGAAGGACGGCAACGGCAACACCGTGAGCAGTCAGGCGATGTCCGTGACCGTCGCATCGGGCACGGTCTCGAGCTACACCAACGCGGTCATCACGGATAACCCGCAGCTGTACTACCCGTTGGGCACCGCGCCGCAGGACTGGGCGGGGGCGAACCCGCCGGTGTTCGGCTCGGGCGTGACGTCGTCGACCTCCGGTGTCGAGAACACCGCCACCGGTGCCTCGACCTTCTCCGGAACGAGCACGGGACGAATCTCGTCGACCGACAAGATCGCCGCCCCGACGGAGTTCTCGACCGAACTGTGGTTCAAGACGAACACGACGACCGGTGGGAAGCTTCTCGGCTACGGGAACGCGGCCTCGGGTGACTCCACGAGCTACGACCGTCATCTCTACATGACGAACAACGGTCGACTGGTCTTCGGCACGTACAACGGCAGCACGCAGACCGTACAGAACTCCACGGCGTTGAACAACAATGCGTGGCACCATGCTGTGGCCACGCAGAGCGCTGCCGGCATGAAGCTGTACATCGACGGCGCTCTCGTCTCATCGGCAGCCGGTGCGACCACTGCCGAGAACTACGTCGGCTACTGGCGCGTCGGCGGGGACAACCTCAACGGCTGGCCGTCCGCGCCGAGCTCGATCAACTTCAAGGGTGCGCTCGACGAGGTCGCGGTCTACCCCTACGCGCTGACCGCCGCACAGGTGCAGACGCACTACGGCATCGGCAAGGGCTTCCAGCCGCCGACCGCCGCCTTCACCGCGACGCCGACCGATCTCGCGGTGGCGTTCGACGCCAGTGCATCCGCGCCGACCGGCTCGGCCACGATCACCGGCTACAGCTGGGACTTCGGTGACGACTCGGCGACGGCCACCGGCCAGACGGTCTCGCACACCTACACCGCCGCGGGAACCTACACGGCCAAGCTCACGGTCACGGACAGCAACGGGCTGGCTACCACGACCGAGAACCCGGTCGTGGTCCAGGCGGCGAATGTGCTGCCCACCGCCTCCTTCGAGGTCACGGGCACCGGTCTCTCGGTCTCCGCCGATGCCTCCGCCTCCACCGACTCCGACGGCACGATCGCTTCGTACGACTGGAACTGGGGCGACGGATCGACGTCGAGCGGCCAGGTCGCCAGCCACGTGTACGCCTCGGCGGGCACGCGCGCGGTGACCCTGACCGTCACCGACAACCGTGGTGGCACGGCGACCACCACGCGTGAGGCCGTCACGACCCATGCGAACCCGGTCGCGACGTTCACATCGACCGCGTCGGGAATGAACGTCGACGTCTCGGCCGCAGGGTCGAGCGCGTCCGACGGGGCGACGCTCTCCTACTCCTGGAACTGGGGCGACGGAACGCCCGCGGGTACAGGGGCGACCGCCGGCCACACGTACACCCAGCCGGGTGCGCATGACATCACCCTCACGGTCACCGACAGCCTCGGCGGCTCGGCGAGCGTCACGAAGTCCGTGACCGTTCAGGCGCAGGTGTTCGCAGCATCCGACTCGTTCGGCCGCGTCGTCTCGAGTGGCTGGGGCGCGGCTGATGTCGGCGGCACCTGGGCACCCATGAGCGGTTCGGCCGCCGTCACCTCCGTCGCCGACGGCGTCGGCAAGGTGAATCTCACCCCGGGCGAGACCCGCGAGATGCTGTTGCAGGGCACGTCGCTCCTCGACACGTCGGCGCGGATCACCTACTCGCTGGCCTCCGGACCGTCGACGGGTGTCGCGTACGAGGGACTCGGCGCACGTCGCTCCGGTTCGAACGGCTACCGTGCGCTCGCATGGCACCGTGCGGACGGCACCACGTGGCTCGTGATCCACCGCAACGGAACGGCCATCGCCAGCACCGCGGTCGCCGGTCTCACGTGGACCGCGGGAAGCACTTTCAACCTCGCCATGGAGACCACGGGTTCCGGAACCACGACGATCCGCGCGAAGCTGTGGGCGGCCGGCGCTGCAGAGCCCGCCAACTGGCAGCTCTCGACCACGGATGCGACGCCGGCCCTCCAGGCCGCCGGAGCCCCGACGGTGTTCTCCTACCGAGCCGGCAGCGCGACCGGCACCAACCTCGCGAGCTTCGACGACTTCACGCTGAAGAACCTCGGAGCCGCGACACCGCAGCCCGAGCCGCAGCCCGAGCCTCAGCCGACGAACGTCGCGCCGACCGCCGCGTTCACGGCGACGGCCACGGGCCTGACCGTCAACGTCAACGGCGGAGCGTCGACCGACTCGGACGGCACCATCGCCTCCTACGCCTGGAACTTCGGAGACGGAACGACAGGCACCGGAGCGACGAGCTCGCGGGCGTACACGGCGGCGGGCACCTACACGGTGACCCTCACGGTGACGGACGACAAGGGCGCGACCAACACCGCCACCCAGCAGGTCACGGTCACGGCACCTCCTGTCGAGCCGCAGCCTGAGCCCAACCCGGCAGCGCTGGCGAGCGATGAGTTCGACCGCACCGCTGGTCCCGGCTGGGGGAGCGCGGTCACCGGCGGTGCCTGGAGCATCGCGGGAGGCTCGCAGGCGGCGGCGACCGTCGCCGACGGCCAGGGCAAGCTGAGCCTGGTCGCCGGAGACACCCGTCATGCGACGCTCAACACGACGTCGATCGGTGATGCCCTCCTCGAGACGCAGTTCCGCGTCGATCAGGCTCCCGCCGCGGGTGGCGCCTACATCGGAGTCATCGCCCGTCAGACGGCCGCGGGGAAGTACTTCGCCCGCGCGTGGCTCCGTCCCGACGGAACCGTGTGGCTCGTGGTCCACCGTGAAGGGACCGTGGTGCTCACGCAGGCCGTGCCCGGGCTGGTCTGGGCGGCGAACACGTCGTACAGCCTGAAGGTGTCGGTCACCGGGTCGACCTCGACCGCCATCTCGGCGAAGATCTGGGCGACGGGTACCACCGAGCCGGCGAACTGGCAGATCAACGCGACGGATGCGACGCCGCTGGCTGCGGGAGCGGTCGGCCTCAGCGGCAACCGGTCGGGCAGTTCGACGGCGCCTCTGAACGTCTCGTTCGATTCGTTCCGCGTCACCGCGCCCCAGTAAGATCCTGACGCATGGCCACTGCTGTTCCGATCGCGCTCCTCGCCGTCGGAGGAATCGCAGCAGTGGCCATCGTCGTGTTCGTGCTCCGGCTGATGCCGCGCACCGCTTTCGTGGCCTGGGCGTGCGTGCTCTTCTTCGTGCCGCTCTGGGTCGGCGTGAACGTCGGCTTCTACTGGGCGGCGATCACGCTGCTCACGGCTTTGATGATCATCGTCAACTGGTCCGTCGTCCCTCTGCGCGCCGCGGATGCCTGGGTCGTGGCGTTCATCATCGTCATCGTCGGACTGTACGGCTTCGGCTCGGTGGACCTTCCGTCTCTCGTCGCCGCGCTGCTCGAGTGGGTCATCCCTTACCTCTGGGGGCGCGTCGTCCTCGCCCGCATCGCGCCGGGGTGGGTCACGTCGACGATCGCCGTGGTCGCGATCATCGCCGCGGTCCTCGGCATCGTCGAGTTCTTCACGTCGTTCAACCCGTTCGTGCTGATCCCGGGATCGGGCGTCATCTACGACACCTGGAGCCCTCTGCAGGAACGCGGCGGGGTCTTGAGGGTGGAAGGCGCGTTCGGGCATTCGATCGCCCTGGGAGCGGCCCTGGCGATGTCGTCGGCGTTCATCGTGGCGACGAAGTGGCGTCTGGTCCCGAAGATCGGCGGCGTCGTACTCATCGCCGTGGCGACGGTCCTGACGTTCAGTCGCGCGGGTCAGCTCACCCTCGTGCTCACTCTGGTGCTGTCCACGTTCCTGATCGTCGGGGTGTCCACCCGGTTCCGGGTCGCGATCGTCACCGCCGGCGTCATCGGCACCGTCATCGCGATCCCGATCATCGACTCCGTCTTCGGGGCGGCGGGCGATGAGGCCGGCGGCAGCGCGGACTATCGGACCGACCTCCTCGTGCTCCTCCAGCAGGTGCAGCTCTTCGGCAATCCGGGAGACTGGCATTCGCTCGTCTCGGGTGACTTCTACCTCGGCTACTTCGCGCGCTCCGTCGACAACGCCCTCGTCCTCACCCTGCTCCGCTACGGCTACGTGCCGACCCTGCTGATCATGGCGGCGATCGTCTGCGCGGCGATCATGACCGTGCGACGTTCGACCCGGAGCCCGGCGTCCATCGCCGTCGTGGGGCAGCTGCCGAGCCTCGTGGTGGTCGCACTGATCACGCAGTACAGCATGTTCCTCTGGTTCTGCGTGGGGCTCGCGATCACGTGGGCCCGCGACGCCGACGCGCTCGGTGGAATGCGCGAGGGACCTGTGGAGATACGGCGGGGATCGCTCGAGACTTCGCGCCAGCCCCGTGGCGCCGTGGAGCGCCCTGCACAGTCATGAAGTCGTGGAATCGAACACTCCTCTAGAATCGAAGTCTGAGGGGGAATGGGGAGTCATGGGCGAGAGCCGGGTGAGTCTGCGCGTCATCGCCAGCTCGTTGCGCAAGTTCTGGTGGATGGTCGTGCTCTTCGGGGTCGTCGGGGCCGCGGGCTCCTACGGGTATGCCTCGCTGCAGACCCCGCTCTTCCAGGCGACGACCTCGCTCTACTTCGCTCTCAATCAGGGCACCAGCGCCTCCGACCTCAACCAGGGCTCTGTGTACACGCAGAGCCAGATGCTGTCCTTCGCGCAGCTCGCGACGAGCTCGCGGGTGCTCGATCCCGTCATCGAGGAGCTCGGTCTCGACACGACGCCGCGCGCTCTCGCGCGTGACATCGAGGTCACGATCCCGCAGAGCACCGTGACGCTGCGCATCACGGGGATCACCGATGACGCGAAGGAGGCCGCCGAGCTGGCCGACGCCGTGGCCGAACAGCTCATCATCGTGGTCAAGGATGTGGCACCGAAAGACCCGCAGGGCGAATCCACGATCACCGCTCAGGTGATCGATGACGCCGTCGTGCCCGAGTTCCAGTTCACGCCGAGCAAGCCTCGCGACGCTCTCCTCGGAGGCTTCCTGGGTGGCGTCCTCGGACTCGCCATCGCGGCGTTGATCGGTGTGCTCGACACCCGCATGCGCACCGAGGAGACGCTGACCGAGGCGGGCGGCGACCCTGTGCTGGGCGTCGTCTCGAAGTCTCCGCTGCTGGCCATGCGCGGTATCGCTGTGGCCCAGGAGCCGCTGGGCCACACCTCCGAGGAGTTCCGTCGCATCCGCTCGGCGCTCGCCTACGCGAACGTCTCCTCACGGGTGAAGGTGCTGCTGGTGACGTCGGGCATGCCGTCCGAGGGCAAGTCGACCGTCTCGGTGAATCTCGCCATGACGCTCGCCGGGCTGCGCAACTCCGTCCTGCTGATCGACGCCGATATGCGGCGGCCGCGGGCTCACGAGCACGCCGGCATCGACGGCTCGATCGGACTCACGAGCGTGCTGCTCGACGAGGTCGAGTTCGAGGTGGCCAAGCACAGCGTGGCAGACAGCACACTCGACATCCTCCCCGCCGGCACCATCCCGCCGAATCCTGCGGAGTTGCTCACCTCCGCTCGCATGGCGCAGCTGCTCGACTTCGCTGCGGCGGAGTACGACTACGTCGTGATCGATTCTCCGCCCATCCTGAGCGTGGCGGACGCGAACCTCTTCGCCACCCAGACCGACGGCGTGATCCTCGTGGTCGACGCGACCAAGACCCGTCGCGCCGCCCTCGCGAAGAGCGTCAAGTCGCTCGAATCGGGTGGCGCGCGCATCCTCGGCACCGTCCTGAACCGTGCTCGTCCGGATCGACACCGCAGCGAGTACTACAGCGACTGACGCGATGCCTCGACGCGGAGACACCGCGCAGGCGACGGAGTATATCGGTGTGACGCTGTGTTTCGTTTGTCTTTGCCCCGGTAGCCGGGTATTCTTCATGAGTTGCGAGGGGGACTCGCTCTTTGCTGCCGGGGTCTAAACTGCGGCGGAGATGCGGGGTGATCATGAATCTGCCCCAGAAGACGGTGACATCGTGTCCACTCCGTTCCTCGATCTCGCATCACGCGAGTCCGCGACTCCGCCTCGGCGACGCTCTCGAAAGCTCCTCGCAGGTGCACTGACGGCCACCCTTGCGCTCACTGCCGCGCTGGCAACCGTTCCGTCGTCGGCATTGGCCGACGACGCCGTGACTCTCGCACAGTCCCAGGCATCGGCGGACACCCCGGTCATCGACGATGACATGGATCGCGCCGTCGGCTCCGGATGGGGCTCGTCGCCCGAGGGGCCCTGGCGCGTCGTGGAGGGAACGGCGAGCGTGACAGGCGCGCAGGCCCTGCTCGCGAGCCGTAAGCCCGGAATCACCGCCCGAGCGACCGTCGACGGTGTCGCCGCGACCGACGTGGACAGCCGCTTCTCGCTGACCGTCCCCGAGCTTCCGGTGGGAGGGCCGCTCTACCTCTCCCAGGCTGTCCGCGTGTCCGGTGCCGACTCCTATGGGGTGCGTGTGCGCGTGCACCCCGACGGCTCTGCCTATGTGTCGATCGTGCGTCTCACGGACCTCATGCGCGTGCAGCACCTCAGCGAGCGCAGACTCCCGCTCACGGTGACGGGCGACACCACGCTGACCGTGGCACTCAGCGTCACCGGCACGAGCCCGGTGGAGTTGGGCGCCAAGGCCTGGGAATCGGGCGCTGCGGAGCCGACTGACTGGCAGGTGACGTACTCCGACGATTCGGCTGACCGGATCCAGGCGGCGGGTGGCTACGCCTTCTCGCTCTACACGTCTTCGGGTGCTCGGACCGCCGTTCCGGTCGGAATCGACGACGTCTCAGTCACCACTCCCACCACGGTGCCGGAACCTTCCACCGAGCCCACGCCTGCGCCGGAGCCGACGCCTGCGCCGGAGCCGACACCTGCGCCGGAGCCGACACCTGCGCCGGAGCCCACGCCTGCGCCGGAGCCCACGCCTGCGCCGGAGCCGACGCCATCCCCGTCGCCCGAGCCGACGGCCTCGCCGACTCCGGCTCCTACGCCGAGTCCGACGCCGACGCCGACGCCGACGCCGACTCCGACTCCGACTCCGACACCGGTGCCCGAGCCCGAGCCGGTGCCGCCGGGAACGCCGGAGGGCGTGCGCGGGACTCCCGGTGCCCATGCGCCCGGAACGCTCGCCTACGACGCCCCGGCGACGGCGGTCTATGTCGCTCCCTCGGGAGTCGACGGAGCCTCGGGAACCAAGAACTCGCCCGTCAAGACGGTCGCTGCCGCGCTGCGCGTCGTTCCGAACGGAGGGACGATCGTCCTGCGCGGCGGTTCCTACCACGAGGAGATCGTGGTGCCCGCGCAGAAGCGGGTCACGATCCAACCGGCACCGAACGAGTCGGTCTGGCTCGACGGTGCGAAGCCGGTCACGGGGTGGAAGGCCTCGGGACGCACATGGGTCGTCGAGGGCTGGAACACGGCTCTCGACGCCAGTCCGACCTACACCAAGGGGGCGCCGGACAACACTCAGGCCGAGTGGCGCTTCGTCGATCCGGCCCACCCGATGGCCGCACACCCCGACCAGGTCTGGGTCGCCGGGGTGCAGCTGCGGGAGGTGGCCTCTGCATCGCAGGTCTCGGACGGCACCTTCTTCGTCGATGATGCGGCCAAGCGCCTGGTGATCGGAACGAACCCCACGGGCGCATCCGTCGAGGCGAGCGTGCTCACGCAGGCTCTGTCGATCCGCTCGGCAGGCAGCGAGGTGCGTGGAATCGGCGTGCGCCGCTACGCCACCAGCGTTCCGCAGATGGGCACCGTGATCGCGGCAGCCCCGAACGTCGCGCTCACCGACGTGACCATCCGCGACAACTCGACGACGGGCTTCTACTCGTGGGCCCCCGGGACGACGCTGACCCGCGTGTCGTTGATCGGGAACGGCCTGCTCGGAGGAGGAGCTTCGCAGGCGGATGGGCTCAGAGTGGCCCAGATGCTCTCGGTGGGCAACAACATGGAGCACTTCAACGATTCCCCGGTCTCCGGCGCCTTCAAGGTCACGCGGACTCGCGGGGTGACGGTGACGGACAGCGCATTCACCGGCAACGACGGACGAGGACCGTGGTTCGACGAATCGGTGCTCGACATCGCGTTCACAGGCAACGACGTGATCGGCAACACCGGCCACGGCGTCATGGTCGAACTGTCGGAGCGGGCCGTGGTGGCCGACAATGTCATCGCCCGAAACGGCGAGTTCGGGCTGTTCGTGCTCAATTCCGGCAATGTGAAGATCTGGAACAACACCTTCGTCGGCAACGGCAACCGGAACATCAGCATCGGGATGGATGCCCGACGCGCGTCCGACCCGAACACGCCTGGCCACGACCCGCGCACACGGTACGCGCCGCAGGCCTCCTGGATCGTGCGCAACGTCGTGATGTCGAACAACGTCATGGCAGAGAGCGCCGGAAACTGCCTGGTCTGCGTGCAGGACTTCTCCATGCAGTACACCGGGTCCCAGATGGTGTCGAGCGTCAACGGGAACCTCTACCAGCGCACATCGCCGGGGACGCCCCGATGGTTCTCCGCGTGGTCGAAGGGATCGGTCTCCAGGGACCCCGCCGTGAGCGATACGCTCGCCGGGTTCACGGCCACGACGGGTCAGGACCGTCGTTCGCAGTTCATCGAGGGTGCTCCGGTCGTCGATGGCTCCTTCGCGCTGCTTCCGCCGTTCGCCGCCGCCCAGGGCTCAGTTGCCGTCCCGGTGCCGTCTGATATCGCCTCAGTATCACGACTCCCCGGCAGCAGCACGACGCTGGGGGCCCTGCCCCGGTGACGATGTAAGCATGGGCTCTCTTCTCGCCGTCGGCGCGCGTGCGCTGACGATGGTCATCGCGCTGGTCTGTGGCGTCCTCACGACCCGGATGATCATCGGCGGTGCCGGCGTCGACAGCTTCGCCCTGTACACGCTGCTGACGACGATCCCCTCTCTGCTCACGTTCACCGACCTCGGCAGCGGGGCGGTTCTGGTCAACGCGGTCGCGACGAGCGAGAACGTGCGTACAGACGAGAAGCTGCGATATCAGCTCACATCGGTCGGCCGCGTTCTGCTGATGTTCGCGGCGACGGCGATGGCGATCAACACGATCCTCGTGCTCACCGGAGCCTGGGAGCTGGTGTTCGGCGAAGCAGGCGGTCGCCCCGGCGCTTCGCTGGCCGCGTTCTACTGCGTCACCATCTTCTGCCTCGGCATCCCCCTCGGGGTCTGGGCGCGGATCATGCTGGGGCAGCGCCGCAACCACATCGTCATCCTCCTCCAGGGCCTGATCTCACCCCTGACCATGACCGGTGTCTGGCTGATGCTGACGTTCGGCGGTGAGAACCTTCACTCCTTCGTCGCCATCGCCTCTTTCGCGGCCTCCTTCATCGTCTCGCTGCTCGGCATTCTCATCACGGCGCGCACGACGTCCCCCCTGATTCCCGCGGCTGCGCGGATGGTCCTGCGCCCTCGGCGGTATCCGGGAGTCCGGGTGATGGACGTGGGGTGGCCGATGCTGGCGCAGATGGTGACCTATCCCATCGCCGTGGGTTCCCAGCGGTACGTGATCGCCCAGCTCGGTGGTCCCACCGATGTGGCGGAGTACGGAGTGGCGGGACAGGTCTTCTTCGCGCTCAACGGACTGGTGATGGCGGGTGGTCTCGCGCTCTGGCCCCATTTCGCGAAGAGTCGCCACGACGGCGATCTCCGGCGCGGACCGTTCCTGCTGTCGGTCCTGTTCGCGTCCGCCATCGCCGTCGCGACCGTGATGGTGTGGCTCGTCGGTCCGTGGCTGTTCGGCTTCATCACGCAGGGTGAGCTCACCGTGCGGCCGAGCACGATCTTCGCGTTCGGTCTGATGATCATGATGACCGCGGCGGTGTACCCCCTGGGCATGTTCATCATGGACAAGCCGGGCATCCGCTTCCAGGTGATCCCCACGCTGAGCATGGCCGCCGTCGGCATCACGCTCTCGTTCGTGCTGACCCCGGTGCTGGGGATCGCCGGACCGTTGATCGGCGTCGCCTTCGCGCTCGTCGTCTGCCAGCTGATCCCGTTCTCGATCTACATCGTCCGGAACAAGAAGCGGCTGACGGTCGGAGATCTCGACCCGGTGTAGTCCGATCCGGGCGGATCGACGCCGGAGACAGTGTGTCGGCGGCCGTCAGCTCAGGACGTGCGCTGTGATGCTCGAGCGATAGACAGCGGGAGCGTGTCGACGGAGTGCCTCTGCGCGGCTGTCCGCGACGCTCGAGACCATCTCGTCCCAGCGGGTGTCGATATCGGTCAGGGCCGTTGCGATGGAGTCGGGGTCGCCCGCGGTGACGAGCTGCGCAGTGCCGTAGCCGCCTGCTGCTTCCCGAAGACCGCTGCTGTCGCTGGCGATCACGGGGCGCAGGGCGAGGATCCCCTCGACGGCGGTGTTCCCGAAGGGCTCGTCGATCCGCGAGGGGACGAGGAGCACATCGGTCTTCTCCAGGAACGGCCAGATGTCGGTGTGGAACCCGGCGAAGTCGACGGAGACCCCGGCATCGGCTGCCTGTGCCCGCAACTCGGCCTCGAACCACTCGTAGCCTTCGAAGACTGCGCCGAGAAGGGTCACGTCCACAGCGCGTCCGGCGGCGTGCAGTCGGGAAGCCGCCTCGATCACGAGATCGGGCCCCTTGCGAGGGGAGAGACGTCCGATGTAGAGCACACGGAGCGGCCCGTCGGTGTGGGGGCGGGGCGATACCGGATGCGGGGGAGAGGCGACACCGTTGTAGACGACGTGTGAGCGCCGGGCGAGGGCGGGCAGCGCGGCGTGGATCGTGTCCAGACTGAATCGGCTGTTCACCAGGGTGCGGTGGGAGGCCAGGTGTGGGGAGTAGAGGATGCCGTTGACGAGCCGGTTTCCCGAAGCCTCGGCCTCATGGACGTGGCTCACCGTTCGGATGCCCCGCAGTCGGGCGATCAGCGGCCATTCGGGGATGATGATCGTCGACACGTAGACGACGTCCGGGCGTAGGCGTCCGAGCAGGCGCCACGCGGCACCGAGGCCACGGAAGGTGTCACGGAAGAGTTTGGGCAGCCCTCGGGGCGTCAGGAGGACTTTGCGCAGCACGAGCATCGGGACGATGACGACCTCGACCCCGGCAGCACGCAGTTCCTTCACGAGGAGCCCGGAGCTCGGAAGGGCGACGACGACGCGCGCCCCGGACTCGACCAGGCCGATCGCGCTCTCCAGGAGCATGCGGTCGGAACCGAACAGCTCGGCACCCGGATGCACGAGCAGGACGGTGCGCTGCCCTCCGTTGCCGCTCATGAGCCGTCCGCTCCGGCGTCCGCCGCGGCGGGAGCGGGGGCCCAGTCCGTCTGTCGGCGACGTGCTCGTCGCGCCGATGGGTGGATGGTCGCACGCTCGGCGATCCGATGCGCGAGCGTTTCGTACTCGTCCGCGACGTCGTCCCAGCGGAACCGGGTGCGGGCGATCTCCCGCACCGCCGTGCCCCGTGCCGCGGCGAACGCCGGATCGGCCTCGGCCGCCACGACGTGCGCAGCGACATCGGCGGCGTCGGCGAAGAACCACCCGTTGCCGTCGAGTACTTCGCGGTTGAAGGGAACGTCGAAGCCGATCACGGCGGTCCCGGCCCCCATGGCCCGAAGGAGCGAGGGATTGGTCCCGCCCACGGAATGTCCGTGTACGTAGGTGAGCGCATTCGCGTACAGTGCGTCGAGCAGTTCCTGGTCGTACACGCCACCGACGAGGCGGATCCGTTCGTCGCCATCGGCCACGCGCTGTATCTCCTGGGTGTATCCCGCGCTGTACGGCGCGGAGCCCACGACCACGAGAGGGAGCTTCGCGTCGCTGTCGCGGTAGCCCTCCACGATCTCCAGCACGTGATTCTCCGGCTCGAACCGCGCCACGACGAGGTGATAGCCCTTCGTGCTGAGCCCCATCTCGGCCACGCCGCGTTCGGGAAGCTCGTCGAGGATGGGGGCGCCGTAGCGGATGAGTTCGGTGGGCACATCGAACTGGTGCCGGTAATAGTCGGCGATCCCCGGCGCATCGGCGATCAGAGCGTCTGCCGTGCGTACCCCGAACTGCTCGGCCCAGCGGTAGTACGCCTTGCCTCGTGGCCCCCATTTGGAGCGTCGCCATTCGAGACCGTCCATGTGCAGCGCGACCGGTGCACGACGCAGCCGGAAGAGGGGCAGGAACGGCGAGTTGGCCGCGTTGAAGACGAACGTCGCGTCGGGACGCCGGCGGAACACGAGGTGCAACGCCGACAGCCCGGTGTGGCTCAGCGTCTCGATCTGCTTCACGGGGACGGCAGGAAGATGCACGACCCTCATGCCGAGGTACTCCTTCTCACGCCGCTCGGAGCCGCGGGTGTACACGACGACATCGTGTCCGCGGTCCGCGAGTCGGCGTCCGACCTCTTCGATGGCGGTTTCGAAACCGCCGTAGGCCGCGGGCACTCCTCGGGTCCCCACCATCGCGATGGTGAGGCGGTTCGAATTGCTCATCCGATCAGTATGCCCCGCTGGGCTGCACCATGACCTTGGCGGTACGCCACATGATCTGCAGGTCGTTCATCACGGACCAGTTCTCGACGTACCGCAGGTCGAGGCGGACGCTCTCATCCCAGGAGAGGTCGCTTCGCCCGGAGACCTGCCACAGACCGGTGATGCCGGGCTTGATGTAGAGGCGCCGGAAGACGGTGCCGTCGTAGTCGGTGACCTCGCTGGGCAGCGGCGGGCGCGGCCCGACCACACTCATGTCGCCGATGAGGACGTTCCAGAACTGCGGCAGCTCATCGAGAGAGAGTTTGCGCAGAACCTTGCCGACGCGGGTGACGCGCGGGTCGTCCTTCATCTTGAAGAGGAGCCCGGCGCCCTGGTTCTGTTCCTTGAGGGCGGCGAGCTGCTTCTCGGCATCCGTCTTCATCGATCGGAACTTGACCATCTTGAAGCGGCGACCGTCACGGCCGACGCGCTCCTGGAAGAAGAAGACCGGACCGGGGGAGTCCAGTTTGATGAGCACGGCGAGCACGGGAGCCAGCAGACCGATCGGGATCAGCGCCAGCGTCGCCACGGCGACGTCCAGTGCACGCTTCAGGAGGTGCTGGCCGCCTTCGTAGGTGGGGATCTGCACCTGGATCAGCGGCAGGCCCTCCACCGGGGCGAAGGAGATGCGGGGACCCGCCACATCGGTGAGTCGGCTGGACAGCACGAGTTCGGCAGCGGTCCCTTCGAGCTGCCAGCTCAGCTGCTTGACGAACTCGGGCTCACCCTCGGGGCGGCTCGCCACGATGATCGTGTCTGCACCGACTTCGGCCGCGACCGACGACACGGAGTTCACGTTCCCCAGAACCGGGAACCTCGTGTCGTCGATCACGATGTCGCGCGCGTTGCCGTCGAGCAGCGTCGCGCCGACCACCTTGTAGCCGGATGCGCCGATCGGGTGCAGCGTCCGGACCACATACTCCACGTCGTCCCTGTTGCCGACGACGAGAGTGCGGGAGGCGAACCTCCCCTGGGAGCGCTGCTTCTGCAGCCAGTGGCGCCACAGCCACCTGGTCACCAGAAGAGTCAGCACACCGACGGGCAGCCCCAGCAGCAGCGTCAGTTGCATCGACTTCCATGCGAGCAGGACCGCCACGATGGCGATGATCCCGAAGGCGAGTCCCGAGGCGTGCACGACGCCCCGATACTCGGTGGCACTAGCGCGGAACAACGCGGCGTCCCGCGTGTGCATCGCGCTGAGCATGAGGTACCACAGCGCGGCGAGCGGAATGCCGTCGCGCATGACCTCGAGCCCGGAGACGCCGGAGGCCAGCTGGACCGCTGCCGTCAGACCGAGCGCGAACAGGATGACAGCTGCATCCGTCGTCCGCAGACGCATCCGATAGCGACGCTCCCACTGACGGCGTCTTTCCAGAGTCGCCGAAGCACGCGGTGTGACCACCGTGCGCGTCACCGACTTGGCAGCTCGCGGAGCCGCGACCGGCACGAAGCCCGTCCGAGCGATGCTCAGAGCATCCTCGACGGAAGTCATGCCGAGGCCTCGTGAGCCATGAATGTACGCAAAAATCCCCAGTGCGACATGTGTTTCCCCAGTTTCCCCAGACCATGAACCCCACGTTCACGGCATTCGTCTGCGTCCCGACCCCTCGGGTCCTGCTGAAACTCTCCGTGATTCCCACATCACGGAGTGCGTTCTCACCGTCCCACACGGTGAGCGCTGACAGCAGGCACTGCAGACCTGATCCACTGTAGCGGAACATCGTCGCCACGGGAAGGTAATTCTGGTGAATGGACGAACGGGGGCGGCGAGGAGCGCCTGGTCGGGGGCTATCCTGTCGCGGTGACCGCGAACACCGACACTCCACGCTTCCAGCTCCGAACGATGCTGCCGCGCGACCCTTCTCAGCCGCATCGCACCGCGAGCCCGCTCGAACTCTTCTTCGATCTGGTCTTCGTCGTAGCGGTGAGCATCGCCTCCGCACAGCTGCACCATGCCCTCAGCGAAGGGGATTTCCTGCACGGGGTCACCTCCTACGCGATGCTGTTCTTCGCGATCTGGTGGGCCTGGATGAACTTCACCTGGTTCGCCACGTCGTTCGACACCGATGACTGGCTCTATCGCGTCACGACGTTCGTGCAGATGGGAGGAGTCCTCGTCTTCGCCGCCGGCATCCCCGCGGCGTTCAACGAGAGCGACTTCACCATCCCGGTACTCGGGTATGTCGTGATGCGGGTGGCGATGGTGGCGCAATGGCTGCGAGCGTCACGATCGGCCGGTGAACTGCGTTCGGCGACGCGCCGGTACGCGTTCGGCATCGCCGCGGTCCAGGTGCTGTGGATCCTGTTCCTCCTGATCCCGGCGGGACCGCTGCAGTTCGCCGCCTTCGTGGTCTTCGCCCTCATCGAGATCAGTGTTCCGGTGTTCGCCGAATACCGGAGGCAGACGCCGTGGCATCCGCACCACATCACCGAGCGCTACGGGCTGTTCACGTTGATCGTGCTCGGTGAGAGCCTTCTCGCATCCGCGAACGCCATCATCGATGCGCTTCACGAGGTCGAGAGTCTCGGCCCGCTGATCGCGATCTCCGTCCTCACGCTCGTGGTCACGGCGTCGTTGTGGTGGATCTATTTCTGGCCCCCGCATCACCGTGCGATCACGAGCTTCGGCCGCTCGCTGCGCTACGGCTATACGCACTATTTCGTCTTCGCCGCCGCGGCGGCCTTCTCGGCCGGGATCGAGGTCGAGATCGACGTGCTGACCGGCAAGAGCCACCTGTCGAACCTCGCGGCCTCGTTCACGGTGACGATCCCGATCGCGATCTTCCTCGTGGGCATCTGGTGGATCGCGATCCGCCAGAACGCCGATCGCGTGGTGAACACGGTCGTTCCTCTCGGCGCCCTGCTGGTGCTGCTCGATCCGGTGCTGCCCATCCCCGTCACCCTCACCGCGCTCGTCCTTGTCGTCGTCGTGGTGGTGCTGGTGCTTCATCCTCCCGTGGAGTCCACGCGCATGGACCCCACGCGCATAGACAGGGCATAGCGCCGGCAGAGGGTTCTGATCGGAAGCTCCGCGACGCTGGGGGACACGCACCAGACGACCGTCGACGAGGAGACAGATCATGAGCATCCCCGAACCCACCCAGACCCCTGACGGTCCCGCCTACGAGGGGCGTCTGCTCGACCGTGTGGACGAGGAGGTGGTCGATCAGGGGGCAGCCTTCGACATCCGTACGCTGCTGAGCCGGCGCGGGGTGCTCGGACTCGCGGGGATCGGGCTCGGCGCCGTCGTCCTCGCGGCCTGCGCGCCGGCGGCATCGGGCGGATCGACGCGCGCCGCCACGCCGAGCGCGACCGCGGGGACTTCCAGCGGCGATGTCGCGGGCGTGGGTGAGATCCCCGACGAGACGGCGGGCCCCTACCCCGGCGACGGCTCGAACGGCCCCGACGTGCTGGAGGACGCGGGGATCGTCCGTCAGGACATCCGGTCGTCGATCGACGGCGGGGCGACGGCAGACGGCGTTCCGCTCACGTTCGAGTTGCAGGTGCTCGATCTCGCGAACGGGGGAGTGCCCTTCGCCGGAGTCGCGGTGTACGCGTGGCACTGCACGGCGCAGGGTGGGTACTCGATGTACTCCTCCGGCCTGGAGGACGTGACGTACCTGCGCGGCGTGCAGGTGGCGGATGCGGACGGCAGGGTCTCGTTCACCTCGGTGTTCCCGGGATGCTACTCGGGGCGCTGGCCCCACATCCACTTCGAGGTGTATCCGGACGTCGGGTCGATCACCGATTCGACCGCGGCCATCGCCACGTCGCAGCTGGCGCTCCCCGAGGCGGCATGCACGGATGTCTACGCCGAGGCCGCTTACGACGGATCCGCGAGGAACCTCGCGCAGATCACGTTGGCGAGCGACAACGTCTTCGGTGACGATTCCGCTGCGCTGCAGCTGGCCGCGGTCACCGGAAGCGTGCGGGATGGGTATGCGGGCACCCTCGTGGTGGGTGTCGACACCGCGACTGCTCCGGCGACGAGCGGAGGGCAGGGTGGTCCCGGCGGTGGGGGACAGCCGCCGTCGAACTGAGCAGCGAACGGCGATGAGAGGCCCGTGGCATCGATCTGCTATGGTTATCGTGCAGCGTGTGTGCATCGCCCCTCTCGGCCGCCACGTCGCCACTGATCAGGGCCATTACGGACCGCGCACATCGATGCGTGCGGAATCCGCCCTCGGTCTCACATCTTGCGGAGCGCCCACGCGTGTCCGCCACACAGCAATGAGCATCACCATGAGCACCACCACCTTTCCCCCGTCCGACCCGTTGACCTGGAAGCAGGCCGACACCGATGTGCACGTCGCGACGCGCGACGGCGAGTTCGCCGGCTTCGTCGAGTTCGATGGCACCGCGCACCTCGTGCGCGACAACCACGGCGCCGAGCTCGGCGTCTTCGACACGCTCGACGACGCCTTCCGCGCGCTCGAAGACGCGATCCGTTCCGAGCGGCGCGGATCCGTCTTCCCGACGATCGTGCCGCGCGCCTGGCGTCGCCGGACCCGCCGCGCTCGCGCCTGAGCGTGGCGGGAACCCCTGCACGCCCGCCCGTGACTGGGGGCTCGGCGAGAGGTTCCGATGTATTCCCTGACGCGTATAGAGCTAGGGCTACTGTGAGGTAAGCGTTGGGCAGCTGCCTTGGGCTTTCACAGCTCAAGGGCTCCGATCGTCAGGAGAAGATCATCTCCATCACACAGATCGAACCGACCGCGGCAACGCTGGGTCCGATTCGTCAGACGTATTCCGGCAACGCGGACTTCCCTCCCATGGCGAAGGCGTACAAGCAGGTTTCGCAGGTCGTCAAGGAGACCGGGCTGCTTCAGCGCACCCAGTGGTTCTACATCTTCGTGGCCACCGGTATCGCTGTGGCGCTCGGCGGCCTCATCACCGGCTTCATCCTGCTCGGTGACAGCTGGTTCCAGTTGCTCATCGCCGCAGGCCTCGGCATCGTCCTCACGCAGATCGCCTTCCTCGGCCACGAAGCCGCCCACCGTCAGATCCTCTCCACGGGGCCGGCGAACTTCAAGCTCGCCCGCATCGTGATCGCCAGCATCGGCATGAGCTACTCCTGGTGGGATTCGAAGCACACCAAGCACCACGGCAACCCGAACCAGGTCGGCAAGGACCCCGACATCGAGGTCGACACGATCTCCTTCCTCGAAGAAGACGCCGCGAAGGCGAAGGGCCTGATCAAACTGATCACCCGCAAGCAGGGCTGGCTGTTCTTCCCGCTGCTGACGCTCGAGGGGCTGAACCTCCACTTCCTCGGGCTGAAGTACCTCACGACGACGAAGAACGTCAAGGGACGCTGGACCGAGCTCGGCATCATCGCGCTGCGGTTCGCCCTCATCCTGGTGCCCGTGTTCATGATGCTCCCGCTCGGAATGGCCTTCGCCTTCATGGGCGTGCAGTTCGCGGTGTTCGGCGTCTACATGGGCGCCGCGTTCGCGCCGAACCACAAGGGCATGCCGATCATCGAGCCCGGCGCCCGTCTCGACTTCTTCACCAAGCAGGTGCGCACCTCCCGCAACATCAGCGGCGGATGGTGGACGACCTGGCTCATGGGCGGGCTGAACTACCAGGTGGAGCACCACCTCTTCCCGAGCATGCCGCGACCGCACCTGGCGAAGGCGCGCGAGATCGTGCGCGACTACTGCGCGGCGAATGACGTGCCGTACACGGAGACCAGCCTCGGCCGCTCGTACATGATCGTGATCGAGTACCTGAACCGCGTCGGACTGTCTGCCGGCGCCGATCCCTTCGACTGCCCGGCAGTCGCACAGTTCGGCCGGGCATAGCCCCCGCCCGATCTCACCGGGCCCTGATCAGCCCGGGGACGACAGAGGCGCGAGCAGGGGTTCCTGCTCGCGCCTCTGTCGTGTGTGCGTCTACTTGGAGGACTTCTTCTTGGTCTCCACCACGTCGATCGTGATCTTCTCGAGAGGGCGATCGTCGTCGAGCTCGTCTTCGAGCACCTCGTCACCGAGGAAGGTCTCCTCCGGCGTCTCGGCTGCGCCGACCTGGTCGGCGACCTCTGCAGGTGCTGCGGTGACGGGTGCATCCGCTGCGGTGAGCTCCGTCGGCAGTGCGTCGTCGGAGAAGATGCCGTCGGGGCGGATCAGCTCGCGCACCTCGGCCATGAAGCTCGACAGCTGCTGCTGCTGCCACCGCAGCTGACGGGTGCGATCCTCTGCGTCGTGCAGTACCGCCGTGGTGTGGCCGGTGACCGAGTCGACGATCTTCTGCGCCTTCGCGCGAGCGCGCTCGAGGGTTTCGCGCGCACGGACCTGGGCTTCGGCCTCGATCGCCTGCGCCTGCGAGCGGGTCAGACGCTCGTAGTCCTCGGCGCGTGCCGAGATGCGCTGGGCATGCTCGAGCGATGCGGTGACCTGCTCGTTCGCGTCATTGGTGATGCGCTCGGCGTGTGCCACAGCCTGATTGTGCAGCACGAGGAACTCCTGCTGCGCATCGTCTTGACGGCGGGTGAGGGTCTCCTCGAATTCCAGCACGCGCGCGTTCATGTCGCGGACGTCGCGCTCGGCGTCGGCACGCAGCTGGGTGGTCTCGCGCGTGACGAGGGAGCGCAGCGCGGCCGCGCCCTTCTCGGCTTCCGTGCGGATCGCCGTGGCCTCCTGCGCCGCCTGGTTCACCTTCTCCGCTGCGTGTGCGGCTTCGCGCTCGATGCGCGCTTCGTGTGCCGTGTACTCGGTGTCCATCTTCAGGCGCACCTGGTCGGCGTCGCGCTGCGCCTGGGCGGTGATCCGCTCGGCGTCGGCCTCGGCTTCGGCACGCTGCGCGGCCACCTCCTCACGGGCGGAGGTCATCAGGCGGTCGGCCTGCACCGCCGCGTTCTGGATGAGGACGTTCGCCTGCTCTTCGGCGACCCGCAGGATCGCCTCGAACTGCTGACGGGACGGTGCCTCTTCCCCGTCGGGCTGCGGGGCATCGACGAGCTCGGACGTCAGGGTCGCGACCTGCTGCTCGGCGTCCAACGCCTTGACCTTGGCGGCAGTCAGCTCACTTTCGAGGGCCTCACGGGCCTTGCGCTCCTCTTCACGCACGGCTTCGACGGCGTCCTCTTCACGGGCCTGCGCCTCGGCGACGTCGGCGGCGGCCTGCTTGAGCTGATTGCGAAGGGTCGCCAGCGCGGCGTCGACCTCTGCCTTGTCATAGCCGCGGAAGCCGACGGTGAAGGCGCCCTGCTGGTCGCGCGGGGTGGTCTCGATCAGCTGATCGAAGAAGTCCGGGGAGCGCTCGCCATCGCGGTCGGCGGTTCCGGGGGATTCGCTCATGGTTCTAGCCTTTCTGGCGTGGTCACACCGGGAGCGGCGGCTCCGTCCCGACAGTCGGGACCGTGTGGACCGGAGGAGGTCGTCAGGGCGCACGCCACCACCATGACCCGGCGGAGCCCGGCGGGCAGGGCGCGCTCCCCAGCCTAGTTGCGTCGGCTGTGAGTTGCGCGCCCGTCTTCTGCTCCCGCGGGCGGAGACGGAGATCGCGGTGCCGGGCAGGTCACGTGTCGCGCATCCAGCGCGCGTTCCGGTCGTCGAGAGGGTCGCCGCGTGTGTACCGGACAGGTGGTCCGTCTGCGACCGAGATCCCCTGGGCTCGTGCCGCGGACGCGATGCGCTCCCGCAGATCGACCCAGGGCTGCACCGTCTGCGGAAAACCGAAGTACTCACGGAACGTCTCGATCTGCAGCCGGGTGCCTTCGGCGACGGGGATGAGGCGTACGACGGTGTCGTCCGGCTCGACGAACCGGATGCCGTAGGCGCCGTCATCGCGGATGACGTACTCCCGCTCCTTCTCCACCATCGCCGACGCCACGATCTCGCGAGCTCGACCTTCGGGCGCCTGGATCACCAGCGTGGTGCCGAGCACGCCGAGGGCTGTGTCGAGCCGGTCCGAGGCGAACTGCTTCCCCGCTCTCGCACCGGCTTCGGAGGCACCCCGGCTGAAGCGTTTCCTCAGGAGCGGGCCGCCGACGATCAACGCGAGGATCGGCAGGCCGAGAAGGAGGTAGGGGGCGGGGTCCACGGGCACAGCGTATCCGGATGCGCGTGCGCTCCGGTGCGGTCGGGGAGCGACGTCAGACGGGGGTGACCAGGTGGTCGAGGACCAGCTCGCCCGAGGCGTTGAGGGCCTGCATCATCTCCGCGATCAGCCGGGGGTCGATGGGCGGCTGCTCCGCCGCGTCGTACCCGAACTGGAGTGGGATCGCCGGGTGGATCCAGACGGTGGCGCGCTTGTCGACGCCGTCGGTGACGGGTCGCCACGTCATCATGAAGCTCTCCTGGCGGCGGAGCTTCGTCGAGATGACGATCTTCAGGTGCGCCAGCGTCGCGTCCTCGATGAGGATCGGATCGGAAGTCCCGTCGTAGCGCAGTCTGCCCATGAGAGCACGCTACACCGCGCGCGTACTGCCTCTTCTGAGGTCTGTGCGCAACCCCCTCTGCGAGAGGTGATCCCCTCGATACCGTCGCAGCATGACGACAGCGGAGTGACAACGAGTGGAGGGCAAGGTGCAGACGATGGCGCGGACGCGGATTGCGCTCAACGAATCGGAATTCTTCCTGGCCCAGGGTCAGGACGTCGCCGAGCTGAGAGGGCGCATGGAAGAGGCGATGCGCGCCGGAGGAGGGTTCGTCGAATTCGTCGTGGTGGGCAATCGATCGGTCAGCGTGCTCATCACCGCGGCGACCCAGGTCGTGATCTCGGTCGAGACGGTGGAGTTCGACGCGCGCGACACCGGCGACAGCGCGGTGCCGTACGGCGGCGAGTACGACCTGCTGTGAGCGTGGGGTGAGCACTCCTGGGGCGGATGTGAGGGAGTCCCGGCCGCGCTCGGCGAGGGAACGCCGTGCCCTGCTACGGTGACGACGGTGGGCATCGCGCCCCTGGGGCCGTCGAGCAAGAGGAACTTCGAGATGAAGGGTGTGTCCCGCCTGCGTCTTGGCCGCATCGGGATCGCCACCGTGCTCGTGCTGGTGACCGGGGCGCTTGTGTCCTCACTCGCAGCGGGCGCTCCGGCGACGGCGGCCACCGACGGCCAGATGGTCTACCCTGCTTCGGGAAACATCCAGTCGAAGGTCGGGGATGGCTGTCGCGGAAACTATCGCGCGCATGACGGCATCGATATCTCCGGCGCGGGTGGCACGCCGATCCTCGCCGCATACAGCGGAGTCATCAAGTCGCGAACGGTGAACAGCGGATACGGGAACTACACCGACGTCGAGCACCCGGGCGGTTACGTCACGCGCTACGCGCACATGGCATCGCCCGGTACGTATGCGCCGGGGACCAGGGTGGAGCGCGGACAGCAGATCGGTGTCGTGGGCAACACCGGGAACTCGCCGGCCTACCACCTGCACTTCGAGCTGCGTCTGAACGGAGCGGTGTACACCGCGATCAACGACGGCTTCACCTGCCTCTCGAACATCACACGCGGAGGCCTGCTCCCCTTGCATGTTCCTGGTCTGGGCACGGGCGCGGTGCCTGCGCCGTCGTCCGCAGATTACACGGGTGACAAGAAGGCAGACCTTCTCATCATTGCGGGAAACGGGGATCTCCGGCTTCGCGCAGGCAGCGGAACCGGGGGATTCCAGTCCCCCACCACGGTGGCCAGCGGGTGGGGTGGGATTCGGAGGCACATCACCCACAGCGACTTCAACGGCGACGGCAAGGGGGACATGCTCGCGGCCCGATCCGACGGCACACTCGAGTTCTACGCGGGGCTCGGGAACGGGACTTTCGCCGCACGGGCGGATATCGGTGGTGGCTGGTACGAGTTGCTGCATGTGACTTCCGGGGCCGACTACACCGGTGATGGGAAGCAGGACCTGATAGGCGTCTCGGCGACCGGGTTCCTGACCATCTACCAGGGCAACGGAGCGGGAGGGTTCGGGTCATCGCACCTCACACTGTCATCGGGCGGCTGGGGCGGATTCCACTTCCTCGTCGGCGGCGACTTCGACAACGATGGCCGAGGCGACCTGATGGCGGTCGGCGACGATGGACATCTCTATTTTTATCCCGGATTCTCGTATGGGTTCGGCCAGTGGCGACGCGTCGGCGGGGGGTGGATGGAATTCACCGCCGTTACCGGCGGCGTCGACTACGACGGCGACGGTCGTGCGGATCTTCTGGGAAGGACGTCCGCTGGCGAGCTGTATTTCTATCCCGGTCTCGGCAACGGCACCTTCGGCCAGAACAACAAAGTCGGTGCCGACTGGGCGGAGCACCTCGACCTCGAGTGACGCGGCGTATCGTGGGCGCATGGTCGGCACCACGTTCGAGGAGATCGCGGCCGGGCTGTACTCCGGCCGTCCGGATGCGTTCGTGTCATCGCGCAAGGCTCGAGCCGCAGAGGTCGATGCGGAGCTCGCTCCACGGATCCTCGCCCTGCGGAAGCCGTCGATCGCGGCCTGGGTGGTGAACGTGTTCGCGCAGGAGCGGGCTGGTCAGCTCGGGGAGGCATTGGAGCTGGCGCGAGAGCTTCGCGAGGCACAGGATGATCTCGACGCCTCGGCACTGGCGAAACTCGGCCGAGAGCGTCGCGCGCTGACGAGGAAGCTCGCCCAAGCCGCAGGCGAGTTGGCCGCGGCGAGGGGAGAGCGCGTCACCGCCTCCACGCTCGAGGCGGTCGAGCAGAGCATCTCTGCGGCCTTCTACGACCCGGCAGCGGCCGCGGCCGTCGCCTCCGGACGACTGTCACGTGCTCTGGACCCGTCAGCGACGCCGAGCGACATCCGCGACGCCGTGGCGGGGGACGTGCCCGAACTCATCTCTGCCTCTGCGCCGCCAGCGGACGAACTGCAGGCCCGTCGCGCACGACGGGAGGCCGAGCGCGCGATCGCTTCGGCGGAGAAGGAACAGGCATCCGCCGAACGCGAGCTGACACAGCGAGAGGCGGCGTGGACGGAACTGCGGGCCCGCCGGGACGTGCTCACCGAGCATGTGTCCGAGCTCGAGGCCCAATTGGCTCGAGCTCGCACCGACCTCGTCGAGGTCGAGCGTGAGATTCCGGAAGCGGAGCGGGGTCACACCGACGCGGCAGCGCGGGCGGGAGCCGCTGCAGATGCTCTGGACCGCGCCCGGAAGGCGAAGGACGCGCTCTGAGCAACCGCGTCCTCCGGTCGGGACGCAGCGTCGGGATGTGCCGATCGCTCGGCGGCCGGGCCGGAACGACCCAGGGAGCGGTTCAGAAACCGCTTCTTACCAGGGCAAAGCAAAACCCCCGCCATGTAGAAGCTAGGCGAGGGTTTCTGGGCTGATTGTAATGATCAGCCGTGTGGCTCCGACCGGCATCGATCCGGTGACCTTTCGAGTAAGAGTTTCGCCCTATCAGGGGTTTCTGCGGACTTGCGGGTGCTTTGAACAGTCCTGATCGCGCCTGCTTTCGGTTGCCAGCGAGTGCCGCGAGCTGGCGGTGAATCTGCGGAATAGATGCGGGGTTCTGGACATTCGGTAGCGTCTGCTCCGTGTCGATGGTCGCGCTTTATTCTTTGGCCACGAACCGATCGCGGTCCTCGTCCAGGCGCGGGGTCGCCCACGGCACCGTTTCCGCGAGCGACGCGAACCGCTCGGTGGGGTCGTCCGGCGTCGTGGGCATGCCCTCACGGTACTCGTGTCTCGCCTGCGCGAGGACTCCGGTGTTGTCTCCGCGGCCGCCAAGATGGAAGCATGACGTTCCCGCTCAACGACGAGATCGCCGCCGCCTTCGCGCAGTTCTTCTTCGGCGGCGGTAGCGGGCCGAGCCACTCCACGCTGTCACGACTCTTCGCGGGCGCCGGATACGTCGACGCTGATCCCTACGACTTGAACACGCAGGCACCGAACAAGCAGCAGCGCGTCCTCGCGGTGTTCCGAGCGGCCGAGCGGCGGCCCGCGGGCGCGCTCGTTGACGGGATGCTCAACGCGCTCCGGCTCGACGGCGCGTTTGGGAAGTATGCCGACGACAAGCACGTCGCTGACCTGCACGCGGCGGTGACCCACGCCGGCTGGGCGCTCTCGGCGTACGGACGGCTCGAGTACGCGGGCGACATCCACCTCGAGACCGGCGGTCGCGCCGCGCTCGATGAACAGCTCGAGCGGCTGCGGCGGAACATCGACGACCCGGCGGCGCTGCTCGGCGGGGCGAAGGAGCTGCTCGAAGCCGTCGCGAAGTTCGTCCTCGAGGAGGGCAACCGCCTGCCGGAGCGCGCCGACTTCCCGGCGCTGGTGGCGCTCTCGTTCGAGAAGCTGGGGCTTCGCCCGGCGGTCGTCGACGACTCGGTCCCGGGCGCGAAGCAGGTCCCCTCGATCTACCAGTCGGCGAAGACCGTAGCATTCACCGTCAACGAGCTGCGGAATCTGCAGGGCACCGGCCACGGCCGGACGCTCCTCACCGGAGTGACTGCTGAGGCGGCGCGCTACGTCATCCGCGAGGTTGTACACGTCGCCGACCTGATGTTGTCGACGCACGACCGCCAGATGGGGCGGTAGGCAGGCGCGGCCGTCGGAGGCCTTCGGGCGCGGCTAAGCCACGTCGCTCAGTAACTGATTCACCCGGCTCCGGCTGACGCCGAGCGCCTCCTGGAGCTCCTTGATGGGCGTGCCAGCTGCGCGAAGCGCCTTGCACACCGCCGCTCGCTTGGCGAGCAGCTCGGCGTGCTCGGCCTCGTTCGCCTGCAGACGTGCGACGATGTCCACTGCCTCTTTCAGCAGGGTCACCCGTGTCTCGGCGCGCTCGACGGCGGTCATGCGAACACTGTATAGCCATATGCACATATCTGTACAACCTGCTGTACAGATATGTGCAATGAGCATTACACTGAGTGGATGCCCCAGCCCAGCTCGCGCCGCGCCATCAAGGCGCAGTCGGACCCCCGCCGTATCGTCGCAACTATGACGCGGTCAATCTCTTGCGCGAAATCGCACCTCGAGCTCGACGGGGCAGGCCGATGACGCTCATCACTGCCGCGAATGGCAATCTGTCAGCGGCGAGGGGGGCCAAGAAGGACGAGTTCTACACCCAGCTGGTTGACATCGAGAAGGAGCTCAGTCACTACCGGAAACACTTCGCCGGCAAGGTCGTCTACCTCAACTGCGACGACCCAAGGGTCAGCAACTTCTTCCGTTACTTCTCCGAGAACTTTGAGGCGCTGGGCCTGAAGCGACTCATCGCCACGTGCTACCAGAGCGAGGATCCGGGCCAGTTCAGCCGGGGCGACTCCTCGCGCGCTGTCTGGCTCGAGTACGACGGCGACAAGAACGGCAACCGCGTGCCGGACGCCAACGAGATCGGCGTGCGTCCTCTCAAGGGCGATGGCGACTTCCGGAGCGCCGAGAGCGTCGAGCTGCTGCGCCAAGCGGACATCGTCGTCACGAACCCGCCATTCTCGCTGTTCCGCGAGTTCGTCGCCCAGCTCGTCGAGCACGACAAGCAGTTCATCATCCTCGGGAACATGAACGCGCTCACCTACAAGGAGATATTCCCGCTCTTCCAGAACAACCAGATGTGGTACGGCCCGAGCATCCGCAGCGGCGACCGCGAGTTTCGCGTGCCAGCCGACTACCCGCTTGAGGCTGCAGGGACCCGGGTTGATGCGGAGGGAAACCGATACATTCGCGTCAAGGGCGTTCGTTGGTTCACCAACCTCGACTATGACGAGCGGCACCGAGACCTCGAACTGACTAAGCGATACCGCGAGGCCGACTATCCGCGCTACGCGAACTTCGACGCAATCGAGGTCGGCAAAACCGCGGATATTCCGTCCGACTACGCCGGCCTCATGGGCGTCCCGATCACGTTCATCGACAAGTACAACCCAGAGCAGTTCGAGATCGTCGGGTCGAGCAAGACCTTGGGCCAGCCCATGTCCCAGATCGCCGAGAAGGGCACCTACCAGCAGGGCGGCCCACGGTTCTACCTGCCGACACCGCGCGGCTATCGACGCATGTACGACCGGATCGTCGTGCGAAACCGGCGCCTTTCGGGCGGGAATCGGGGATTGGACGCGCGTGTCGTATCGCTACCTCGGTAATAAGACCAAGCTCGCTGACTGGATCGTCGGCGAGATCGCGGAAATCGTCCCTGCTGGGTCGAGCATCGCGGACCCCATGTGCGGAACGGCCTCCGTGTCGCTCGCGCTCGCTCGTGCCGGCTACGACGTCACGGCCTCGGATGCGCTCACCTTCCCGGTAATTCACGCGCGCACGCGGCTGCTCGCGAAGAAGCCTCCCGAGTTCAAGGTGTTCGGTGGCTACGCCGAGGCACTCGAGTGGATGCGCGCCGCCGAGCCTCGACGGGGGTACTTCTCCCGCGAGCTTGGAGCCGCGGGTGCCCCAGCAAACGGCCGGGCGCCGAGGCTCTACTTCTCCGCCGAGAACGCCGCGCACATCGACGGCGTGCGTGCGGGCATTCTCGAGCTCAGGGCGGCTGGTTCGCTCACTGAGCTCGAACACAGCGTCCTGCTCCAGCATCTACTGCTCGCGACGAACAAGGTAGCGAACATCAGCGGTACCTACGGGTACTTCCGCAAGACGCTATCGAGTACTGCCCTTCGCCCGCTCACCTTCGAGCCGCTCGAGTTCGAGACCACGCCGGGCGAGCACACCGTGCTGCAGGGCTCCGTCGAGGATCTGGCGTCGTCGCTCCGAACGGAGGCGGTCTATCTTGATCCGCCGTACACGAAGCGCCAGTATGCCGGGAATTACCACGTCCTCGAGACCCTCGCCCAGGAGGACGAGCCGGTGGCAGCAGGCGACGGCGGACTGCGTCCGTGGATGGACCAGGCCTCGGACTTCTGTTACCGCCGCAGCGCCGGTCGCGCTTTCCGGGCCACGATGGAGCGGCTCGATGCTCGCCACGTGTTCATCTCCTACAGTGAGGATGGACAGGTGAGTGGGGAAGAGTTGCTCTCGATCCTGGGAGACTTCGGCAAGGTCACCGTGCACGAGCAGCCGCATCTCCGCTACCGGAGCAACGACCGAGTCAAGGACGGATCCGTGCTGGAACGTCTCTATCACGTGGAGGTCTTCTGAGCATGGCGCAGAAGCTGAACATCGAGCGCATCTGGTGGCGAAACGTCCAACCCGGCGAGTTCTATAACATCGAGCGCCACTATCAGATTCGCGGCGGTGGCGGTTCGCTGTACATCGAGGTCCCGGCGTCGATCGTGCCCGAGACGCTCGACTTTCTGGGGGTGGCCGGAACGAACGTGGACGCCCTGCCTGCGATCACAATCCAGGCCGGGGTCGCTGGCGTGCCGGGGATCTCAGGACCGATTGAGTTTCAGCGTAAGGCGGGCGGACGGATGCGGATCGCGCGGCAGAACCGGCAACAACCGAACTCGCAACGCCATCCGGCGTGGACCGTCGCTCGCGGATTCCCATCGGCACCGGACGATGTGCGGAACAAAGAGGAGGCGCGTCCGTTCTTCCCCGAGGGCGGCCTGCGCATCTACATCGCGAAGACGGTTGAAGGTGACTACTACGCTGGCTTCACCAAGGGCGTCCGCCCCACTGCCATGGCGAGGAACGACCCGGCATGGGATCTGTACACGCAGGGCAAGACCGTGGGCGGAGTGATCGATGCGGGGTGAGGTGGAGCGTGGCTGACAAGATCGATGACATCTTTGCGTCGTGGGGCGCCGGACGAAACGTGTTGCTCTACGGTCCGCCGGCAACCGGCAAGACGCGGCTCATCAGCCAGCTCTTCCAGTCGCTGCAGGAGCCTCCGGAAGGCAGCCGCGGTATCCTGTTCGATCCCAGCGACGCCGCGTCGCCCTTCAGCCGACCCAAGCAGCCGATCACGATCCCGCTCCCGGCGAAGGTCGTGTGGACCACGTTCCATCAGTCGTACGGCTACGAGGATTTCGTCCTGGGGCTCAGGCCGGCCATGGACGCCGAGGGCACCCGCCTCGAGCCGTGGGCCGGCGTGTTCCTGGATGCGGCGATCGAGCTCGCGGACGACGACTCAAAGTACAACTCCGTGGTGATCTTCATCGACGAGGTGAACCGCGGAAACGCGGCACGCATCTTCGGCGAATTCATGACTTTTCTAGACTTCGACTACCGCGACGGCGGCAGCGTCCCACTCCCAGTGCCGCTCCGACAGCTGACGTTTGCCGACGGTGCAAGCGAGCAGCTCCATCGGCCGGGTGGGGCGTCAACGACGATCCCCGACGGCTTTACCTTCCCGAGGCACGTCTACGTCGTCGCCACCATGAACAGCGTGGATCGCGCTGCGGTCCCGATCGACAGCGCGCTCGCGCGCCGGTTCGACCGGATCGAGATGCGGCCGGACCTTGACGCCCTCGCCGGTCATTGGGGCCTGGACACGACGGCGATCCCGACGCCGACTGAGGACAACTTGGAGACGTTGGACCCGTTCCAGACCGCATACCTCCTGCTCGATCGGCTCAACGTGGTCATCGCCTCCGACCTCGGCTCGGAGTTCGAGCTGGGCCACGGGCTCCTGACGCCGATTCCGGCGACGGTGACGCCCGCCGACGAATCCGAGCAGCCGATCTCAGAGACCGACGCCTGGCGAAGCCTGTCGAAAACCTGGGACGACGTGCTCTTCCCACAGCTCGAGGATCGATACTCGGGACGGCCCGAGCAGCTCATGCAGCTGCTCCACGTCGACACGGCGCCCCCGACGGGCGACTACGCGTGGACCCTGCGGGCGTCGAAGAGTGGGACTGCGCAGGCCCGTGCCCTCGCGCCGGTCCGGACGAGCGAGCTCCCGCTCGACACGATCAAACGATCCTTCAGGTGGCTGGCTCGGTAGTCGCGTCGCCGCGAATCCGACTCCAGGAGTACGGTGCCCCGGCGGTGCATCGAGTTGATGAGATCGACCTCGTCGCTCTGACCGAGGCGAACAAGCGCTGGCGACGCGCGCTTGGTCTCGCGAGCGATCCCATCCGGGTGGAGGACGTCGGCGACGGTCGCATACTGCTGCGGGCAGAGGCGGTCACCGGGCTCGTCAGGGTCGGAAGCACCGACATCGAGATCGCTCCGAAGTTTCTTAGCACGGTCGAGGGCAGCTGGCAGACCGTGCTTTGGCGCATCCTCTCGATCGTCGAGGGCGGGCATGTCGACGACGCGTTCACCACCGCACACGAACTGGCCGAGTTCTCGCTCCCCGACCTCCTCGCCGAGATGTTTCTGACGTCATACGCGAAGGGCGCTGCACGCGGCCTGCCTCGCGGTTATTGGACCGAAGCATCGTCCGGAACGGTGCTGCGCGGGAGCCTCGATGTGGCGCGCCTCGACCGGTGGATCTCACGCCCCTGGGAACTCCCGTACGTCGCCGACCTCCTCACCGACGACACCTCACTTGCACGGCTGCTGCGGTGGGCAGCGGACTGCCTTGCTGCGATCGTGAAGGCCCCCGGCCGGTCGCGCGCGATGAGGGAAATCGCCGCTGGGCTATCTCATGTAGACCGGAGGCCGCCTCACCTCCTCGACGCGCAGCGGATCGTGCTGGGCACACAGCACCAAGGGCTCGAGCCGGCACGAATCGTGGGGCTCCTCCTACTTGAGGGTGCGGGCGTCCATCACGCCAGCGGTGAGCACGCTCTGTCGGGCTTTCTCTGGAACTCCGATGCGATCTACGAGAACTACGTGTACTGGCTGTGCACCCGAGCCGCGAGTTCCCGCGGCGAGCGGGTGAGCAAGCACACGACGAAGTTCGGCGAGGTCATCGCAGGGCACGGCTCGCGACTTGAAACCACCCCCGATGTCGTCTTTCGAGACCATCAGAGCGCGGCGGTCGCCGTCATCGACTCCAAGTACAAGCGCGTTGGATCACGCCCGAAGGCCCCGGACACGTATCAGGTCCTCACCGCGGGCCACGTCCTGGGCTGTCGCAGGGTCTCCTTGGCGTACCCAGTGGCCGAGCGTGCTGAGCCGACCGTGTGGCGCGTGCCGTCAGCTCTGGGCAGCGAGGACATCGAGCTGACCGCGCTGCCGCTCAACCTCATGGCGTTGGCTCATCCGGACGGCCCTCAGCTGCTCATCGAGACGATTAGCGCCTGGCTCGACGGCGAGTTGATTCCTCCGCCCGAGATGAGCCCTCCTGAGGCGCCATGAGACCGGTCGTTATCCTCGACTCCACCACCGTGAACGGCCGCCGTCCGTTCACTCACGTGGATTTCTGAACGCGGAACACGCGCCAATGTCATCGAGAACGATGCTCAAACTCAGCCAGAGCGCTCGCTAGAGTCGGGATATTGGCGCTTACTGTCCGTACGCTGGTAACGGTGTTACTCGCTACTTGCGTTACCCGATTGCTGTCGCATGACAGGGTTCGCAGCCTCTACAACCGAGGCCAGTAGGTCAGCATCGCTTAGTTGCCGCAACGACGCTCGTTCCACAGCTTGCTCCATTGCAGGAACGACGGAGATGAAAGCTGCCGTGTCGATCTCAAACAGCTGTGGCTCCAACAACTCGCCGCCAACCCAGATCATGACTTCGAAGCCGCGGCGAACGACGGGACTCACGAAGACTTGCACGCGTCCTGGCTTCAGCAGGCACCAACGGTCTGAGCCGTCATGGCGCAGACTACGATCCGTGCGGGCAGACCTCCAGCCGCGCGAGCTTAGAATGACGTCGAGCTCATCGTCCACTCCGTGCTCGTACTCGTCATCCGCTGAGTCATAGTCCTCGTCATCAAATCCGCATGCCTCGGGGGCCCTTTGCGGAGAGCCACTGACCAACTCTCCGGCCTCTGGCACGATCGCCGCAAGTGCTTGACTGTGCGCGATATACACAGCAGCGACGAGGTCCGATACGTTCGTTTTCGCGTCTGGAGGAAGACTGTCCCACCGTGCGTGGTCGTCGCCTGTCAGCCGGGCCTGAGTATCGCTAAACCTCTTTGCCGTTTCATCGATGATGCGAACTTGGAAGGGATCCATTTCATCTCGCCATGCGTTCCCTGTCACGAGTGCTCCTTGATCTTTGGGGTTGCCGGCCGGATCAACGCCGCCCGACGGTCTGGATAATCTTCATAACCGTCTCGACGTCGCCTCCGTCTACGAGCCATGCATTCGAGTTTGGCGTGCGACTGCGATGAGGTTCCTCCTGCGGCGTGTGCATGAACTGTGCAGAGATGAGCCATGCAGGGTCATCCGACAAGCGGACGATGGCGTCGACGAGGGCTTGCACGTCTTCGTGTGTCGGTCGTGAACCGTCGCCGTGCCCTCCGTTGGTTCGTGCCATGAGCTGAACGATATGTCATTGCCGCGGACTAAAACCACAAGTTTCGTGGAGTGCGGGATGCATTCCGAAAGGATTTCTACTCATGTATCAATGAGTCCGCCATTTTTGCACGTCGCGACTCTGCGAATTGGCAGCTTTGCCTTTTCTGCGAGTGGTATTAACGCCATGTGAGGGATGGACAAATGGACCAGCCGAGCGTCACGTCGTTGACGCCGAGCGAGCGCACGGTGACGCTGATCGCCTTGGACATCGATGGCGTGCTCAACGGCTTTAAGAACACTCGCGGAGAGCAACTGGCCGTGGCGGAAGTCGGTAGGTGGAAGATCCGCTGGAGGCCGCTGGTGGTCGGAAGGCTTCGAGCGATCCTCGCTCGCTCGGACGTCCAGGGCGCCTGGCTGACTACCTGGCTGGAGCAGCCGTGGTTACTCGACGAGTTCGAGGCTGCGCTCGGTCTCGACGGGCTGATGCCTCATCGCGCAGATCATCCCTCGGTGGATACTCGCGAGGGTAAGACGATCATCGACCAACGCTTTGACCAGAGCATCGCATTCGACTCGAACTCCGAGTGGTGGTGGAAGCGTCGGGCCGCTGAACTGCTTCTTGACCGTGTGCAGCCGGCGCGATTCGCATGGATCGACGATGAAATCGGGAACGTGGGCATCAAGGCCGACCCATGGGGACCGCAACAGAATCATCAGCGCCTGCTCCTGCGGACAAGGTCCTTGCCGGGGCTCCTGCCGCGCGATCTGCAGCGGGTCGAAAGCTGGCTGAATGAGGACGCTCCCTAATAGCGCCTTTGCCGAGGCCAGTAGCCAGTCGTGCCGCTGAGGATGCGGGGCAAAGGTGGCGCTGTCATTCGGGCGGTCAAGGTCTGCTGACTCGCGGGACGTCAGCCGCCCCGAATGCTCGGTCCGGGAGATGTGGTTGGGTGCCGCCGTAGCGCTCGTAAACACGTGCAGCGTATGCCTAACGCTCATTGTGGCCGCGTGCATGTTCCACGCGGCGCGTAGCGACGTCGCGGCCCATCAACCAGGATTCCGCAAAGGGGTGTTGCCCAACGGCTCAGGCGACTGAGCACCGCCGCTGGAGCCTGAATTGAGCTCCGCCCCTGGAACGGTCCGTACGTTTCGCTCTCAACCCCGAAAAATGGGGCTTCGCGCCGATAGTTCGGATAACTGTGAATATCGGCGGTTAGAAACACACCCCTTGAAGTGAGATGGGGCTGAGCACGAGCTTAACTGTCGGAACCGCGTTGAAGTGGCACAACCCCGCTTTGCGTGCCACGCCTGGCATTGCTGACAGCATGTGTCACCCATGCTCGGTGGCCACGCCGTTGTGCGATTCAGCCAAAACTGTTCACTTGTCGTTTCCGTGCGTATTGGGTTCGGCAGAGGGTTGCGGTGGGTTTTCGTCAGCGTGTCGTACGCTGCAGCAGTGCGCCCAGGTGACTGCCGAAGACGATCGTTTTCGGCGGGAGATGGACCCCGGAGCCTAGACTGAGGAATACCCTGAATATTGTTCGCGATGCTGCGCGGGTACTCGCTGCGGGAGCCGCGTGGCTCGGATGGGTATCCCCGGTTCTCGGGACCGTCATGTATATGTGGGGCGGGGCGCCATTCCATACCGGCGCGGTGAGTGAGCTGCGGGCGCGCACGCCCGGGCCTGTCGTCAGGATCGTCGCCTGTGCGACGCGGTCGCAGAGCGCGGCGTCATCGGGTCCGGTCAGTGGTTGTGCCGGGCGTCCTGGGCTTCGGGGTCACGCATAGGAACGCCCCGTAAATTGAAAACTGTGCCACTCGCCCCAACGGTCAATGCAACTCGTCCCGGTGGTTCTTGCCGCAACCGTGCTTCTCTCCGTGCGGTCGGAGCCGCGCTGGCCGCGGTCTTCATCGTCGGCCTGAGCGCCTGCGCGCCCGATCCGGTCAGTGAATCGTTTCTCAGCGGAGAAAACACGGGCTTTGTCTCCGGCGACGGTGCGATCGTAGAGATCCCTGAGGCTGACCGTGGAGACCCTGTCGACTTCGGCGGCATCACAGAGACCGGCGAGAAGCTTGACAGCGCTGACCTTGCAGGCGAGGTTGTGGTCGTTAATTTCTGGTACGCCGGGTGTGCACCCTGCCGTGTCGAGGCGGCCGACTTGGAGAGCGTCTGGCAGGAATACAAAGGGAACGGCGTCTCGTTTGTCGGGATCAACACCCGTGATCAGGCCGATACCGCCGCCGCATTCGCCAACGAGTTCGGTGTCACCTATCCGAGCCTGATCGATGCCGACACGGCGGAGGCCAAGCTCGCCTTCGCCAAAGTCGTTCCGATCGCCGCCACCCCGACCACTCTGGTGCTCGACAAGCAGGGCCGTGTTGCCGCGCGCATTATCGGTCCGATCGAGGGTACCTCAATCCTGTCCACACTCGTCGAGGACGCCCTCGCGGAGTCGTCGTGACGATCTCGGCGACGCTATGAATCCCGAAGCGATCATCGGATCCGGCGCGCTCTGGCTCGCAATCCCTCTCGCCATGCTCGCCGGACTCGTGTCGTTCCTGTCCCCATGCGTGCTCCCTCTCGTCCCGGGCTACCTCGGCTTCCTCGGGGGAACGGCCGCTCCGCGAGGCGCTGCATCTCGCGGAGCTCGCTCAACAACCGGGGATGCCGGATCGCCGTCGCGAGGACGGCTACTGTTCGGAGTGCTGCTGTTCATCTTCGGGTTCAGCATCGTCTTCGTGTTCATCACGGCACTCAGCGGCACGGTGGGCGTCTTCCTGCTGCAGTGGGGTGACCTGATCACACGGATCCTCGGTGTGATCATCATCATGATGGGGCTCGTGTTCCTCGGCTTCTTCGGCTTCGCCCAACGTGAGCTGCGCTTTCACATCGATTCCAAGTACGGCATTGTCGGTGCCCCGCTCCTGGGCATCGCGCTGGGCATTGGCTGGGCACCCTGCATGGGCCCGACCCTCGCCGCCATCGTGGCGATCTCTTTCAACGCCGGCGATCCCGTGCGTGCCAGCTTCCTCGGGCTCGCGTACTCCCTGGGCCTCGGTATCCCGTTCCTGCTCGTCGCTCTCGGATTCGGATGGGCGACGAAGACAATCGGGTTCCTCCGCCGACACATCCGCGTCGTGAACGCCATCGGCGGGGTGCTGCTCCTCGCGCTGGGCGCCTTGATGGTAAGCGGAATCTGGACCGACATCATGTCCCGGCTGACGGCGGTGATGGGCACCGTCATCCTTCCGCTCTAAGACTGGCGAGGCAGCGGACAGTGAAGCGGTGAGTTCCGAGGAGAGCCTCTCGATGGCCGCCGATGCCTGCAGCCCCGATCGGTTTGGTGCAGACGATGTCAACGGCGGGATCCTGCGGTTGCAGTCATCGGGGATCGACTGGCGACCCACAACGGTCGTGGCGCCACCGAGTAGGGAATGAGATGGAAGCTTGTTCGCGCATCGCCCGCGGGGTGGGGAGTGGGCAGCCCATTAGCGATTGGTCATCCACTGCTGTACAGTCAGTGTGTGCTGACTATTACTTCCCGTATCGACGTGATGAACCGGCTTGGCCGGGCGATGGCAGATCCCACGCGCTCACGGATCTTGATGACTCTGCTCGAAGGACCCAGTTATCCTGCAGTGCTTTCGCGGGACCTGGTCCTTACCCGTTCAAACGTTTCGAACCACCTGACATGCCTACGCGATTGTGGCATCGTGGTCGCCGAGCCTGAAGGTCGCCAGACCCGCTACGAGATCGCCGACCCGCATCTTGCAGCGGCCCTCGTCGCGCTCGTCGATGTGACGCTGGCTGTCGACGCGCATGCGCCGTGCGTGGATTCAGCGTGCATGGTGGCTGGTTGCTGCGCGACGGGAGTGGACGCGTGAGCGCGGCGTGCGGCTGCGAGCACGAGCCCTCTAGTACTGCTGACGAAGAATCCGACGCGGTCGAGCAGCCCTGGTGGCGAGACCGCGGGATCATGGTGCCTGTTTTCTCCGGCATAGCGTTCCTGGTCGGACTGATTCTCGAGTGGTCGGGTCAGGAGATCCCGGCGCTGGTACTGTTCTGGATCGGCCTACTGCTGGGTGCGTCGACGTTCACGCCCGGTGCGATTCGGAAGCTCTTCAAGGGCAAACTCGGCATCGGGCTGCTGATGACAATCAGCGCCATCGGAGCAGTCGTCCTCGGCTACGTGGAGGAGGCCGCGGCCCTGGCGTTCTTGTACTCCATCGCTGAGGCACTCGAGGACAAGGCGATGGACCGCGCCCGCGGCGGGCTGCGTGCACTGCTCAAGCTCGTACCGGAGACAGCGACCGTCTTGCAGGGCGGCACTGCCGTGCACGTCCAGGCGAGAGAGTTGATGGTCGGTCAGGTCATGGTTGTCCGACCGGGCGAGAGGATCGCGACCGACGGGATCGTCCGCTCCGGTCGCTCCAGCCTGGACACATCGGCTATCACTGGCGAATCGATCCCGGTCGAGGTCGAGCCCGGCGATGTGGTCTCGGCCGGCGCGATCAACAGTGTCGGTGCACTGGAGATCGAGACAACTGCGGCCGGCAGCGACAACTCGCTCACCACGATCGTTGAGCTGGTGGAGAAGGCGCAGACGGAGAAGGGTGAGCGTGCTCGTCTAGCCGACAAGATCGCCCGACCGCTGGTGCCAGGCGTTCTGATCCTCGCGGCGCTCGTCGCGATCATCGGTTCGGTGCTGGGCGATCCTGAGGTGTGGATCACCCGCGCGCTTGTGGTACTCGTTGCGGCGTCTCCGTGTGCGCTCGCGATCTCGGTACCGCTGACGGTCGTCGCCGCGATCGGTGCGGCGAGCAAGTTCGGTGTAATCATCAAGTCCGGTGCTGTTTTCGAGCGCTTCGGTACGGTCCGCCACGTTGCCGTCGACAAGACCGGCACACTCACCCGCAACGAACCGGCAGTCACCGCCGTCCTCACCGCGAACGGCGTGACGGAGGCTCAGGCCCTGGCGTGGGCGGCAGCGTTAGAGCAGCACAGCACGCATCCTCTGGCTGCCGCGATCACCGCAGCGGCCCCGGGTACTCTGGCGGCTGCCGATGTGACCGAGCAGCCCGGGCACGGCATCGACGGCACCGTTGACGGATCGAGAATCACCGTCGGCAGCCCCCGCTGGCTGGACGCCGACGACCTGACGGACCGGGTGGCGGGGCTCGAGGAGCAGGGCATGACCGTCGTGATCGTGCACCGTGACGGGTCCCCGGTCGCCGCGATCGGCGTTCGCGACGAGCTGCGTCCCGAAGTCCCCGACGTGGTCCGGACGCTGACAAGACAGGGCATCGGCGTGACGATGCTCACCGGCGACAACACCCGCACCGCTCGTGCACTGGCTGCGCAGGCCGGCATCACTGACGTGCGAGCCGAGATGCGCCCCGAAGACAAGGCGGCCGCGATCGGTGAGCTGTCGAAGGCAGGGGCGGTCGCGATGATCGGCGACGGCATCAACGACGCTCCGGCCCTCGCTGGCGCGGACATCGGTATCGCGATGGGCGCGACCGGCTCCGACGCGGCGATCGAATCCGCGGACGTCGCGTTCACCGGCCATGATCTCCGCCTCATCCCACGGGCGTTCGATCACGCCCGCCGAGGGCGACGGATCATCAACCAGAACATCATCCTGTCGCTGCTGATCATCACGGCACTGCTCCCGCTCGCACTCTTCGGAGTGCTGGGGCTCGCGGCCGTCGTCCTGGTCCACGAGGTCGCGGAGGTCATCGTGATCCTCAACGGGCTGCGAGCCGCCCGCGCACACACTCCGCGGCTGGAAAGCTGATGCTCGCAACCATCGGATCAGCGATCGGCTTGTTCGCAGCGACCAACATCGACGACATCGTCGTGCTCACCGTGCTGTTCCTCGCCTCAAGCCGGGGGAAGCCCCGGCCCTGGCAGATCGTCGCTGGCCAGTACCTCGGGTTCATCGCCCTCGTCGTGATCAGCGTGATCGCCGCGCTCGGCCTCACGATCGTCCCGGACGAATGGGTCGGTTTCCTCGGCCTGATCCCGCTCGGCATCGGTATCTGGACGCTTGTCGCCGGCCTGCGCCGCAACGGCGATGACGATGACGACGACGCCAAGATCACCGCGGTTGGAATGTGGGGTGTTGCGGGGATCACGATTGCCAATGGGGCGGACAATATCTCTTTGTACACGCCGATCTTCCGCACCACCGCACCCGGCGACGTCGCCGTCATGATCGTCGTGTTCCTCGTTCTCGTCGCCGTCTGGTGCGCCGCTGGACGGCTGATCGGCACCAACAAGGCTGTCACTGAGGGGCTGGAACGCGTCGAGCACTGGCTCGTCCCGGCCGTGTTCATCGGTCTGGGTCTGTTCATCCTGATCGAATCCGGCGTCATCGTTCGTCTGATTGAGGTCCTCGCATGACGTCGCCCGAGGCAGAAGCTCGCCCGTCCGCTCCGCGGAAATTGTCGCCGGCACAGCGCTGGCAACTCACTGGCGGAGCGCTGCTGATCGCCGCGGTTGTTGTTCTGATCGATCAGGGAACGAAAATGTGGGCGGAAGCAAGCCTCACCGCACGCGAGCGCATCCCCCTGATCGGGCGGCCTGGCTGGTTGCAACTTGCTTACAACCCCGGAGCGGCATTCTCCTTCGGGGAGGGCTACACCTGGGTCTTCGCGCTACTCGCCGTCGCCGCCACCATCGCAGCGATCGTATTCGCACTCCGAGTTCAGCGCCCAGGTTGGGCGATCATCGTCGGCGCGCTCGGCGGAGCTGCAGCATCACACGCAGGCGATCGTCTCTTTCGGGGCCTGGATTCGCCCGCGGACATGTCGTGGACTTCCTCGCCTATGGGAACTGGTTCATCGGGAACATCGCCGACATCGTGATCTTCGCAGCGGCGATCGCGGCGCACTCCTAGTCTCGGCGACCTTCTGCGGCAGCGACTGGACCAGCCCTCCGACGCGCGTGACCTCCGCGGCTTTGGCCGCTTCGTTGCTTTTGACTCGTTGGAAATCGTCCCAACCGAGATAGGACGCCGCGTACGGGGCGGACACGCCGGAGGTGATGCCGAAGCTGGCGAGAGCAACGGCGCTGAGGGCGCGATGTCCGAGCGCCCCGCGCCGGCTGATGCGCAGCTTCCAGAAGGAGTCGCGTTCAGCGGGGGTGGGCGCGCACCCGCAGTCCTCGGATGATGCAGCTGCTTCGTTCGCGATGTGGGCGTTCACGCTTTCCCTTCTTTCAGTCGCATGGATAACGTGTTCGCGCGTCCATCGTCTCCTGGGGGGCTGCCGCTTCCGTGGCACCTCGCCACATGTGACTGATTCGCGCTGGGTATGGTCGGCGCGTAACTGCGTCGTCGCTGCGACCCGATGGCCGGGGTCCGTACATCAGTCATGGCGCTGATCCTTCTTTCGGCGCAACTGTCGTGCGACGAGAGCTGTGGCGATGACGCCAACTCCGACCACGCCTACGGCGATGATGAGGGGAATCGCGATGGCTGTGGTTTCGTCCTGGGGTGGGGATGTCGGTGCCGACGACGGCTCTGAGTTTTCCGTTTCACCGCTCGTTGTGGGGGTAGGCGACGGAGTCGACTTACCGGGTTGAGCGCGGGACTCTTCATTTCCGCATGCTGGTTTGTCCCACCCGAATTCGGGGTCCACGCCTGTCGGTGCGTAGGTGAACGTGTAGCTCTCGGAGATGGGGTGCCCATCGCTGGAGACCGCGTTCCAGAGGACGGTGTAGACACCAGGTTTTCCGAGTCTCACCGGAGTGGTGAGGACGTTGCGGTCGATAGTCGAGCACGCGCTCTCGTAGTACAGACCATCGGGGCCTTGGACCTGCGCGAAGCTGGCCTGGCTGAAGTCGATGAGCTCTCCGCTGAAGGTGAGGGCGACGGCGTCGAGCTGTGTCACCGTCTCTTCCGGCGCGGGTACCGCGTCGAGGAGGTTATCGTGCGCCATGGCCGCGGGTGCGGGGGCGACGATGATGCTCAAGGCAATCAGGGTCATGATGCTGCCGGCGAGCCAGGTCGGGCGTCGGGTCGAGGTCACCGCGATGCGTCCTTTCGGGAGGTGTGCGTGGGGAGGGTAACTGAGTTTGTGCGCTGGGGGCGCAGCACCGAGGCTGCGATCAGGGCCGCGAGCAAAGCCGCGATTCCGACGATGATGATTCCTCCGACGCGCTGGTCCTGGAGCGGGGTGGATCCCCAGCTCCGTCCCATGGCGCCGAACCACTCGGCGACGATGAGGTCTGTTCGGGTGATGGTGGCGATGCCGATGAACACCGTCGTCAGAGTCAGAGTGATGAGTGCGGTGAAGGTCCACCGCCGAGATCGCCCGGGAGCGGGCACGGCGCCATTGCGCCGGAAGAGCGAACTGACGAAGAGGCACCCGATAACGAGGAGGTGCGTGATCATCCATTCGCTTCCGAGTTGGTCGTAAAGCGACCATCGGAAGAGGTCCGAGTATGTGATCAGCCACATCGTGGCGGTGAACAGTATGGCGGTGATGATGGGGTTGAGCGCCAGCCGAATTGTTCGGCTGGCGGCAACCCACAGAAGCCATTCGAGAGCTCCGCGGCTGTCGTCGTCCCGAGGATGTATGACGGTGAGTGCGAGCACGAGGGGCGCAGCGGAAACGAGAAGTACCGGTATGACGAGGCCGAGAAGTGCGAAAGAGAGGAAACGCATACTGATCAGAGGTTCGTCGTACACAGCGAGCGGGCCACTGGTGGTCCACACGAGCGCGCCCATCCCGATCACCCAGCCGATGGTGCGCCGCATCGGCCAAGGCTGCCCGAGACGTCTCATGCGCTCCACCCCGGCAAGGTAGAAGAACACCGCGAAACCTCCCACAATCACCCACAGCAGATCAATGCTCCACGCCGTGAACCATCGCTCCGTCGTGAATTCTGGCGGGACTGGGGCGTCGGTGAGGATCTCCGCGGCCGTGGTCTGAGGAATCGTGATCGTGTCCGCGGGTGCGGCTGTTCGGGCAAGGGCCGCGGCGGCGCCGCTTGCGATACCCATGAATGCCAGCTCGACGCACACGAACATCCAGAAGGTGTTGCGGCCCTCGCCCGCTTTTGCGATGAGTCGACCGCGGTAGGCGGCTCCGAGGATGCCCATCACCACCAGCGCGAGGATCTTTGCGAGCAGGATCAGCCCATACGGCGTGACGAGGTCGTCCCATCGTCCGAGGGCAGTGAGCGCCCGGGCATACCCCGATACGGCGACGACGACGAAGGCGATGAGTGCCAACGTCGAGTACCGTCGGAGTATGTCCTCGAGGGTGGACGATGGAAGGCCCGGACGGATCACGATGAGCAATGTGAGCCCGCCGAGCCACACCGCCGCCGAAACGATATGCAGGGTGAGAGACATGACTGCCGCGTCGTGGTTGGCCAGTTCCCCGGAGTGCCCCTGAGTGGACATCGGAATCAGGCTGATGATCGCGAGCATCGTTGTGACGAGCACGGCACCGTAGCCGCGCACCGCGAATGCGAGCACGGTCACGACCGACGCGAAGATGGCGGTGATGAGCCAAGATCTTCCAAGCTCGGTGTCGAGGAGGAAACGGCCCAGTTGTGCGCCGAACTCTGCCTCCAGGCTCACCTTCGGGTTGAACGAGGACAGGAAGGTGAGGAAGGTGACCGTCCCGCTCGCGACGGTAAGAATTGCGGCACCCGCCGAGGCAAGATTGAGCGCGGTGAGGAAGGGCTTCGTGCCGGATGCGAGAGCGAACAGAGCGAACACGAGTGGTCCTACCATTGCAGCGCCAGAGAGGTTGACGAGTAGTTTCGCGACCGGGAGGCCCCAGCGAACCACCGCGCCGGGGTCGCTGGTCAGCCTCGGTGCAGCTCCTCCGCCGATCACCAGCCCGATGACGACGGCGACGATTGCAGAGACGACGAAAATCGTCAGCCCGGCGACGCGGAGAATAGGAGGCGTCACGGTGTCGCTCCCTCCGTCGAAGAGGTTTCTTCGTCAGGGTCTTTCGTGATCGGTTCTGTGCACGCATCGTTCTTCGGAAGCTGCTGAATCGCTCCGGCAAGTGCTTGGAGAACGGCGTCGGCCGACAACGTCGTCGTGTCCACATACACTTGCGCTGCGGGCTCCCGCCCGTAGGTCGTCAACCGTAGATTTGGTGTCTCCGCTTCGTCCACGATCCAATCGACGCCCCCCAAACTCACACATTGCAGCGTGGTGGGAGCCGGTGAGTCCAGCCCGCAGGTGAGCAGCACGCTGGTGGGACTTCCCCATGCGCCAGTGGCTTGCGCGTCCGTCCACACCCGCGCCTGATCACCGATAGAGTCGGGTAGCCGGGCCGTGACCTCCGCGCACAACGGATCGTTCGCTTTCGGAGCCGCCTCGAGATGCACGGTGGGAGCGCACCCGCTGAGCAGAAGCAGCGCGCCGAACGCCGCACCAAGCGAGAGCGATTTTGTCTTCACAGCGTGTTCCCTTCGTGAAAACGGAAATCCTCGCCCGCTCGCTGCTGACGAGTAGCGGTGGTGACGAGCAGCATCAATACGGTTCCCATGCTCAACGCCCACCCGATCCACGGCATAAGAACCACCGCTGGCGTGGTCCCGGTATAGAGGGGCACTTCGGTGACGTTTGCGCCTTGCGTGTTCACCGCGAGCTCTGCAAGTGGGGTCCCATCAGGGCGGATGACCTGGCTCGTGCCGGTCGTCGACACGTTCACGATGCTTCTTCCGGTTTCGATGGCGCGCATACGCGCAATAGCGAGCTGCTGGAGGTTCTCATCTGTGCCTCTGAAGTCGGCGTTGTTCGTCTGGAACACGTACAGTTGTGCGCCCTTCGCCGCGCTGTCCTCAATGACGTTGTCGTAGATGACGTCGAAACAGATCGCCAGACCGACGGGAACACCGCCGACGTTCACGAGGGGCGTGTTTGAGCCAGGCGTGTACTCGCGCTGAATGAGTCCGATGAGGTCAGGAGCGATGGCCTCGTAGAACCAACGGTCCGGGACGTATTCGCCGAAAGGCACGGGGTTGGCTTTGTCGTGGATCTGCTGCGGTCCGGCGCTCGTCCACAGGATCGACGTATTGAAAGTATCGTCGCCGCGCACGGTCGCCGCATTCACCAACACCGGAGCGCCGGCGTCTGCTACGAGTCGGTCAAGCCGGTCGGTGACGTCTGCATCCTGGAAAGGATCCGCGTCGACTGCGCCTTCTGGCCAGACGAGAAGATCCATCCCCCGACCGAGGAGAGGAGCTGTCGCCCCTTCCTGAGCCCGCATGATGTCGCCGGGTGCTTTGGTGTCGAAGTAGCCGCTTGGTCCGTTTCCTTGCACCCATCCGACACGTATGGCACCTGCCTGCGTAGTGGGGAACAGGGGGGCGAGCGCGGTGGCAGTGAGAGCGAGAACTGCGACTGCTCCCGGTCGCCGTCGTCGATGAGCGAGTGCGTCCAAGCTGCTCGCGCAGATGAGGACCGTCAGGAAGGAGAGCCCGGTAGTTCCCACCCAGGAGGCGGCTTCCGCGAACGGGCTTTGAGTAAGGGTGAATCCGATCCGCGCCCAGGGGAACCCCGTGTAAGGGAAAGTTCCCATCACGGTTTCGCGCAGCACCCACACGCCTGCGATGAGCGCAGGCGTGATCATGGAATATCCGCACCGCGAGCGGCTGGTCATCACCCTATATGCGAGCGCAATCAGCATCCCACCGGCACCAAAGAGCAGCGATTCCAGTCCGGCCAACGCCACCCAGGGGATGGGGCCGAGAAATCGTGAGACCCAGACGAGGTGGGTGAAATAGAACGCGGCCCCGTAGACGAGGGCAACCAAGAACGCCGCGGGTAGCGAACGCCCGCGCAGTGTCCACAGGCCGATCGTCACACTCGCAAAGGCCACGGGCCACCAGCCGAGCTCCGGGTACGCAAGATCCAGCGCGGCGCCGGCGATAGCGGACGCGACTATCGCAACGGGCAACGGTACTGCCGTCGACATGGTGCGTGGATCGAACCCGATGTGACGACTACACCTCCTGCGGGAGGCGATTGGGCGCCTCACGACTGCATCAACGTTGAGGGTCATCAGAGTTCAGTTTGCTGAGGTAGGAGTTATACGCGTCGAGCTCTGAGTTCCCATGCAGATCGACGTACCGGTCTGCAGCAGCAGCAGCGGCCGTGTCGCTGCGGAACCAGCGGTGCATCACGTACACCAGCATCAGCACCGTGGGCGCTTCGCCATACGACCAAGCCAGCGCGCCGGCAAGCTGTTGATCTTCGAGGGGGTCGACGCCCAGGGCCTCCGTGGGTGCGACGAACGAACCGACCAGGATCGTGCTGGCCATCATGAGAAACACTCCGAAAAACGCGTGGAGTGCGGCTTCGGCGAACACATCGAGTGCCCGCGCTCCGTGACCCAACCTCACCGGGAGTGGATCCGAAGACAGGATCGGAATGGTGAACAGCACGCCGGCGAGGAGGAACGCCAACTCGAGCATGACGTGGCCGGCAGGCAGGGCGAGGATGACGTCCGCCGAGCCCGCGAGGTAGAGGCCGTAGAAGGCGAACAGGTAGAGGGGAACCGTGCACCACGGGCTGAGCAACCACCTGGCGGCGCGACTCCGAAGACCGGTATGCGCTGCCGTGAGGATCATCCGGCCGGCTCCACGGTGCGGTGTCGCTCGGAGGAGAAGAGTGCCCGGCGAGCCCAGAACCAGCAACGGCGGCACCGTCATCATCAGGGTCAGCTGCTGGAACATGAACACAGAGACAAGGACTTCTCCGTACGCCTCTACCCCAAGGCCAGTGACTGCCGCCAGGAGAACACATCCGAGAAGAAAGCTGACGGTCCGCCAGACGGACCAGCGCCGACCATGCATCCATAGGCGGACCGCTCCGACGAGATAGAGGGCCGCAAGGACTCCGGCGATGACGGGCAACACAGGAATGGTCAGATCCGCCGGCGCGAGCAAGGACTGCAGCGTTGGCGGAGTGTCGGGGATCGCGCCGCTCACAAGCATGGTGTTGACGCGAGGTTCCCGCAGATCATTTCCGGATCACCTTGATCGTCGCCCCCGCCGCCAGGAAGACCACAGCGGCGACGGGCTGAGCTATCTCCCACACGACACCGGAGAAGGGGAAGGGCATCACCGGATTCCAGAGCACAGCCACCGCGACGAAGATCGGTACCCACCACCAATGACGGGCCTGCACGGCGAACCATGCGATGATCAGCCCGAAAATCGACGCAACAAACAGGACGAGTGGCGCCCAGCCCGCCTGGACGAGCAAAGGCGCGAGAAACAGGATGGCGGCAGCGACGAGGCTGGGGGCGAGAGCATTGCGCTGATAGGTGGAGGGAACACGTTGTTTGGGGCTCATGGGCGGGCCATCTCTTCGGCTGGTGCGGGATCTGTGGATTCGGGGCGAGAAGGCGAGGAGTGTCGGCGACTGGCGCGCAGACCCGCGATCACAAGGAACACGGCGCCGATACCCAGGGCGACATCGGCCAGATTTCCGATGAAGAGGTTTCCGTAGGCGAGGAAGTCGGTGACGTGTCCGATTCCGAACGACGGGGGAGAGAAGAGGCGATCGATGAGGTTGCCGATCGCGCCTCCCACGATGAAACCGAAGCCGACTGCTGACCATGCGTTTTGGGTTCGCGTAGCGGCTCCCACGAGCAGAGTGGTCGCGATGACGCCGACGACAGTGATGACCCAGGTCGCATCTTCGCCCAACGAGAAGATCGCCCCCGGGTTGAACGCCAATTGAAGACCGAGCCAATCGCCGACCAGGGGTATGCGCTGATCCTGGCTCAATGAGCTCAGAGCGAGGGCCTTGGTTCCCTGATCGACCAAAGTGACGATCGCGGCGATGATCAACACCACGGCGAACCTTCGTGCCCGGTCACGCATCGTGACCCCCCTCCCCAGCCGCCGTATCTCTAGAAGCCTGGGCACGGTCTTGCTGGTGGCGCCGGCGTCCGGCCAGAATCACTCCGACGACGCCGAACCCGAGAATCACTGCCAGGCCGCCGACGAAGAACACGGGCAGCATCTCGGACTCTGCTCCGCCTGATGGTGTGCCACCGTATGTCTGCCTGGCAGGAGCGGGCTCTGGCTCCTCCGTAGTGTTGTCGGATTCTTCCGGGCTGGGACTGGGATTGGGGCTCGGCGTTGCGGGTGGCGCGGTTTTCGTACTCGGTCCGGGCTGTCCGACGGTGTACGAGAACTGCCCGCTGATCGGATGCCCGTCCCCAGAGACTGTCTTCCAGCGCACTGTGAACAGACCATCGGCGGCTTCCGGGGAGAGATGCTGAGTGATCGATTGACCGCTCACCGTCGGCGAATCGACAGCAACGTCTTCTCCGCCTTCATCAAGGACCTCGATGATCGTCGTGCCGGCCTCGTTGTTGAGGGTTCCCGTGAACATCAGTGAGATCTCATCAGGCGAGCCGCTGATGGTCGAGTCGGCAACGGGGTACGACGAGTCGAAGTTGTCGTCAGCGACAGCGACCGTCGGGGTGGCGACGACGACTGCTCCTGACAACAGCACGGCGGATAAGACAATGGCGGTGCGTCTGGGGAGGTTCTTATGCATGGGTGTCGTGCTCTCCGGGATGCGATTCGGGTTCGATCTGGAAAGTGGAGTGCTCGATGCTGACGGCGAAGTGCTCGCTGACGCACTCCTGAAGAGTTGTCAGCAACGCCGCGGAGGTCTCCATGGTGACGGTGTCGTCGACCACGACGTGGGCACTGAGGGTGGGGAGGTCCGTTGAGACCTGAGTCGCGTGCAGATCATGCACCGCGACCACGTGCGGAAGGGCAAGGATGTGGCGGCGGACATCGTCCAGATCGAGACCCGGGGGTGTCGATTCCAACAGCACACGTCCGGATGCTCGCAACAGGATGAGCGTGCGAGGGATGATGAGCAGGGCGATCAAGATACCGGCGACGGCATCGGCCTGATACCAGCCGAAAGCGGCGATGAGGATCGCGCTGGCGATCACGCCTACGGAGCCGAGGGCGTCGTTGACGACCTCGAGGAATGCGGCGCGCATGTTGAGATTGCGTCCGCGGCCGCTGAACAGGACGAGCATGGATGCGATGTTGGCGACCAGGCCGACGATACCGAAGAACAGCAGGCTTCCTGACGCGATCTCTGGGGGTTCGAAGAGCCGCCGTATACCTTCGACGAGCGCGAAGATGCCGACCCCGAGGAGCAGCGCTGCTTGGGCGAGTGCTCCGAGAACCTCGGTCCTTTGCAGGCCAAAGGTGTACTTGGGGGTGGGAGGGCGATTCATGAGATGCGCCGCGGTGACGGCCATAGCCAACCCGGTGACATCGGTGAGCATGTGCGCCGCATCGACGAGTAGTGCGAGGCTGCCGGTGATGATCGCCCCGATCACCTCGATGACGAAGACCGAGGAGGTGATCGCGAAAGCGATGATCAGACGATTGCGGGGAGTGGCGTCACCCACTCCGTGCGAGTGCCCTGCTTCTGTCATGGTGATCCTTTCAGGGGCGGTCGATGATGTTGGGGGCGACGATGGCAGCATCACTCCATGCCCCCGGAATCGTGTCTGCGCCGGTTCGGGAGTACTTCGGGATGCCGACCGTGAACAGTCCGGGAATATGTGTGTTGGCTTGTGTCCGAGCACCGGTGGGTTCCGGGGCGGGTAGCCACTTGTCGCCGGGTTCGTAGCCGGTAGCGAGGATCATGGAGTGCGGCTGCATCGTCGACTCATCGGCAAATGTCACGACGGCTCCGTCGGCCTCCACGACGGGGGGCGCGTGGCTCACGCCGGCCAGAGCGGTGGGCGCGGGGCCGGAACGAATCGAGTGGTTGCGGCGCAGCCTCGGCCAGATGGACCATCGCGCTGACGGCCGCGGTCGTTCTGTTCGGGTGGATAGAGTGACATCTCGCGAGTGAGCGAGTTCTTCGGCGATCTGTACGCCGCTGAACCCTCCGCCGACCACCAACACGGTCCCCGAAGGGATCTGGCCCGGGTGTAGGTACTGACTGGAATGTAGAACCGTTCCGGGTGCCGACAGATTCTGGCGCCAGGTAGGGACTCGGGGCACTGCCGCAGATCCTGTGGCACAGACAACGTTTCGCGTTTGCACGTCCCCGATGGACGTCGAAAGGTGCAACGTGGATCCGTCTCCGCGGCGTTCCACCTCGAGAGCGCGAACGCCCCAGAGAGGTTTCACGCCGAGCGTCTTCTCTACAGAAGCCAGGTAGTCGCTCATCTCGCGACCGCCTGGATGACGGCGATTGTCCCCGGGAAAGGGGAACCCGGGGAGAGTGCTGTTGCGAGCATCGCTGAGAAGCCTCATCGAGTGCCAACGGGTTGCCCAGCTTCGTTGACCGGTCGGCGCGGAATCGATGATGACGAAGTCTTTCTGTGCCTCCAGCCCATAGGACGACAGCGCGGACGCCATCGCCAATCCAGATTGGCCGGCCCCGACGATAATCGCTCGGCGATGCGATAACGAACGCACCATCACTGCGTCCCGTTCACCGCAGCTTCGATGCCGTCCTCGAGGTCCGTCCACTTCTCCAATACGACCTGCTCCCCGTCGATGAAGAACGTCGGAGTGCTGCTGACGCCGAGTCGCTCGCCCTCATCAACGTCGAACTCCACTCGTTGTGCGGTCGCCGGATCCGCGACCGCTTCATCGAAAGCAGCCATATCCAACCCGAGCTCCACAGCGAAACCCCGGAACAGGTTCGCACGCGACTCCTGAGCCTCACCCCACTGGGCCTGTGTTTGGAACAAGCGGTGGTACATGTCTTCCAGCCGTCCCTGCTGGGCCGCCGCTTCTGCCGCGATCGCAGCGTTCTTCGAGTTGAAGTGGCCAGGCAACGGGAAATACCGGATGACGTAGGTGATCTCCCCATCAAACTTCTCACGAAGGTCCTCGACCAGCGGGTAGAAGGCGCCACACGCCTCGCACTCAAAATCGAGGAACTCGACCACGGTGACCGCTGCGTCGCCGCCATCGTCGAGCACATGTGAATTCTCTCGCACCACCTGAGGGCCGTCGTTGCCTTCTGTCTCGGGCGCGGAGGCCCGATTCTCACTGAGAAGGACGTACACCAGCGCGACGACAAGGAGGACAACGACGAGACCCACCGTGACGAGGATCGCCTTTTGAGACGCTTTCATTTCTCTCCAACCACAACACAGCACAACGAACGTGAACCCCACCGAATGTGAAGCGCCATCGTGAGATGGCTGATCGATGTCAGGTGCGCGACAGAGAGAGTTGCGTGAGGGAAAGAGTTCGTGCAAACGGGCGGTCGGGTGCGGCCCTCATCTCGGGCATGCGCGGAAGTCGCTCGCGATTTCCGTTCGGCACGCGATTTACGAAGGCTCGAGCGACGATGAGGATCAGGAAGGAGCAGACGAGGCCAAACACGCACCCTGTAAGGCCGATCAGTGCGTTCGCGGAGGCGCCGTCTATCAGGAGCCGTTCCGATGAGGCGCCACCAGAACCATGCGTCGACGAGCCAACCGCACCATAGCTCGTAAGCTCGGTTTCCATCGATGCAGTCGAGGTAGCAGTGAGATATGGAGAGGCGTCCGCGTCGCGATGACCACCGGACCATGCTCCGACAATCAAGAGCAGGGCCAACCCAAGGCCTGTAATGATCTTCGTTATCAGGAGCTTGTCAACAGACGCCGCCTGGTTACGAGACCGGCCAGACGTGATCATTTCACGAGGATGTTACCAGCCTCGACAATCAAACCGTACGGGTACGCACCCTCGTGGACGAGGCCTCCTGGACTAGTACCTACTAGGGCCCTCCATGACTGACACCACCACCAAGCGCTCCGTCCTCTTCGTCGGTGTCCACAACGCCGGACGCTCGCAGATGGCGGCCGGATGTCTCCGCGACATCGCAGGCGACCGCGTCGAGGTCCGCTCGGCGGGATCCATGCCCGCCGAGCGGTCCAACCCGACTGCTGACGAGGCGATGGGCGTGCTCGGAATCGACAGCACAGCCGAGCAGCCCAAAAGTGCTGACAACCGAAGCCGTGCAGGCGTCTGACGTCGTCATCAGTATGGGATGCGGCGAGGCCTGTCCGTTCTTTCTTGGCAAGCGCTACGAGGACTGGAAGCTGGACGACCCAGCGCGCCAGGGTATCGACGCCGTCCGTTCGAACTGCGACGACATCCGCGCACGCATCGAACAACTCGAGAGTGAACTCACCTGATCTCGTGGGCGGGATGGCAATCCGGTGGTGCATCGTCAGGAATGTGTCACCGCAAAGCGCGTAGAGAATCCGACGCCGTCCCCGTCCGAGTGACATCTAGCGTCATCTCACCGCGCTTCCGACATTATCGCGGCCGATGCACTCGTTCTCAGTGGGGTGTCCGACTGAACGGACATCCGGACGGGTGCAGCGGGGGGCTCCAGCGCACAAGACGCAGAACCTCTGATGTTTATCTGATGTACTCTGGTCTCATGAGCACCGCGACTTTCACCGATCTCCTCCGTAAGCCGAAGGATGTCCTTGCCCACATCGACGAGGGCCAGGTGCGTATCACTCGTCGGGATGGCGATGACCTGGTGATCCTTCGTGGCCACGACCTCGACACGCTCGAGCTTGGCGTGAAGCTCTCCAGTGAACTGCTCCGCGCTATCGGGCGGAACAGGGGCGATGTCGGCGCTGCGCTGCGGGAGCTCTTCGCGTGGACGAGTGAGTTCGATGAGGGCGAGCTGGCCACTTACGCGAGCGAAATTGAGCGGCTGGTTTACTCCGCCAGCGAGTTGGGCACGTTTGAACGCCTGCTGCGTGCTCAGCACGAGTGGCGGGAGACTGCTGCGGCTTACGCCATGGGTGCGCGGCCGGCTAAGCCGATCGATCTGACGGAGACGTCTGCGCGGGTCGAGCGCCCGTAATGGCGGGAAGGCGGGGATCGTCGGTTCCGCGACCGACAAGGGTCAGCGAGTACGAGATCGTCTTCGGCGACGTCGCGGCGGAGCGCGGGTGGCGCGACCTTCGCGCGACCGCGAAGAACGCCCTCGCGGATGCCTGGGACTACCTGACCGCTCACCCGACGCGGTTCGACAGCTCGCGCTGCTACCAGCTGAAGGGCAACCTATCTACAGCGGTGGTGGGCGGGAGGACCCTGCCCGTCTGGCAGTACAAGGTCACGGACGGCGCGAGGCTTCGCTACGCGGTCGACGCTCCCCAGCCGAAGGGCAAGAAGCCGGGACGGGTGATACTCATCGAGGCATCCCCGTCGCATCCGAACGACACGGACTCGTCGAAGAACTTCCGGTAGGCGCGATCCTGAGTGAAGCTCGGCACGTTCCAGGAGGTGGTGGACAAGGCGCCACGCCTCGATGCAGTGTCCAGTGGAGTCGCCATCGCTATAGTTCAGTGTCCCGTGTATAGTCATCGTGTGCTGACTATTGCTTCTCGTCTTGATGTGATGAACCGGCTGGGTCGGGCGATGGCCGACCCGACGCGTTCGAGGATCCTGCTGTCGCTGCTGGATGCCCCGGGTTATCCGGCCGAGCTCGCCCGTGATCTTGAACTGAGCCGCACGAACGTGTCGAACCATCTCACCTGTCTTCGGGGCTGTGGACTGGTGATCGCGACGCCGGAGGGTCGTCGCACGCGGTACGAGATCGCAGATCCGCACCTGACGGTGGGCCTGCGGCATCTTCTCGACGCGGTTGTGGCGGTCGATGAAGGCGTGCCGTGCGTTGACGAGAAGTGCGAGTGCTGCGCATGAGCGCGGAGTGCTGCGGCGACGACGAGCCGCGGAAGACAGGCACCATCCACCGCGTCGAGTTGTCGCTACCGCAGGGGGGAGACGGCTGCTGCGGCCCAGAGGTCGTGCAGGCGGCGGCGGGCGTATCTGCTCATGATGACGGCGATGCGTGCTGCGGCCCCGCCCTGCCACCAGCCGCCGGCGCCGATCACGAGTTCGAGGTGCGTCCACCGTGGTGGCGGGACATCGCTCTACTGCCGTCGGCGCTGTCCGGTGTGTTCCTACTCGCCGGGTACGCGTTCGAGTGGACGGGCCTGGAGATTGCCGCACTGGTGCTGCAGTGGGCAGCTCTGCTCGCTGGCGCGTACACGTTCGTTCCCGGTGCGATCCGGCGCGTGATCCGTGGCCGGCTCGGTGTCGGTCTGCTGATGACGATCGCTGCTGTCGGCGCCGTCCTGCTCGGGCACGTCGGTGAAGCAGCGACCCTGGCGTTCCTGTTCTCCCTCGCTGAGGCGCTGGAGGACCGAGCGATGGACCGCGCTAAGGAGGGCCTGCGCGCACTGCTGTCACTGATCCCGGAGACGGTGCGCGTCTCACGGCTCAGTGGCGACATCACGGTCCCTGCTGCCGATGTGCGCGAGCTCGACATCCTCGTCGTCGGAGCGGGCGAGCGTGTGGCGACCGACGGTGTCGTCGTCGAGGGACGCTCCAGCCTGGACACATCGGCGATCACCGGGGAGTCCATCCCGGTCGAGGTCGGGCCCGGCGACGTGGTCGCGGCAGGTTCGGTGAACGGGTCGGCGACGTTGCGGATCGAGGCGACCGCGGATGGCCGCGACAACTCCCTCACGCAGATCGTCTCGCTGGTGGAGCAGGCCCACGCCCGCAAGGGCGATCGGGCACGACTAGCGGATCGGATCGCGCGCCCGCTGGTTCCCGTCGTCCTGATCGCCGCGGCGCTCGTCGCGCTGTTCGGCTTCGTCGTCGGTGACCCCTGGACCTGGATCGAGCGGGCACTGGTGGTCCTGGTCGCGGCGTCCCCGTGCGCGCTGGCGATCGCGGTGCCGGTCACCGTGATCAGCGCCATCGGCTCCGCGTCGAAGTTCGGCGTGGTGATCAAGTCCGGGGAGGCGTTCGAGCAGCTCGGCACGATCCGCGCCGTCGCGCTGGACAAGACCGGGACGCTCACCCGCAACGAACCCGCGGTGGTCGACGTCCGACCCGCCGACGGGACCAATCGCGACGACCTGCTCGCCTGGGCTGCCGCCATCGAGGCGACCAGCACGCACCCCTTGGCCGCCGCGATCACCGCGGCATCCCCGAAGGCGCTGTCCGCCATCGATGTCGTGGAAGAAGCCGGCCACGGCATCGCCGGCCGCGTCGACGGCACACTCATCCGCGTCGGGAACGCGCGCTGGCTTGACCCGGCCGTGCTCAGCACCGCCGCCGAAGGGATGGCTGCGGAGGGCATGACCGTGGTCGTCGTCGAAGCCGACGGCGCTGTCGCCGGGCTCATCGGCATCCGTGACGAACTGCGCCCGGAGTCGGCCGAGACCGTGCGGATGCTCCACAGTCAGGGCATCGAGACCGTCATGCTCACCGGCGACAACGAACGCACCGCCCGCGCCATCGCCGCCCAGGCAGGCATCGACGATGTGCGGGCCGAGCAGCTGCCCGCCGACAAGGCCCACGCGATCGAATCCCTGACCACCGTCCGCCCGACGGCCATGGTCGGGGACGGCATCAACGACGCCCCAGCACTAGCGACCGCCACGGTCGGCATCGCCATGGGACTGAAAGGTTCGGCGGCCGCCATTGAGTCCGCCGATGTCGCGTTCACCGGCCACGACCTCCGCCTCATCCCCGGCGCGCTCGCGCACGCGCGCCGCGGGCGACGCATCATGACCGCGAACATCGCCCTGGCCCTCGCCATCATCATCGTGCTCTTCCCGCTGGCGCTGTTCGGCGTTCTCGGTCTGGCCGGTGTCGTCCTGGTACACGAGATCGCCGAGGTCGTCGTCATCCTCAACGGCGTCCGTGCAGCCCGACGCCCCGCTGCTCTCCGAGAGCTAGCGCCGGCACCCGAGCCCGCACGCGCCTGACCAACCCTGCGGTGATATCGCCGTCCGAGCTGGAGCCATCCTTCGTGAAGACCCCCGTCAAAGTCAGCCTCATCACCGGTGCCGTCGTTATCGTCCTCGTGATCGCAGCTCTGGTCGTGGTCATGCTGACCCGGCCCGCTGCTCCCGACCCTTCCGGCTCGGCGGGCGCACTGCCCGGCGCCCGGACTGACTCGCACGTCCTGGACGACGCCGGCCCGGATGCGCCGACGCTGGTGGAGTTTCTCGACTTCGAGTGCGAAGCCTGCGGAGCGTTCTACCCGGTGGTCGAACAGATCCGCGCCGACTATGAGGGCGAGATCAACTACGTCGTGCGGTACTTCCCATTGCCCGGACACTTCAACTCCATGAACGCCGCCCTCGCCGCCGAAGCGGCAGCTCAACAGGGCAAGTTCGAGGAGATGTACGCTCGCCTGTTCGAGACCCAGGCTCAGAGGGGCGAGCAGCAGACCTCTCACACCCAGTTGTTCCGGACGTTCGCCGAAGACCTAGGCCTCGACATGGACTCGTACGACGAAGCAATCGCCGACCCCGCCACCAAGGAAAGAGTCGAAGCAGACCGCAACGACGGCCAGTATCTCAACGTCAGTGGCACGCCGACCTTCTTCCTCGACGGCGAGAAGCTCGAGCTCACCCAGCTCAGGGACCTCACGGATGCCCTCGACGAGGCCGTCGCTCGCTGACACTATCGAGCGTGCGCGAGGCCCGCCTCAGCGGACAGACTTTGAATCAGAGGATTTCGTCGACCAACCTCTCGATGCGTGCCCGGATCTCGTCTCGGATCGGGCGAACAGCCTCGATGCCCTGACCGGCAGGATCGTCGAGCTTCCAATCCTCGTAGCGCTTGCCAGGGAAGAACGGGCAGGCGTCGCCGCATCCCATGGTGATCACGACGTCGGAGGCCTGCACGGCTTCGGTGGTGAGGATCTTGGGCTGCTCGGCGGTGATGTCGATGCCCAGTTCCTTCATCGCTTCCACGGCGATGGGGTTGATCTGGTCGGCCGGCATGGAGCCGGCGGAGCGGACCTCGATGCGGTCGCCGGCGATGTCGCGGAGGAACCCGGCAGCCATCTGGGAGCGGCCGGCGTTGTGCACGCAGACGAAGAGGACGGAGGGCTTGGTGGTGTCGGTCATGAGGGCTCCTGTGGGTGGTGGTCAGTGCGTGAGCTCATCGACGAGGGCGCGGACGCGGTCCTCGATGTCGTCGCGGATGGCTTCGACGCCCTCGCGGGATGCGAGGGCAGGGTCGCCGACGGCCCAGTCGTCGTAGCGGACGCCGGGGATGATCGGGCAGACGTCGCCGCAGCCCATCGTGATCACCACGTCGGCGGCACGGACGGCATCGTCGGTGAGGGGCTTGGGGAAGCGTTCGGCGGCCAGGTCGCCTTCGATCTCGGCGAGGATCGAGCGGACGTGCGGATGGATGACGTCCGCGGGAGCAGATCCTGCCGAGCGGGCGACAACCCTGCCGGCGGCGAGCTTGTTGACAAGCGCGGCAGCGAGCTGCGAACGCCCCGCATTGGCCACGCAGACGAACAACACCTGGGGTACAGCGGAGTCGCGGTCGCGCGTGAGGTCGGCGAGTCGCTGACGTGCGAAGCGTTCGGTGAGCGGGACAAGCGCTCCCGTGACTATTGCCGTGCGGGCGAGTGACGTGTACGACTCACGAACGATGCCCAGCACGGTCTCCGGGGCGAGCTCGGGGACCTCGGCGGCGAGCTCATCGGCGAGGTGGGTGATCCGCGCATCGAACTCGGGGTGGCCGGCGCGGCCTTCGGCGTCGCCGTCTTCGCCGGGCGCCGTCATGGTCGCAGGCGCGAAGGAGTCCAGCAGAGCGGTGACGGCGCCCCGGCGGCTGGGGTTGATGCGGTACCAGACCCAGGTGCCGCGCCGTTCGGAGGTGAGCACGTCGACGCCCTTGAGGACCTTCAGATGGTGCGACACGGTGGGCTGTGAGACGTGTGCGAGCTCGGCGAGATCGCACACGCAGGACTCGCCTCGCGGATCGGAAGCGATCGCGGAGAGCATGCGCAGGCGCAGCGGATCCGACAGAGCCTTTAAGGTCGCGGCGACGGTGGACGCCGCCTCGTGGCCGATGGCGTGGGTAGCGACCGGGCTGCAGCTGTCGACGGCGTCGGTGAGCGTGACGTTCATGAGGTGATCCTTTCGCCGGTGTAGGGATCGGTGTGGAACCAAGCGCGCGCCGCCCAGAGGGAGACGTAGACGAGTCCAACGAGGACGGGCACCTCGATGAGAGGGCCGACGACGCCCGCCAGAGCCTGCCCGGAGGCGGCGCCGAAGGTGCCGATGGCGACGGCGATGGCGAGTTCGAAGTTGTTCCCGGCCGCGGTGAAGGCCAGCGTGGTGGAGCGGGCGTAGTTCAGGCCCAGGCTCTTGCCGAGCAGGAGCCCTGCGAACCACATCAGCCCGAAGTAGACCAGCAGTGGCAGCGCGATCCGCGCGACGTCCAGCGGGTTGGCCAGGACCGCATCGCCCTGCAGCGCGAACAGCAGCACGATGGTGAACAGCAGCCCGTACAGCGCCCAGGGGCCGATCACGGGGAGGAACTTCTCCTCGTACCAGGCGCGGCCGCGACGCTTCTCGCCGATCCAGCGGGAAGCGAAGCCGGCGACGAGTGGCACGCCGAGGAAGACCAGCACGTTCAGGGCGATCTGCCAGACCGAGATCTCCAACCCCTGAGTGTCCAGACCCAGCCAGCCGGGCAGGACGGTGAGGTAGAACCAGCCCAGCAGTGAGAAGGCGACCACCTGGAAGACAGAGTTGATCGCGACGAGTACGGCGGTCGCTTCCCGATCGCCGCAGGCGAGGTCGTTCCAGATGACGACCATCGCGATGCAGCGGGCGAGACCGACGATGATCAGCCCCGTGCGGTACTCGGGCAGATCTGGCAGGAAGATCCAGGCGAGGGCGAACATGACCGCAGGGCCGACGAGCCAGTTCAGCACCAGCGAAGACACGAGGAGCTTCTTGTCGCCGGTGACGGCCGCGATCTTGTCGTAGCGGACCTTCGCGAGCACCGGGTACATCATCACCAGCAGCCCGAGCCCGATGGGCACCGAGATGCCGCCGACCTCGAGGTGGCCGAGCAGGTCCGACAGAGCGGGGACGAATCGGCCGAGGAGAAGTCCTGCGACCATGGCGAGCCCGATCCACAGTGGCAGCCACTTGTCGAGGGTGGACAGACGCCGGACGGCGGCGGGAGCGGAAGCTGCGGTTGCGGTGGTCATGCGAGCAGCGCCTCGATCTTCTCGGCGATGACGGGCTTCGGGTGCGCGCCGATGAGGATGTCCGTGCCGGTGCCGTCGCGGAAGAAGCCGAGGGTGGGGATCGACGTGACGCCAGCGGCGGTCACGGTCTCGGGATTCCGATCCGCATCGACCTTGACGATCTTCACTCGTCCATCGTACTCGGCGGCGAGCTGCTCAAGAAGCGGAGCGACCTGGCGGCACGGACCGCACCAGGTGGCCCAGATGTCGACGACGACAGGGATGTCGGAGTCGAGAACTTCGTCCTCGAACGTGGCGTCGGTGACGGCGGTGAGCGTGCTCATGCGAAGACCTCCTCGGCCTCGATCGGAGCGGCCGGGTCGTTCTCGAGGTTCGAGAGGTAGTGCTGGGCGTCCTGAGCGGCGGCGCAGCCGGTGCCGGCGGCGGTGATCGCCTGCCGGTAGGTGTGATCGACCAGATCGCCGGCCGCGAACACCCCGGGGATGTTCGTGCGGGTGGAAGGATGATCCACTCGGACGAACCCGCCTGCGTCGGTGACGACCTGTCCTGTGACCAACTCCGAGCGGGGGTCGTGGCCGATCGCGACGAAGACACCGGTCGCCGCCAGCTCGCGCTCGGTGCCGGTGACGGTGTCACGGAGGGTGACGGATTCGAGCTTCTCGTCGCCGTTCAGCCGGGCGATCTCGCTGTTCCATGCCACCTCGATCTTCGGGTGGTCAAGCACGCGCTGCGCCATGATCTTCGAAGCGCGGACCTCGCCGCGACGGTGCACGACGGTCACCTTGCATGCGAAACGGGTGAGAAACAGGGCCTCCTCCATCGCGGAGTCCCCGCCGCCGACGACGACGATCTCCTGCTCGCGGAAGAAGAACCCATCGCAGGTGGCGCACCAGGACACGCCTCGGCCGGTGAGTCGCTCCTCATCCGGCAACCCGAGCTTGCGATAGGCGGAGCCCATGGTGAGGATCACCGCACGCGCACGGAACGTCTCACCCGCGCCAGTCACGATGGCCTTGATCGGTCCGTCGAGGTCGACGCTGACTGCGTCGTCGAGGAGGATGCGGGCGCCGAACCGCTCGGCCTGCTGACGCATCGACTCCATCAACTCCGGTCCGTTGACGGCGTCGACGAACCCAGGGAAGTTCTCCACCTCGGTCGTCGTCATCAGCGCACCACCGGTGGTCACCGAACCGGCGATAACGACCGGGGCGAGGTTTGCCCGGGCCGCGTAGATCGCGGCGGTGAAGCCTGCGGGGCCCGATCCGATGATGACCAGCTCAATCTGTTGATTCGACATGAATCTATATTGACATTCTTCAAAGTAAGGCGCAATCGGCGGCGAGACAGTTCACGGACACTGCACCTGGATGCCAAGAAGCGACCTCCCAATCGGGAAGTCGCCCTCTCGTGGGTCGGTCAGACTGCGCCGACGGGCCTTGCGCCGATCTGCGCAGTACGGATGGCGTGCCGCAGCAGCTGGCACCCTCGGCGTCGAAGCCGCCGGCACCGCCGCAGACCCCGGTGTCGGGAAGGACGAGCTCGTTGCGCTCCGCAGCCTCGTGATCTCCGGCAAGGTGAGCTGCGACGCTGCGGACCTGCTCCTAGCCCGTGAGCGCCAGGAAGGTGGGGGCGCGGCCATAAGACTTCGCACCGACGATGAACAGGTCCTTCTCGGGCTGCGCGAGCTGGCGTGCGCCGGTGGCTCCGACGGAGCCGCAGGAGTGGATGTTCGGGTCGATCTCCGAGGCGATGCTGGCCACGGCGTCGAGCACTGGCGAGGATACGGCCATCGCAGCCGTCCTGGTCGACCGTGTGCACAACGAATGGCTGGCCCTTGCGGCCGCTGTCTACGTCTTTGTCGCGCCCCTGCCGCGCGATTCCCGTCACCGTTGTGCCGTAGAGGACGCGGTCACCCAGCACATCGACGAGTGGGGTGAGGTACTCACTCACCCACTCCGCCCCCGTCGGGTAGCCGTTTGCCGGCGCCGTCCCGGTCGGCTCGAGCAGGCGACGCGCTGCAGTGTCGGTGAGCTCCGGCCAGCCTGAGAAGAGGCGTGCATGACCCCACTCGGACACGGCAGCACCAGCGGAGGAGCCACGCTCGACGACCACGTCATCGACGCCACGTTCGGTTAGATGGGCGGCTGCAGCCGGATGGCCAGCCCAAGCCCGTCATCGATCACGATGGCATCCTCGATCAGTTGCTCGATTCTCAGCGTCAGGACGGCGCCTTTGACTACAGGCGCGCAAAGTCCTGAGCGTCCACTCGCCCAGAGCTATCCGAGGAGCATCGAAGGCATCCGCGGGGCCGCCTCGCTGGCTTAGCGGACGAGGCGTGCGATGGCCTGGGATGCTTCAGTGATCTTGGCCTCGGCAATGTCTCCGCCTGCACGTGCGGCGTCGGTGACGCAGTGGCGGAGATGGTCTTCGAGAAGACCGACAGCAACGCCCTGGAGTGAGCTCGTCAGCGCTGAGATCTGGGTGAGGATGTCGATGCAGTACTTCTCCTCGTCGACCATGCGGTGGATGCCGCGGGCTTGTCCTTCGATCCGTTTGAGACGGGCGAGATAGCGGGCTTTGTCGGTGATGTAGCCGTGTTCGCCGTGTTCGCCGTGTTCGCAGGCGGTGTCGGACTCGACCTGGTCGGTCTCGATGGTGTCGGTCATCGTGGTCTCCGGTTCTGGATTGGTTATCGGTTGAGGATCGCGCGGGCCGTGGTTTCCGGGCGAAGGTCGAGTCGCCGCAGGAGCTGCGCGTTGAGGGCAACCACGATGGTGGACAGGGACATCAGGATCGCCCCGACCGACATCGGCAGCACGAACCCGATGGGGGCGAGGACGCCGGCGGCGAGGGGTACGGAGATCAGGTTGTAGCCGGCGGCCCACCAGAGGTTCTGCTTCATCTTCCGGTATGCGGCGCGGGACAGTTCGATGACGGAGAGCACCGAGCGGGGGTCGTCGCTGGCGAGGATGACTCCGGCAGAGGCGATGGCAACGTCCGTGCCGGCGCCGATCGCGAGCCCGACATCGGCCTGGGCGAGGGCGGGGGCGTCATTGACGCCGTCACCGACCATCGCGACCTTGCGTCCCTCGTTCTGGAGCTCCTGCACCTTCGCGGCCTTGTCCTCCGGTCGGACGCCGGCGAAGACACGGTCGATGCCGAGGTCCTCGGCCACGGTGTGCGCGACGGCTTCGGCATCGCCGGTGATCATCACGACCTGCACACCCAGCGCGTGCAGTGCATCGACGGCTTCGCGCGATTCCGACCGCACCTCATCGGCGAGCTTGAGAGCGCCGATCACACGGCCGTCCTGAACCACGTGGAGGATGATCGCACCGTCATTGCGCCACCGCTCGGCAACGGGCAGCTCCTGCGCATCTTCCTCGGTGAGCAGGTGCGGTCCCCCCACCCGTACAACGGTCCCGTCGACGGTCGCGGTGACGCCGACTGCGGGAGAGGAGGTGAAGTCCGAGCTGCGGGGCACGTCGAGGTGACGGTCGGCGGCGGCGCGGACGATGGCCTTGGCGAGCGGGTGTTCACTGTCGGCCTCCGCGGCGGCGGCCAGGGCGAGCACCCGGTCGGTGTCGTTGCCTTCGACGACTGAGACCTCGGAGACGGTCGGTTCGCCCTTGGTGAGGGTGCCTGTCTTGTCGAACAGCACGGTGTCGACGGTGCGCATGCTCTCCAGCGCGAGCCTGTCCTTCACGAGTACGCCACCGCGTGCGGCGCGTTCGGTGGCGATGGAGACGACCAAGGGGATTGCGAGACCGAGTGCGTGGGGGCAAGCGATGACGAGCACCGTGATGGTGCGGATGACGGCATCATCGGGAAGCCCAACGAGCGTCCACACGATCGCCGTGATCACGCCAGCGCCGAGAGCGAACCAGAACAGCCAGCCTGCCGCCGTGTCGGCAAGGCGCTGCGCGCGCGAGGACGAGCTCTGTGCTTCGGTGACCAGGCGTTGGATGCCGGCGAGAGTGGTGTCGTCACCGGTGGCGGTAATCTCCACGCGCAGCCCGGAGTCGGTCGCCACAGTTCCGGCCGTGACCTGGTCATCGATACCGCGCGTCACGGTGCGGGACTCGCCGGTGACCATTGACTCGTCCATCGACGCGCGACCGTCGACGATGCGACCGTCGGCGGGGACGCTGCCCCCGGGGCGAACGATGACGACATCACCGACGACGAGTTCGGCAGGCGAGACCGTCACGACCTGGTCACCTTCGACGCGTTCTGCTTCGTCGGGCAGGAGCGCGGCCAGGGAGTCGAGAGCGGACGTGGTCTGCGCGAGGGACCGCATCTCGATCCAGTGCCCGAGCAGCATGATCACGATGAGGAGCGCGAGCTCCCACCAGAAGTCGAGCTCGTGGTGCAGCAGGCCGAGGCTCGCACCCCAAGAGGCGATGAACGCAACGGTGATGGCGAGTCCGATGAGGAGCATCATCCCGGGCTTGCGGTCGCGGATTTCGCTGACAGCACCGACGAGGAACGGCTTTCCACCCCAGATGTACATCACTGTTCCCAGTACCGGGGACACCCAGGCCAGGCCGGGAATGTCGGGGAGGGTGTAGCCGAGGATCATCGCGAACATGCCCGACAGCGCGACGGTGGGGACGGCGAGGATCAGCATGATCCAGAACAGGCGACGGAACTGTCCGACGTGGTCGCCATGCCCCGCATGACCCCCGTGTCCACCGTGAGCGTCGTGTCCACCATGTGCGTCATGGCCGGCATGCTCGCCGTGACCCTGGTGGCCCATCGGCGCGCCGCTTCCGTGCGGTGCAGTATCGGGACCGTCGTGGTGCACGGCGGTGTCGTGGTGAGGGGTGTGGACGGGGGGGTCTTCTGTGGCCGCGGCGGGGACCGATGGGGTGTGCCCGTGCGCTGCGTGTTCGTGGGTGTGATCAGCGTCGTCGCTGTGTGGCTGGCTCATGAGGCTATCCTCCTCGGAAACGATGAAGCTGTGCGGGGCGATCCGTGTGCCGCCCCGCACAGGTGAAGCGATGTCAGGCTGCGGTCACGTACTTGGCGGGGTCAGCGTCGAACAGGGGGCCGCAGGCGGCGCAGCAGAAGTAATAGCGGGTGCCCTCGTAGTCGCGGTAGAGGCCAGCGGCTTCAGCGTCCGCTTTCACGACGGTGCTGCCGACCATCACGGGGCATTCGGCGAGCTGTTCGGCGGACGGCGCGAGGAGGTCCTTGCGTCCGTCGGCTGGGACAGAGCCGTGGCTGTTGTGGCTGCAGCAGGATCCGGAATCAGACATGTGTGTTCCTCTTTCGTGATTTCAGTGGGTTCCGACGGTTGCGTTCCGCGTCGCATGATCACGCGGTGCGGGCGCGGCGGTCGGGGATGGGTCCGCCGCCTGGCTGCGGAACGTGCGCAGGCGGAGGCTGTTGCCGACGACGAAGACGCTGGAGAACGCCATCGCGGCGCCGGCGAGCATGGGATTGAGCAGACCGAGGGCTGCCAGCGGGATGGCGGCGACGTTGTAGGCGAAGGCCCAGAACAGGTTGCCCTTGATCGTGCCGAGCGTCTTCCGAGACAGACGGATCGCGTCGGCCGCGCTGCGCAGATCGCCGCGGACGAGCGTGATGTCGCTGGCCTCGATCGCCACATCGGTGCCCGTGCCCATGGCCAACCCCAGGTCTGCCTGGGCGAGCGCGGCCGCATCGTTGACGCCGTCTCCGACCATCGCCACGACCTTGCCCTCGCGCTGCAGCCTGGTGACCACGTCGACCTTGTCTTTCGGGAGCACTTCGGCGATGACCTCATCGATGCCGACCTCAGACGCGATCTGCTCGGCCACGGCACGGTTATCTCCGGTGAGGAGCACCGGTGTCAGTCCCAGCGCCTTCAGCTGCCTGATGGCTTCGGTGCTGGTCGGCTTGATGGTGTCCGCGACGATGAGCACACCGCGTGCTTCCCCGTCCCACCCCACGGCGACCGCGGTCTTGCCCTGACGCTCTGCTTCGCTCTTCGCGGCGGCGAGATTCTCGGGAAGGCGCTGGGACCAGTCCTCGAGAAGCGACTCGCGGCCGACAAGGACGGCGTGCCCGTCGACGATGCCCTGCACTCCCTTGCCCTCGATGTTCGCGAAACCCTCGGGTGTCGGAAGCGTGCCGACCTCTTGGACTGCGGCTTTGGCGATGGCCTGCGCGATGGGATGCTCGGAGGCGTCCTCCACCGCACCCGCCAGGCGCAGCAGCTCGCCGCGGTCGACGCCGTCAGCGGTGAACACGCCGGTGAGCGTCATCCGCCCTGTGGTCACCGTCCCGGTCTTATCCAGAACGACGGTGTCCACCCGTCGCGTCGACTCGAGAACTTCCGGACCCTTGATGAGGATGCCCATCTGCGCGCCGCGGCCCGTGCCCACCAGCAGTGCGGTGGGCGTGGCAAGGCCCAGGGCGCACGGGCAGGCGATGATCAGCACCGCGACCGCGGCGGTGAACGCCGCCGCGGCAGGGAATCCCGCGCCGAGCCAAGCGCCCAGCGTGGCGATGGCGATCGCGATGACAATGGGCACGAAGATACCCGACACCCGGTCGGCGAGGCGCTGCACCTCGGCCTTGCCCGATTGGGCGTCCTCGACGAGCTTCGCCATCTGCGCCAACTGGGTGTCCGACCCGACCCTCGTCGCCCGGATGACGAGCCGGCCACCGGCATTGACCGTCGCCCCCGTGACGGAGTCTCCTTCGCCGACCTCGACCGGCACGGATTCACCGGTGAGCATGGACGCGTCGACCGCGGAGGTGCCGGAGACGATCACACCATCGGTGGCGATCTTCTCGCCGGGCCGTACGACGAACTCGTCGCCCTCTCGCAGGTCCGCGATGGGAATGCGGGTCTCGGCGCCGGCGCGAAGCACAGCAACATCCTTCGCTCCCAGCTCCAACAGCGCGCGCAGGGCGGCGCCCGCCTGCCGTTTCGCCTTCTTCTCGAAGTAGCGTCCGGCGAGGATGAACATCGTCACCGCGGCACCCACTTCGAGGTAGATGTTCGCCGCCCCGTCCGACGGTGCCACGGTGAGCTCGAACGGGTGGGTCATCCCGGGGACGCCGGCCGTGCCGAAGAACAGCGCGTAGAGCGACCACAGTAAGGCGGCTATCGTCCCCATCGAGATGAGCGTGTCCATGGTCGCCGCACCGTGCCGGAGATTCGTCCACGCTGCCTTGTGGAAAGGCCAGGCCGCCCAAACGATGACGGGGCCGGCCAGGGCGAGTGAGAGCCACTGCCAGTAAGTGAACTGCAATGCGGGGATCATCGACATCGCAATCACAGGAAGGGTCAGCACGATGGAAGCGATCAAACGGTTCCGCAGGCTCACCAGCTCCCTATCCGGAGCGTCCTCACCGTCGACTACCGCGGACGGCTCCGGTGAGGGAAGGGCGGCCGTGTAGCCGGTCTTCTCCACCTCGGCGATCAGCAGCGCCGGGTCGAACCCGTTCGGTGCGGTGACCTTCGCCTTCTCCGTCGCATAGTTCACGGTGGCGGTGACACCGTCCAGCTTGTTGAGCTTCTTCTCGATGCGCATCGCGCACGACGCGCAGGTCATCCCGCCGATCTCCAGCTCCACGCTGGACGCGGCTGCTGACTGCGTATCCGTCATGATGTCTCCTCGATCCTTCTTGCAACTCGATGCGCACTGAGCGGGTCAGTGCCCGTCGTGCTCGGCGTCGTCTTCGGTGTCCGCCTGGTCGCCGGTGGCGGGGGTCGCCTCGAGTACGAACTGTGCGGTGTGGACCTGTCCGTCGACCTGGAAGTCCAGGTACAGCAGGTAGCGGCCGGTGGTGGGTGTCTCGGCGGTGAATTCCACCTCGGGGCCGGCCAGATCGCCCGGCTGTGGTTCCTCGCCGCGCGCGTGCACATGCAGATACGCCAGGTCGCCATCGCGCAGGGCAACGAGGTGGCCGAACGCACCGAGGTACGGCTCCAGCACCGTGACGGGTTCCCCGTCCCGAGAGACCTTGACAGTCAGTTCGCTTCCAGTTCCGGCGACCAGGTCGCCGCTGACGGTCACGTCGAAGCCGTCGACCGTGTCGCTTGTCTTGACGGCGACCTCGGGCTCCGGTGTCAGCTGCCCCGCCACATCGACGGTGCGGGAGAGCGTGGCGCTCACCCCCTCAGAGGTGAAGTCCGCATACAGCCGGTACGTTCCCGCGGTATCCCAGGACCATGGCAGCGACCAGACCCCGGTCCTCGGGTCGAGTTCGGGGTGCACGTGACGGTATTCACGCCCGTCGTTGCGGACCACGATCAGGTGCAACTGCTTATCGTGGGCCTCGTCGAAATCGGTGATCGGGACACCTGAGGGATCGCGGATGTCGAAGGAGAGTTCACCGTCCGTCTCGACGTTCGCCGGCGCCTGTACGGGGCTCATTGTGAATCCCGATGCCGCGCTCATCACTCCACTCACCCCCATCTCCTGATCGTCTTTCGTGCCAGCAGCATCCTCGGGCGCTTGCGCGTCATGCGAGGAATGCCCGGCGTCCGCCCATGCGGTCACCGTGCTGTCGGGCACGAGTGCGCCCGCGGCGGCGAAGGCGGCGCCGAAGACAACGACAAGGCCCGCGCCGTAGAGGCCGAGGCGGCCCGGGGCGTTCATGAGAGTCGGACCGCCTCGTACCCGGCCTCATCGACGGCCGCGAGCACGGCCGCGTCATCCACTGCGGAACTCGTCGTGACGAGAAGCCGGCCGGTCTGCGCACTCACTTCGATGTTCTCGACGCCGGGGACCTGGCTGACCTCGCCGCGAACAGCGACCTCGCAGTGGCCGCAGCTCATCCCGCTCACCTGGTACTCGCTCGTGCTCATGATGGCTTCCTTCCCTCGATTCGGAATACCCCGGTAGGGTACTGGTATGCCTAACCATATACCCACCCAGGGTATTCCGGTCAAGGGGGTGAAGGGAGCTTCTCATGGATAAGACCAGCTCGGATGTGCTCATCGTCGGCGCGGGCGCCGCGGGTCATTCTGCGGCGGTCACGTTGCGGCGCAGCGGTTTCGACGGGTCGATCCGGATCGTGCATGCGGAGCCGTTCGCCCCGTACAACCGCACGCTGGTGACCAAGGGCATCCTTCGTGGCCTGCTCACCCCGGAGCAATCCGCGCTGCCTGCCTTGGACTCGATCGATGTCGAGACGATCCCCGGCAGCGCTGTCGGGATGGAAGAGCGGGGCATCTTGCTGCACGATGGCAGACGGCTGATATTCGCAACGGCTGTCGTGGCGACCGGCGCCGCCCCGCGTCCCCTGCAGGCGACAGGCGTCAGCGAGGGGGTCTTCACGCTGCACAGCGCGTCCGACGCGCTACGCATCCGAGGGCATGCGGGTCCGACGTTCGAAAGGCGGGTTGTCACTGTCCTCGGTGCCGGGCTGGTCGGAGCAGAAGCAGCAAGCTACCTTGTGAGCGCTGGTGCCAGAGTGCATCTCGTCGCGCGCTCCGAAATCCCCTTGGCGCACAGCCTCGGGTTGCCGATCGCCACCCGGCTCCGCGATCTGCACGCTGCGCACACGGAGTTCCATCCAGGCCGGACAGTGCGCTCCATCTCGGCTTCCGGAAGCGGGGGTGACGTACTCCTCGATGATGGGACATCTGTATCGTCAGACGTGATCGTCCTCGCCCACGGAACAGTTCCGGCTGTCTCATGGATCCGCTCAGACGGTGCCGCGATCGAGGTCGATGACCGGCTCCGTGCCAGGACGATCCCGGCAGTGTATGCGGCCGGTGGGGTCGCCGCTCATGTCGGTCCCGACGGTTCGCTCTATCGTATGGATCATTGGGATGATGCGGTGGCACAAGGGGCTCACGCCGCCCGAGCGCTGCTTCATGATCTGCACGGCGGGGACGATCCTGGCCCGTACCGGCACGTTTCCGGGTTCACGGTGAATGTGCACGGCGTCACGCTGAGTGGAGCGGGCGTCGTCTTGCCGCAGGCGACCGCGGAAACGACGTCATCGGCCGGCGGCGGCCTCGTCTCGACCTTCAGGACCGCCGACGGCAAGAGGGCGGGTGCTGTCGGGTGGTCAGCGGCAAGGGAAATCCTGGCGGTCAAGCACGAGCTGGCAGGCGGCTTCTGAGTGTGCACAGGATCGATGTCGGGCACACAGGCGGCGGTGCTAGCGTCGTGAGGAACAGGAAGGATCGAGGATGCAGGTGACGGTTCGCGCCACAAGCCCGCAGTTGTCGCTGCGCACCCTGCTGATGCTCGGCACCGCGGCCGTCCTGATCATCGTCGGCCTCCTGGGCATGCACACCTTCACCGCGGAACCTGCCGGGCACGGCTCCTCGGGCGTCGCCCATTCCGCATCGACAGTCGCTCACGTTCCGGACGCCACGGCGAGCCTCGACGACGGTGGTGCCGCTGCCTGCGACGGGCCGTGCCACGTGACCACCGGACAAGGGCAGGGTCACGACGACATGGTCACCGCCTGCGTACTCGCGTTGCTGGCCGGCCTTCTGCTCCTCGTCCCACCGACGTTTGCCCGACGCTCCGGCATCTCCCTTCGCGAGGTGACCAGCTGGTTGCGGTGGGAAGCGACCGATGCCCTCCCTCGTGGCCCCTCGTTGACGGTTCTTTCGATCAGTCGAACTTGAGTATTCGCACGCCGACCCAACTGTGGGCGGCCCTGCGGCGCCCGTTGGCGCCGCCGCTTCAGCGAACTCTCATACGACTTACGAAGGAACGACCATGAACAAGAAGATCCCCCTCGCACTCAGCACCGGCGCTCTCACCCTCGCCCTGGTACTGACCGGCTGCGCCGACACCGGCACCGCGCCGTCCGGTACCAGCAGCTCACCGTCCGCGTCGACGTCCTCGTCGGCCTCAACCGAGGCTGACGAGATGTTCGTCACGATGATGATCCCTCATCATGAGCAGGCCATCGAGATGTCGGACATTCTGCTGGCCAAGGACGGCGCGGACCCGCGGGTGGTCGAGCTCGCCGAACAGATCAAGGCGGCGCAGGGCCCGGAGATCGACAAGATGCTCGGGTGGCTCGAGGACTGGGGTGTGGAGTACGACCCCGATTCGATGGGCGGCATGGACCACGGCTCCATGGGCGGCGACGACAGCATGATGTCCGAAGAGGACATGACCATGTTGGAAGACGCCGACGCGACCGAGGCCAGCCGTTTGTTCCTCGAGCAGATGATCGTGCACCACGAAGGCGCCGTCGACATGGCACAGACGGCGCTTGACGACGCGCAGAACCCGGACGTCCTCGAGCTCGCGCAACAGGTGATCGATGACCAGACGGCGGAGATCGCCACGATGAAGGACCTCCTCGGAGAACTGTAGAACCACGCGGGGCGGGCCGATTCCCGAACGACCCGCCCTGCGTTTCCCGCGCGATCGCCCCGCGCGAAGACCGACCCCGCGGCGCGCTCCCTGCTGCCCGCGTCACAAGCCTGGCCACCCTCCTGGCCGCTACCCGGAAACCATCATGAAACGATCATTTCTTCTCGCCGCCGCAACCATCCCCGTGCTGACGCTCGTCATTACGGGCTGTACTGCCGCGCAGTCCGACGAGCCCGATGCGACACCCCGCATCGACCACATCCACGGCATCGCCGAAGACCCCCGCGGTGACGATCTGCTCGTCGCCACGCACAACGGCATCTTCACCGTCACACCGGACGGGAACGTCTCCGGACCCGTCGGCGGCCATGACTTCGATGCCATGGGATTCACTGTCACCGGCGACACCCTGTTCGCCTCCGGACACCCCGGAGAGCAAACCCCGGCCGAGCTGGGATCCCCGAACCTCGGCATCATCCGTAGCGATGACTATGGCCTCAACTGGTCGCCCATCGCCCTGAACGGAACAACCGACTTCCACGTCCTCACCGCCAGCCCCGACGGAACCCTGTACGGCATCGCTTCCAGCCAAATCGACCTGCTCTCCAGCACCGACAACGGAACGAACTGGACCACCCATGCCCCTCTAGCGGCAGCCGACCTCGCCGCCACAGAGTCCGGGCTCTATGCCGCCACCGAAGAAGGACTGCTCGTCAGCACCGACGGTGGCGACACCTTCACCCCCGTCCCCGAATCACCCCTGCTCTACGCCCTCGTAGCACGCACAGACGGCACACTCGTCGGCGCCGGCACCGACGGGGTCCTCTGGGCCCAAGATCAGAACGGGACGTGGCAGCAGCTGGGGCCACTCGACGGAGCCGTTCAAGCCCTCAGCACCATCGATGACCGCATCATCCTCGTCGATGACCGAGGCATCGTTGGTGTCACTGTCGACGGCTTCACCGTCCTCAGCCCGGCCCGGTAACCGCAGCCCACTCACGAATCCACCATGAACGAACACAAGAATCCGTTCCGGAACTTCGTCTTCTTCATCACCGCGGCAACGATCGCCGTCGTCCTCCTCGCCTTCGCCACCTACCTCGCGATTGGAGCGATCCTCTGATGTCGCCGGACGCACGATTCGATCCGCTCCGCCTGTCCGCGCTCAGCCATCGTTCCGCACCGAGCAGGCCGCCACCTCGCCCGTCGCGTGCGTACCGACTGCACCGCCGACTTGTGCGGTTAGGGATTGTGCTCCTGGCAGCCGGACCCGCGCTCGTCCTGATCCATCTGAGCACCGATACACAATACGGAAGCCACAATGGCACTTGGTGGACGTACACGGTGGCGAGCTACGACGTCGCCATCATCACCACGATCATCGGGGTAGCACTGGTCTGGCGATCGCCGCCGGCCTCCGATGAACGGCGTGAATGACTGGCCGAATCGCGGCGTCAAGAGACAGGGACATCCCAACGTCTCATGACCTTGTCGATCTCGACGAGGCCGGCGAAGCGGGCAACGTCGCGTCCACCCATGACGCGGTTCCGAGCGAGCTTCGCCGGGAACTGCTTCAGGGGAGGGATCTCGGTCTCGTGTTGCGGCGAGGGTCTGGCGTTGAGCCTGGACGGTCGCCGCTAGCGCACGCCGGAACGGAGCCACTGATCGTGTAGCAGTTGGCTCATCGCCACGCGTGGTGTCAGGTCACCGTGTCGAGCTCCACGCCGTAGTCATCGGCGTTCTGCGTTATCGGCACGAATATCGAATCATCCCCGGCGTACTCAGCGAGCTCCGGCGGGCAATCGAGATCGCCGATCGAGAGCGCACGTTCAGGTGGCAAGAGATGGGCTTGTTCGAAGCCCTTGCCCGAGGGTCGACGATTCGGTAGCCGTCAGCGAGACTGGCGGAGATCGAGGCCGAGGGCAGACTCGGACCGCAGATCATCGGCCCCTCGATTGCGGGGCATCCAGCTCAAGAAGGGCGGTATCCATGACCGACGCATCCACTCCCCCAAGCGACACCGTCAACGATCTGACCAACCCACCCGTGCCGCCGGGAGCCTTGTTGCTGGAGCTCGTGCCGGTTCCGGTCACCGACATCGAACGAGCAAAGACCTTCTACCGAGACCAGCTCGGCTTTCGGCTCGACGTCGACATCAACCCAGAGCCCGGCGTCCGCATCGTCCAGCTCACGCCACCGGGTTCGGCATGCTCGATCACCCTGGCCGAGGGCCTGCCCACGCTCGACATGCCTCCGGGGACCCTGCGAGGGCTGCACCTGGTGGTCGCCGACATCGAGGCATCTCGTGCCGAACTGGTCGAGCGCGGCGTCGAGATCAGCGAGGTCGAGGACCTCGGCGGAGTGTTCTACGCCTTCTTCGCCGACCCCGACGGCAACACCTGGTGCCTGCAGCACATGCCCTGGCGATAGCTACGACGCCGGCGAGGGCGCCGGGGTCGGTTTGATGCGGCGGGTCGGCACACGCAGGAGGACGAGCGCGACAAGGTAGATGCCGCCGACGACGATCGCGATGTCGGCGACGTTGCCGATGAACAGATCGAAGTAGCCGATGAAGTCGATGACGCCACCGCGTGCCAGGCGGTCAGCGGCATGACTGATCGCACCGCCGAGGACCAGGCCCAGCCCGATTGCCCACCAGAGCGATCCCACCCGCCACAGGTAGACCGTGATGGCGACCGCGGCGGCAGCGGCGAGGAGTCCGAGCAGCCAGGTGAAGTCGGTGCCGAGGGAGAACGCGGCGCCACGGTTGACGGTGAGTTGGAACTCGAGAACCGGTGGCAGGACGTCCTTCGATTCTCCGCCCGAGAGCGCAGAGGCGGCCCAGATCTTGGTCCATTGGTCGACGGCGACGACGACCGCTGCGATGGCCAGCCCGGCGAGGAAGGACCAGCGCACTCCCGAGCGTCGGTTCGTGGTCGGTGACGTCACTGTGCAGTTCCCTCTTCGTGCGATAGCTCGTGCCGGGCCGGTTTTCGGTTACCGGCTTCACCAGACTATTCGCTGGGCTATGGCCGAGAGGTCAGGGCTTCGACGCCAGTCACACTTTCACGGGGAACGTCGCCAAGATGACCACACCGATGACAGCGAGAGTCAGGCCCAGAATGAAGAAGGTGCGCCGGCGCCATTCGGCGCGCTGGTTCTGGGACAGCGCCGCGAAGAACAGCACGAGCGCGAAGAGCACGGTGAGCAGAGCGTAGTTGTCTCCGCGCTGGTTGTTCACGAGTGCTTCGTCGAACTTGGCGTCCGCGCGCGCGTGCAGGTCTTCCGCTTCCTCGGTCCCCGGCGGAATGTACTCCTCCCTGGCGAGGGGCCCCTGGGATACGCGCCCCTCCGCCGTCCAGGCGTCGAACGCGATCCGGAACTCGTCCGTGAAGCGTTCCTCGATGAAGGTGACGAGTTCCTGGTCGTCGTCTGCGGTGGCGAGCACCCATTCGGTGTAGATGGTCAGATCGTATTGGCGCGCCGCTTGGGCCCTGCTTTCGGCGGAGGCGGCCTGGACACGTGCGCTGGACGCTTGGCTGAAGGCGATAGACATCTCACCGCCCCATTTCGACGCCTCGAATCCGCACCATGCGGTGATGACCGCGGTTATGGACAGCAGCACCACCGTGGCCACCTCCAACCACCGGCCGGGATGAGTGACTTTCTCGGTGGCGTCCATGCGCGCCGTCTTTTAGGGCAGCACGATCTCGAATGCCGGGTCTCCGGGGGTCAGTACGCCGAGCAACTGCTTCAGGACGCCGAGGTCGCCGCGCACGTCCAGGCCCTCGGCGTCGAGGTCTCCGCCGGCGAGGCGGATGAGCCGCTCCTTGGTGAGGGTGAGATGCAGTGCGGCATCTGTGGCGGGTTCGCGCTCGACGTAGACGAGCACGCCGTTGCGGAGCGTGACGTGGAACGAGCGGTCGAGATCACTGAGTGTGATGTCGAATCCGAGGTCGAGGTCCCAGGCGCGCGGGCCGTCGACGGTGATCGCGACGGCATCGAACAGCTGTTCCGGGGTGAGCTGCGCTCGGATGGCTGGGGCGTTGGTCACGGTCGGGGTACCGAAGTTTCCCTCGCGCAGTTCGGTCGCCCCGGAGAGGAAGAAGTTGCGCCAGGTGCCGTTCTCAGCGCCGTAGCCGAGCTGCTCGAGGGTGTCGGCGTAGAGCGCCTTCGCTTCCGCATTGTTCTCCTCGGTGAAGACCGCGTGGTCGAGCAGTGTGGCCGCCCAGCGGAAGTCTCCCGAGTCGAAGGCGGCGCGGGCGAGCTCGAGGACCCGGTCGATGCCTCCGATCGCGTCGACGTAGCGCTTCGCCTGCTCCTTCGGCGCGTGCGGCCAGAGCCGAGCCGGGTTCCCGTCGAACCAGCCCATGTACCGCTGGTAGATGGCCTTTACGTTGTGGCTGACCGAGCCGTAGTAGCCGCGGGCGTGCCAGGCGTTCTCGAGCGCGGGCGGCAGCTGGATCGCCTCGGCGATCTCGGCGCCCTGCATGCCCTGGTTCAGCATCCGCAGCGTCTGGTCGTGCAGGTACCCGTACAGGTCCCGCTGCAGACCGAGGAACTCACGGATCTCCGCGTTGCCCCAGGTCGGCCAGTGGTGCGAGGTGAACACGACTTCGGCGTCGTCGCCGTAACGCTCGATGGCCTCGGTGAGGTACTGCGACCACACGTGCGGATCCCGCACGACCGCGCCCCGCAGGGTGAGCAGGTTGTGCAGCGTGTGCGTGGCGTTCTCCGCCATGCACAGCGCCCGGTACTTCGGGAAGTAGAAGTGCATCTCGCTGGGCGCCTCGGTGCCCGGCGCCATCTGGAATTCGATCTCCAGCCCGTCGACGGTGTGGGTCTGCCCCGTCTCGGTGATCTCCAGCGTCGGCGCGAGCAGGGTCGCCTCCCCGGTCGACGTCGTCTGTCCGAGACCGGCGCCGACTGCCCCCTGCGGGCCGCGTGCGAGTGCCGCGCCGTACATGTACCCGGCGCGCCGGCCCATCGCGGTGCCCGCGTAGACGTTCTCTGCCACCGCGTGCTCGACCATGCCCGCGGGGACGATGATCTCGACCCCCGCGTCGACGTCGGCCTGTGAGACGATGCCCTGCACGCCGCCGAAGTGGTCGATGTGAGAGTGGGTGTGGATGACAGCGGTGATCTTGCGGTCACCGCGGTGACGCCGGTAGAGCGCCATCGCCGCGGCTGCGGTCTCCTTCGAGATCAGCGGGTCGATCACGATCACGCCGGTGTCGCCCTCGACGAATGACATCACCGACAGGTCGAGCCCGCGGATCTGGTACAGGCCGGGCACGACCTCGAACAGGCCGTGCTTGGCGACCAGCGTGCTCTGGCGCCACAGGCTCGGGTTCACCGTCTCCGGAGCATCACCCTGCAAGAAGTCATAGGTGGACGCGTCCCAGATGATATCGCCGGCGGCGTTGCGGATCGCAGGCTCGTCTAGCGTGCCGATGAATCCTCGCTCGGCCGCCGCGAGATCCCGCTCATCGTCGAACGGGAGCCGTGCCTGCAGCTCTGCCTGCTGTTGCCGGATGGTCTCTGATGCGTCGCGCTGACCCATGATGGTGCTCCCGTCTCCGAAGAACAGTTCACGACGAGTCTTGCGGTCACGAAAGACGGTGACAACCACCTTTCGTCTGAACCTTGTGCCGGCCGCTGTCACGCGGCATCCTGAGGTATCGGATCACCGCGGGCCCCCGCGGGTGTCCGGTTCTGGGGACGAGGCTGGGGAGGCCTCACGCGGGATGCCTCATGGGTGGCGACTCCCTCGGTCGCACGTGCGGCATCCCGCACACCCGGACGGACGCTGGCTGATACCGTCGGCGCATGCCCCGACGTATGGCGGACCCTGAGTTTCGACAGCAGCAGTGGGACGATCGCTATGCGCTGCACATCGCGCCGGTCAACGAGTACGTCGACGAACTGCGTGAGGTCGGCCGCGGGTGGGCGCCGTACGTCGCGCCCCTTCATGGTGGAGTCGAAGCGCGGGTGCTGAGCATTCTTCGCGATCCAGGGCCCGCGACGCAGGACGGCAAGGGTTCGGGCTTCATCTGCGTCGAGAACAACGACGGCAGCGCCGAGCTTCAGGCGGTCCTGCTCGAGCAAGCAGCGCTATCTCCGTACGAGCTGCTGCCGTGGAATGCGTACCCCTGGTACATCAACCGCGCCCCGAAGGCGGCTGAGCTGGATGCCGGCGTCCAGACGATCCTGCACCTGCTGGAACTCGCGCCGAGGCTGAAGGTCGTGCTACTCCAGGGTGGTGATGCGGATCACGCCTGGCGCCGGTTGCTTAGGCAGTCCCCTGAGATCGAGCGTGAGCGGGGTCTCACCGTCGTTCGGACGTTTCACCCTTCGCCGCAGGCTCTCTTCGTGCGGGATCTCGAGGAGAGAGCTGCACGCGTAAAGCGACGAGCCGACGCGTTCGTCGAGGTGGCAGGTCTGCTCGAGCCCGTGCGATCGACGCCATGACGGGCACGGGGAGCTCGCCACGCGAGCGCTGATGACCGTCCGGTAACGATGGTCATCAGCGCCTTTCGCGTCTCGCACTGAGAACCGAAGGTGTCAGTAGGCGCTGATACGGTCAGCGTCGACATCAACCTGCTCGGAGAGGCATCCCTTGAACATCACAGCACCCAAGCTCGGCGCGACCATCGCACTTCTGGCACTCCTCGGCATCAGCGCCGTGGGGTGCGCATCTCCCGAACCGTCCAGCTCGTCGTCTGGCGGCGAGTCCTCCTCGTCCGAGACCGAGCAGGTCCAGGAGGAGGAAGCTCCGGAGCCGGTGAGTCTGGAGGGCTCCTGGAAGCAGAACAACTCCAACTCCGAGGACGCGTGGCAGGAGGCCACGATCACCGGTGACACGATCGAGGTCCACTGGGTCGCCGACGGCGGTGACACGAAGTCGCTGTACTGGGCCGGCACCGTCGAGGTCCCGGCAGAGGGCGACTCGTTCACCTTCGATTCGGCGAACGACACGTCCAAGACCGAGTCCTCGATCATGGCATCGAGCGACGCGACCAAGACGTTCACGTACGAGAACGACGAGCTCAGCTACGAGGTCACCGCGATGGGCACCACGATGACCGTGCGCCTCAGCCGCGAGTAAGCACTTCGCTCACTAGTCGGCACAGCCCCCACGCTCTCGGAGCGAATGGGGGCTGTTCTGTTGCAGTTGGTGGCTCGTTCCAGGCGAGTCCCGACGGACACATGGTGTCGCGAATCTTCAAGCACGCTGGTTCTCGCGCCCCGTAACGTCGAAGCCATGACAGGAAGAGGACACCGTTGAGCGCGTTGATGGGCGAAGAGATCAGGACCGCGGAGGTCAGTGGCGACATGAGGACGGCAAGAGGAACGTTCGAGGTGTCGCTCGAGCCCGCGGAGCACGATCAGGCGGGCATCCGCCGAATGGTCATCACCAAGACATGGCGGGGTGACCTTGCCGGGCAGGGGGCCGGGACGATGCTCGCAGCTGGCGATCCGGCAACCGGAAAGGCGGGCTATGTCGCCGTGGAAACCGTTGACGGCGAGCTCGACGGGTTGCGCGGAGGCTTCGCGTTCCAGCAGTTCGGAACGATGACGGCACCCGACCAACAGCTGCGCTACGAGATCGTGCCCGGCTCGGGAACCGCGGACCTGGCAGGAATCACCGGAACGCTCGACCTCGAGATCATCGACGGGAACACCGCTACCTGTTGACCTACGCGCTGAGCTGACAGCACGGGTGAAGCGCAAGCGGCTCGCCTGTTGAAGGTCTCAGGCCTGACTGAGATTGCTCGCGGCTTCAGTCTGCTGGTCAGGCGCGGCGGCGTCGAAGACGCGCGTTCTGATGACCTGGTCGACGCCGACGAGGCCGGCGAGCTTCACTACATCGCGGCCGCCCATGATGCGGTTCAACATGAACTGCGGCGGGAAGAGGTCCAGCAGCGGGTTCTCACCGTCGAACGACCGCGAGGTCCTGGCGGCGAAGATGCGCGTGGTGTCGAGAGCTCTGAAGCTGTCGATCGAGAGGATGGACGTTCGGGGATCGGGCCAGATCAACCGGTCCAGAGGCTTCGCACCGGTCCAGTGCTGCTTGATGCGCTTCATCACTCCGACCGAGGCGTTCGTCGCGCCGACATACGCCTGGCGGTACTCGTCGAGCACCATGACGTAGAGGCCGGGCACCCCATCCCACTTCGTGAGATCGGTGACCTCGGTCATGCCCGGTTGGCTGGTGATTGCCGCCTGCAGCGCGGCATCGAACTCGGCAGTGTCGAGGGAGGCGAAGTGCGCCATGTTGAGGTCGTAGTTCGCCAGTGCCAGCTCCTGGAGGAACGAGCACCATGCGTCTGTGTAGATGCGGTGGTCGGGGTCCTCGTATCTGTCGTCGATCGCGTCCCAGAGATACGGGTCCTCCTCGCGGTACCAGCGTTGCAGGGAGGAGCGCTTGTTGATCCGGGCGTAGGTCTCGCGCGACATGCGGAGGCCGAGCTCGCGGCTGCCGCGGACCTTGAGTCCGAAGTGCACGGCGCTTTCGACCGGACTGGTGCCTGCTCGGCGACCACGCTGCGACGAGACGGCGACCCCCCAGATCTTCCGGGCTGGTCGCGGATGCCACCGGTGCCAGAAGAGCACGTGACCGGAGTCGACGAGCATCTGCTGGGACGCGTTCGCGTCGGCGCCGATGTCGACGTTGAAGATCCGCGCAGGGTCGAACTCGAGATGCTCGCCCTCGGGGATGATGCTCTGCTGGTTCAGCTCCCACGGATCAGCATCGAGCACTAGGTAGCCGGAGTCAGTCAGCTCTCGTCGCAGCTGTGCAGCGTGCTCGGTCGACGGCGCCCAGACGAGTGTCTCGCGCGGAGTAGCGGTGATCTCGAGTTCCACGATGGCGTTCAGCCCTCGGGGCGCCACGCGGCGGCCTCGGCGGCCATCGCGGCTCGAGCAGCCGAGAGCCGGGGGAGCCTGCCGGGGTTCTTGTCCAAGTTGATCGGTGGTGTGAGGCGCACGATGACGCTGGTCTCGACGTCGCCGAGCGGGACCCGCATGTCCGCTGGCGCCGGCCAGACAGAGAGCTGGAGGCGCGCGTGCATCCACTCGTTGAGGCGTGCGTCGCCGCCGTCGGCAAGGGCGTAGTTCGCGAAGCGCTCCGGCTTCGCGAGGTTGCGCGGGACCGCATGCAGATCGAGGAAGTCGCGCAGGAGGGCGGCGAACGACCGCCGGACCGTGGACCCGCCGGTGCGGGGCTTGGACTTCGGGTTCGTGGCGAAGTGACCGTTCAGGTCGCGCGAGACCAGGCTCTCCTCGGCCTTGCCGACGTACAGGGGATGATCCGGAGCCGGCTCAAGCTGGAGATCCCGCCAGGCCTGCTCGTCGCCGTAGATGGCGTACAGTCCGGGACGGGCGGGGACGAGTTGCGCGGCCTCCATGATCGCCCAGCGCTCTCCGGTGAGCGCGGCGACGGCAGGATTGGTGAGGTCGTGCAGGGAGTCAGCGCTCACGCCGAGGTCCTGCCGAAGTGCGCACGAACCTCGTCGGCCTGCTCGGGGGTCAGCTCCCAGCGCTGGTTCTTCAAGTGGTCGGGGTAGCGCTCGCGCAGATAGCGGCGCACAGTGATGCCGGGCCGATCACCGTCGTTGTGACCGAGTTCGCGGCCGAGCTCGGCGGGGGTGATGACGTCGTGCGATGCGCTCATGAGGTCATCATGCACGATGCCCTCGTTGACCGCATTCCCACGGATTGTCCTCGAAGGTCGGCAGTGTCCCGGGTTGTTCTCAGTGCTGCAGGCCATCTTCTCGCTGAGGTGCGGAGGAGCCAGCAAGACCATACCGATCGAGGTGCACACCGCGAAGCTCGGGGAAGGCATCGGAGACGCGCTTCGGTGGCGCGGGAGTCCGCGGCACCTTCGGGGCGGGGGTGTGCTGAGCCGCACTCTGCAAGCTGGACCGAACCATGTGCGAGGTGAACTGTCGCGGCCGCATCATCAGCCGGCCGTTCCATGCGGGACCGAGATCGATGAGGTGATGGTCGGAGGAGACGATCACGTCCGCGTCGACGGCGGGGTCCTTCGCGAGGGCGAGGATGTTATTGTCCTCGTGATTCCCGATGGCATAGTCGCGGACGACCGGGTCCACGATCGCGCCTCCGGAGTCGTCGCAGGCCTCGGCGACGAACTCGATGTACTTGGCCGTGGTTCGTTCAGACTGCCCGGAGGCGATCATCAGGCGGTGGACGTTCCGCAGGATGTGCGGCGAGGTGAACAAACGCACCTGCTGATCGAACGCGAGCGAGAGAGCGTCGGATGCCGCCGAAGGGGAGGGGAGCTTGTCGGGGAGCAGCATTCCGGTGCCGCTACGGATGTGGTCGAGGTAGACGTTGATGTCGTAGACGACCGCGATCCGAGGGCGCTCCCGCTGGCTGTTCATGAGGTTCCCAAGTCCTCGATGAGCTTGAGCGTTTCCTCGGTCGTGTAGACCTTGCCGCCGCGCTCTTCGAGCATCTCGGCGTGCAGATCGTTCATCTGCTGGACGCGGAGCTTCTTCTTGAACTCCTTCATGGCGACGCGCAGGAATTCGCTGCGGTTGCCGCCGCCGAACGCATCGGCGAGCTCCTGGAGCAAAGGGACGTCCGTCTCTTCGACGGCGAAACTGATCGGTCGTGCAGCCATTCGAGGCCTCCAAGCGTGTTAGTAATGCATTAGTAATGGTACGTCGAGAGGTCGACATCGACAAGAGTGGTCTCGAATCCCGCACGCAGTTCGCGGGATATCGGCCACCATTGCGATTCGGCTTAGATGCTGGCTGATATGTTCGGCGGCATGGCCCGCAAAATCGTGCATCAGCTCGTCGACGACATCGACGGAGAAGTCCTGGAAGTCGGATCCGGCGAGGCGGTGACCTTCTCCCTGAACGGCACCGCGTACGAGATCGATCTGTCCGAGAAGAACGCAGCAGCGTTGCGAGAGGCCTTTGAGCCGTGGATCGCGGCAGCCCGCCGGGTGTCCGCCGGCGGTACTCGCGGAGGCCGTGGGCGCCGGAACTCGCAGGGCGCCGCCAAGCGCGACCTCTCGGCAATCCGCGCGTGGGCGAAGGAGAACGGTCACCAGGTCTCCGACCGCGGCCGCGTCCCCGACGCGGTGCAGCAGGCGTACGACGCCGCGCACTGAGGCCGCCGTGGGAGAGGCGCGCGGGTTCGAGCAGGGGACGAACTGGAAGGCGAAGAACGCCGCGAGTATCCGTCTGCGCGTCGGCGACGGAAAGAAGCACCCGGTTCGTTCCTCTGATGGCGCCCCGCGGCTTACGTCTGAGGAGCAGCGGCGAGCGGACGTCCTGCGTGAGCAGGAGCGTGAACGCATCGCGAAAGAGCGCCAGGCGCGCGCGGGGCGCGCACGTGGGCAACGGCGTGAGGCCGGGCTCGACGCACGCCATGCTGAGCGCGATCACACACCAAAGGGGTGGGTGCCGGCGAACCGGCGAGGGTACGTCGATCCGCTCTCGCAGGCAGCTGATCCACGGCCGACGGCGCCGCTCAAGAAGAAGAAGTTCCGTCGCGGCCGCCGCGAGCTACAGTAGCTGAATCTCAGCGGTACTGACGAGCCTGCGCCGCGAGAATCGCTTCGCGCATCACGTCGCCGAGTTCGGCGACGATGATCTCGATGCCGGCGTCGCGGATGGAAGCCGTCAGCCACGCGCCCGGGCGATGCAGGTAGCTGGCCGCCGCCTCGTCAGCCACGGCGAGGATGAGCCGGGTCGCACCGAGCTTCTGACCGGCCCAGGCGAGTTTGAACGCGTCGGTGGCGAGCTTGCGGGGCTGCGCACCCTTGAGTGCGCCGATACGGGCGTAGGCCTCCACGAGGACCATGCGGTCTGGGGTCGCCCGTCGATCTCCATGTGGGCGTCATCGATCGCGATCCGAGCGGGAGTGAGCGCGACGCCCAGCTGCTCGGCGACGGCCGCGACGATCGCGCGCTCCGCCATGCGCTGCTCCGCCATGCGCTGCTCGGCCGAGTCGGAGGCGTGCGGGGTGGCGGATGACGGACTCATTCCGCGGCCACCAGGTCCGCGCACCCGATGGCGAACTTCGACGTATAGTCGACATGGCCACAGGCACTGCTTTCTGCAGCCTGGAGCTGGTCGCTCGAGACGGGCGCTTTGCCTGCAGCGGCGTGGAGAGCGTTCACTGCTGCGAGCATCTGCTCGCGTTCATAGAGAACCCATCCGAGCTCCGTGTTGCCGTCCTCGAGCTGGACAAATTCCTGGCGCCGATAGCGCGTCTGCTGAGCACGCGTGAGCGTAGTGCGAAGGTATTCGAGGTCTTGAGACCAGGTACGGGCGGTCATGACACCCTCCTTTCGGGTCTCTACGCCAAGCCGAGGCCTAGGGTCTTCGCGAACGACTCGAGCGTCACGGTGAGTCCAGGCGAGCTGAGTTCGATGTCCGCGGTCGGGCTCACCGGCAGGGCGTCTTCGGCGCGCTCCCACAGCGCCGCGGCGCGAGCCTCGGGGAGCTGCGGACGCTGCGCGATGGTGCGGGGGCGGTAGAAGACGCCGTCGACGTCGGGATATGCCTGGTGGATGGCGCGGGCCCACGGCCGGGACAGCGACCGATCGCCAGTGTTGATCTGATCGTTCCCGCCGACGTCCGTGACCCAGGTGCTGTCGATAAGGTCGAGGAGTGTGATCTCGCGGGTGGTCGCGAACAGCACGAACCGAGGCTGCGTGCCCCCGGTCCCTCCCGCTCCGACGCCACCGCGTTCGATGACGCCTCGGTCGCTGAAGCACTCTGATAGGCAAACGAGCAGGAGGCTCTGAACTGCCGTCTCCGGTGGAACCGTGATCTGGGGCGTGACGTAGGTCACGGCGTGGTTCGGATGGTGACCCACGGGATCGGGGTGGTGATCGAATCGGCTCCCCGTGGGCCCGAAGTGGCGGAGCTCGTGCCACCGGGCAGGGTGAGCGCCGCCGGCGTCGTAGATGCGTCCGAAGATCGTGCCGGCCGGCAGCGTACGGACAGCGCTCGGGGGGAGAGGATGCGGGAACTTCGATGCGTCGGGGGCAGGAAGCGCGCTCATCGGATCGAGAACGCCTGCTCGGCCAGCGCCGCGACAGGTTCTGCGGGCTTGCCGGCTGCGAGCCACTGGGCAGGAGTCAGCTCGCCGTCTCCCAGGTCGGGGTGAGCGTGAGTGAGGAAGTACTCCACGGCCACGGGGTTCGCCCCTTCGGGCAGCGCTCGGCTCACCGTTCCCCAGCCCGGGAGCTCACCGTGGTCGGTGAACTGGAACGTCGGGAACCGCAGGCCGCGGCCGGGGCCCGGGATCGCGAAGAGAGTCCCCTCGCCGTGGCGCTGGCGCACTCGGCCTTCGGTCACGTCGAGCAGTTCTGCGACGCGCTTAGTCGGCAGCGCCTCAGCGAGGATGTCCTGCTGGCGGAGGGCCGTGAGCACGCTGGGGCGCTCTTCGACAGGCAGCGCGTTCTCCGGCTCAACGAGCGAGCCGGCTGCGCGCAGTGCGTCCAGCTCAGCCTCCGTCAGCGACGAGTGCCCAGGCTCTTCCTCGAGCCGGAGCGCCTTGTTCACGCCCTGCAGGATGCTGATGAGGTGAGCGCGCCGACCGCTGGAGCCCAGCACGTTCAGCTCGTGCGCGAGCTCCTCGGCCTCGTGGTCCGTGAATTCCACAGGACCGACGATCTTGATGGTGATCTCGCGACCTTCGTCCGACCGAGTCGCCGTGAGGTATGCGCGTCGATCGCTGCGGAGGGGGTGTGCGGTTGCGTTCGACATCATCGGATCCTAACGGTCATTAGCGAGTATAGCTTGCGTAAGCGGCGGGGGGTCACTGTTGATGCAGAACCTCAGCGATCAGGTCGACATCGTCGTAGTCGGCGCGGCCGGGGCAGGCGCCCGTGACCTAGCTATCGACGTCCCGCGTCGATGTGTTCAGAGCGACGTGACCACGTAGCTGCGTGGGCCGGCGTGCGCGCAACGTGAGCTGCCCCGCGAAATAAACAAAGTAAATACGATTCGGCTCATCGAGTTCAGCATCGAGCCGGGTTCATCATCATCCAGGCCGCTGGCGGTCCAATGACACACTTAGCTCCATCGGCGTCCGCTGAGGTCTCATTCCCGTGATTAGAAGGGCAGAGAGGTCAGATTTGTGCCACGCCCGGAGACGAGTTCTGGGCGGATGAGCACAGGGCTCAGCGGAATGCTCCTACGGAGCTGGGGCGCTCGCTAAGCCCCCAGCAACCGGTTCGGGGCAGCGCGATCTGCGCCTCGAAGTGGAGAGCGCATGAGGCCAGTCGCTTCCGGGCTGCTCGCATCATCCCGCGGAGGGTGACGATCCGCCGGTCCATCAGCTGCGAACGACGGCGCCATCGCCTTGATCAGCGCGGTGCTTGTACCGTCGTCTTCCGCCGCGGATCTCGTTGAGTGGAAGTGGGCTGAACGCGAGGCCCGCGAGGTCGAGCACTCCTGCGTTGCAGGCAAACGTGTCCCGATCGAGACTGACCACGGTCCTGCCGTCCTCGCGCTCAAACTTACCGTAAACGTGCATATGGCCGTGCATGTGCAAGCGGGGGAGCGCAGCATCAGATACACGTTGCACACGCTCTCTCTGTGCAGCAGATACGGCCAACGCCTCGGGAGGAAAATCATGCGGATTGTTCGTGAGCAGCCGCTGCACCTCCGGTACCGCGATCGCTGGAGACTCGTGCGTGAGCATAAGGTCGGCCGGGCCGCCGGCAATCGCGGCGGCTTCCATCGGTTCCGTGATGAGTTCATCCTCGAACCAGTCCTTGCCCGCAGTTCGAAACGCCTTGTCGACGCTGGACGCGCCGCCGAGCGATAGCACCTCGCGTCCCGCGATCTGAAAACGGAACGGCCGGGGGATGAGCCACACGACGTCACTGACCCTGATCGCCATACCGGAGGCGCTTTCCTGCGCCGGGGTGATGTGGTTCCACTCTTCGTGGTTGCCAGGCGTGACCAGCACGCGCTCGATGCCTGTGCGCTTCGCCCAATAATCGACCGGGCCAGTCCCGGGCTGAGCATGCTCGAAACCGTAATCTCCGAGTTGAAGGATGGTGCGCAGCGATGGGTCATGCCGACGCATCGCGGGCAGCAGCGTTTGAATCCATCCAGCATTGCCGTGGAGGTCGCCCACGACCCACACGCGCTCATCCGGCAGGTCGAAGCTGTCGGCTGTCTCATGGATCTGCATCCATCCATCATGCCCGTGAGTGCCGACTCGGACATGGCGTCGACAACTCAACGTGGAGAATGCGAAACGGCCGAGATCAGTGGGCGCCGAGCGACCATATTGTGGTCATGTTCTGGCCACCCCTGCTGCCCAGCGAAATGCCGGTGTCCCGTTAGTGACCACGAACCGGCCTGTAAAGGACCAGCTGAAGCCCGTTTTTCGGACTGCCACTAGCGACTATGTAGTGTGGGCACCGTCGGACCACTATATGGACACGAGGCGGTCACCGGCCACCCACTGCACAGTGCTAGTCGCCGATGCTCCGTTCTTGGTGATCGGGCGCGGAAAGCTCCGCCTCTTCGAAGAGTGCGGGGAACCGCAGTCGCAGCGGGCGAGGCTTGGGGGAGGTCTCCTGATTCTCACCGGTGTTAGCCTGCGGCCGCGCCGATCGCGGTTGCTCGACGTCGTGCGGACGGTAGTCGGGAACCGTGACCTCCGTTTCTGGTTCCTCTGGGTCCGCGATCCGTGGCTGAGTTTCTCGGAGTTCCGACAGTCCCATTGTGCCCGGGACTGCGGGTAGCTCGGTGGGAGCGTGCGCACCGGAATTCTCGTGTTCGCTTGTCATCGCGTCGGCGTTTGACAGGGCTGTAGCCACCAGGCGTTGCGCGGCGCGATTTGCCTCCTGTGTCGCCTCGTCCAGAGCGATCATCATGCGTTTCTTGGGCGACAGTCGGCGTTCAACAGTCGTGTGTTGTGGCACGGACAATGTCACCGCGCTGTTGCGAGCGAAAGCGGTCTCAACAGCGTCCCTCTCGAAGGCCGTGCCGAGTGTGGTGCAGCGGCGTCGATCACTCGGCGTTGGATCGGCTGGGGTTCGGTCCGGATTCTCGCGAAGCATGCCGTACGAAATGCCACGGCCCTTCTTGCCGCGCTGTTCGATCTGAACGCCTCGGGTTCTACCGACTTCGACGAAGCTGTCCCAGTCGACAACGGCTGGATCGGCGAGCGTGTTCTCGATGCTCGCCCTCAGCACGGTGAGACTAAAAGGTTGCTTGTTGCGGGGCGCACCGAACTCATCCGCGAGGTCGCATTCTGTTTCCCAGATGATGTGCCGCTGCCATTCGCGAAGCTCACTGTCCGCGGTCGACCCGGCGCGGCGAAGACCGCTCGGCTCGCCCCGCTCGAAGCGCTCGTTCGCGTCGCTGAAGGCCTGCTTGAGGTCCGCTCGCTGCTCGAAGCCGCGCTGTTCAAGAACACGCTCATGTGCCTCGACAAGGCGTGCGTGCGTGACGACTGAACTGTTGAGACTGCGGCCGGTTTTGGTCTCGATGGAGTTCGCGACGAGGTGGTTGTGCACACAGCCTGTTCGCCCGTCTCGTTGTGTTACAACGAGCACCTGTCGGCCGGGGAACCTCTCTTCTGCGAGTGCTGTCCCGAGCTTCTGAGCCGTCAGCCAGTCGTCTGGCTCTTCGGGGTCCAACTCGTCCTTCGCGAAAGACTGGATGACGTGATACGCCTGGACGAACGCGCCAGGCTTGTCCTTACCCCACTTCTTGCGGACGTCGCGCATCTGCTGCTTCGCGACCGATACCAGCATGCCGCCCACGCCGGACGCCATGACGTACCGCTCGCCATCTTGCTCGGGCTTGTCATCGAGCGCATAGTTGATCAGCGCATCGGCCGACCGCGTCGAGCTCGCCACCACAACAGGCATAACTACACCGTCCCGCGCGGCGGCAGGCCATGGTCCACGAGGCGTGCGATGCGCTTCTCGATATCGTCGGGAACATCGCGTAGCTCAGCCACCGTAAGGAGAGCCTCCGAGACCTCCCCAGCGGTCACCGGGTCGCCGATATTCAGCCGCTTCGCGATCTGATTGAGGTTGCCGCCGATATGCGCGATGTGATTGCGAATCGGACCGAGCTCGTACCCGAGCCGATCGGAGATGTCGGCCAGGCCCCAGTCGGTCACGTTCGGGCCCTGGCGCTCGATAGCCAGCGCCCTCGCTTCCACCTCGGCGGCACCCTCACGGTCAGTAATGAGCAGGCGCAGAGCTTCGGAGAAGGAGACCTCTTCGAGGTCGCGTCCGGAGGACTTGGCCAAAGCTCGCCGCACGTCGTCGACGGCTCGTTCCTCGTCGTCGCTGAACCTCAGTGTGCGGCGCTTCGCAAAGTTGACGACCCTCTTCCTCGGACGACGCGGCGTCGCTTCGCTCGCCTTGCCGGTCCTCGTCATCAGGTCGTCCCCTTCGCTCGGTTCTTTGTGCAGTCTGGGCCTTTGCTTCCCCGCTCCGCGAGGGTGGTCCCAGACTACACAAATAACGGCAAGCAGTTTATCCGTCAGACATATCGCTGCGCTCCTGTCCTTGGATACTCCTTGGTCAGGCCTCCGGCCCGACACCCGGATGAAGGCTCCCGCCTCCACGCACAGGTCGTGGCGCCACCTTCCGAAACGGAGAAACCCCATCAGCGCCTCTTCGAGGGCAGATGGGGTTTCTCTACTCGCCGCGACCGCACGGGGCCGCGGGCGACGCAACGCTCAGGCGGCTGGCTGCTTGACCGCCGTCGGCGTGCTTGAAGTCGTCGCGACCAGGGCCGGAGAAGCCGCCTGCGGCGGTCTCTCAGCTGCCTGAGCAGGAACCTGACGATCACTGCCGACTGGTTGCGTCGTAGGCTGCTCCTCAATTGATAGCAGGACGGTGACAGCCTCGATGAGGCGAGCAGCGCGCTTGGCCTCGTCCTTATCGGACGTGACCTCGTAGCGGCCGTGCTTGCCATCACGAATGATGGGTGGTTCAGGCTGGACGTCGAGAAGCTCGTACAGCTGCTCGACGGCGTCACAGCGTGCGAACGCCGCGACCTTGATCGCGTCGTTCACGTTCTTGTCGTAGGCGTCCTGCTCGGCCTGCAGCGCGGCGATCTGCGCAGCTCGGAGCTGACTACGGGTCCTTCGCATGGTGTTCTCCTAACGGTGCGGTGTAGTGGTCAGCCCCGATCAACGGGGCTCGGTCTTAGGTGGGGCTACGGTCTCCTCGCCCCTACCCGGAGGTGCAAAGGGATCGCTGCCGACGTACTGGTCCAGGTCAGCAACGCTGATACCGAGAGCCGTGAGTTCGTCCGCGAGTCGTGAGGTCAGCGCTCGGGACCGCTGCAACGGCGTGTCCCACTCGGAGCGCCAGCCGGCAGTGCAGCCGGGCGTCCGGCAAGTGATAGGGAAGCCCGAGCTCGCAGCGGATCCGTGGTCGGTGGCGCATGAGGCGGTGGCCCCGTTCGCCATGAACCTAGCGATCCACGCTCGAACGTCTTCAGCGACGAACTCGCGGGTCAGTTTCACGCTCGCAAGATCCGCATCGGAGATGGCGGAATCCGGAGGCACCAGAACCCAAGTCTTGGAACGCTTGGTGGTCGGGTCCGGCTTGATCTCGTCGATCTGCCACCCTGCCTTTCGAAGATCCGGAGCCACTCGCCGGAGCTTGCCACTCATGCCACGAGGCTCGGGCCAATAGCGATCGTCCGAGGGTCTGCGCAAGAGCTCGTGAAGGGCCTTGCCGGTACCCGTCCAGCGACGTTTGATCGTCTCGGTGATCGCCACCAGGAACTGGTCGGTGCTCACGATGTCCTCGGCGACAGAATCTTGCGCCCGCCGGTAACGGCTCAGAGTGTCTGACCCCGTTGCATGATCAAGAGCGGCCAAGATCTCGGCGAAGTCCGCCATCCGAGGCTTGTTGCCGAGTTTCACGACGGGCAGCTGCTGCAAGGTCAGAACAACAAGGTCCAACAATGCACCCACCATCGAGGCGTAGCTCGCGTTCCAAGCGGAGTTCAACTCGCGTTCTGAGCGACGCCTGTCTGCGGGGATCACCTCAAGATCTCCCCAGACGCATCGCTCGGCGAGGTCGCCGTTGAGAACGCCGATATCGATACTGGTGAATCCCAGGACGCCCTGCACCTGCATGATGCGCACGTCGTCGTCGGTGTACAGCGCGCGGTCGACATCAGCTTCACCGGTCACGAATCGGCACAAGCCGTCCGACAACCAACGCGGCATCGACGACATATTGTCGAAGACCACGCCGCGCGAGTGAGCCCCGGCGTGAAGCAGCCGGTCCGCATCGTTCGGTGGGCGCCTCACCGGCGCGGTGGTCGGATCGAACAGGGAGAAGAGCCGTCGTGCACTACTGGTCTTGGCGGTTCCCTGTTCACCGAGCAGAGCCAAGGCCGGGCACGGAAGACCGACAAGGATCGTCGCAGCGACGAGCCAGCCGATGATCAAGCCGCGGTCCGAGGCCGGCAGATTGACGAACTCCCACAATGCGTCGAGGTTTCCGCCGCGCGCAGGGACGGGCAAAGGGGCGGTCACGGCGGTGCGGCGAAACAGCACGGGAAGGTCATCGTCGCCGTCGAGGATCTCCCAGCCGGCTGCCGTCACGCGGATGACCTGCTCACTGCGATCGCCGATGTCGATGAAGATCTCGTCGTCGCTGGGGCGCGCCGTGCGCAGGTGCAGCTTGATGGGCTCGAAACTCTCCTCCGCCTCGTACTCAAGCGCGCTCATCGCCTCAGTCAACGCGTTCTGCGAGGCTGTGCGAGCGGTCCGACGCCGGTACATGCCGCCGAGTTCCTTGCGGACGGAGCGTCTGCTGCCGAGGAGAGGAATCGCTACGTGACCGCCCTTGCGAACACCGAAAGGCTTGCCATCGGTATCGACGTGAAGGTCGTAGTGATCGAGGGCCAACTCAACGAGCTGCTGCGCGGTGGACCGCTTCCCGAGCGCCTCGGGGATATCGCGGTCTTCAGGTACGCTGGTGGTAGTCAAATGCAGGATCTCCTTTCAGATCCGCCATGGGGTCGCCGAGTTGCAGCTCGGTGGCCCTTTTTGTTTCTTCCGTATGGGTAGTGCTCGCTCAGGGTTCGAGCGTGATGTCGATCTTGTGGTTGCGGTCCCTTCGTATCCGCGCCTGCACCCTGCCGTGCGCGTGTTGAGCACCAGCAGGCCGCTTCGGGGGCGAGGCAAGAGCAGGCACGCTCCCGGGAGCCGAGGAAGATCGGTAGTGCGGAAGTCACCCCCGCACTTCTCCTGCGCGGACTGCACCTATTTCGCCTCCGAGGTGCCAATAGAGAAGTGATGGGGTTCCGTCCGCATCTCCGCTCCCGTGCGCGGGTTATCTAGGCGACGGCGGGGCGCGCCACGTGCGGAACACCACGCGGAACGTGTCGGTCCCGACAGTTGCCTCGAAGTTCCGCACGGTTTCCGCGCGCAATGGGTCCGGCGAGGACGCATCACATCGCCGGCTCGAGCTGCTCCTCGATCCAACGGTCGACATCGGCCTGACGCCAGCGAACAGCGGCGCCGATCTTCACGGCCCGGGGGAGCGGCTCACCGAGCGACCGCTTGCGGTAGATAGTCGACACAGACATGCCGGTCTGGGCGGAGAGATCGTGAACGTCGAGGAGGGCGTTCGTCGTCTGTGTCATGCGGAGTCCTTTGATAGCGAGTACCAGAAATTTGTAACTTGTGAGGTACCGTAACACAAGCTACATGATTCTGGTAACTTGTAAGCATGGAATCAATGGCATACGCGGAAGCGGTGGGCGGATTTCTTGCCGCCTACCGGCGGCGGCACGGGATTACCCTTGAGGCGATCGCGACCGTTGGACGCGATTACGGAGCAACGTGGAGCCTGTCTAGCGTCCAGGCGATTGAGCGGGGCAAGGCTGCGCCGACGGTTCCGACGCTTCTCACGCTCGCACTCGCACTTGGAAAGCTCTCTGGTGAGCCGCTTCGACTCGCCGACCTTCTTGGGGCTGCGGAGTTGCTGGAACGGCCGTACGAGCTCCGTGAGGATCAGCCCGTGCGGCGGGAGTGGGTCAACCGCGTACTGTCGGGCGCACCGATCGCGCTCGAGGATGGCGACTATGCGCACGTGGGCGCCGCGCCGATAGGTGGGGATCACGAGTGGGACGAGGAACTCGAGATGGCGGCCCTTGAGCATATGAGGGTGCACGGCAGGAAGTCCGAGTCGTATGACCAGGTGGATGCACAGTGGGGGGCCATGACGGCGGTGCCCGACCGTGACACGCGTCAGAGCGCTCGTCGGCCTAGTGTGAGCCTTGCAGAGTCTCGGGCGGCAAAGAAGCTTGGGATACGCCCACCTCTGCTTCAGCAGTACGCGGCGCGACTCTGGGGCCATTCCCTTGAAGTCGAGGCCCTGCTCCGTGCCGGCGAGGACAGCACGCCGCAGGCGCGTGGGCGCGTCACGCGTGTGCTCATTGACGAACTCCGCGCATCCACCGACGGTGAAGTCTGATGGCCAGACCTCGAATGGCGATCGGAACCTACGGCACCATCCACGTGGCCGAGGTTCAGCCGGGGAAGTGGCGTGCCCGCACGCGGTATCGTTTCGCGGACGGCAAATCCCGCCAGATCGAGAAGCACGCGCCGAGCAAGGCCAAGGCGACGGCCGCGCTGAGGCATGCGCTGACCACGATCGAGGCCGACCGCGGTGGCGAGCTGAAACCGGCAACGCACCTCCGCGCCCTCGGCCAGAGGTTCTTGGAGTCCCGGCGTGAGTTGGGGCGCTCAGAAGGCACGCTGGAGACCTACGGCTATGCAGTCACCGCTCATATCGCGCCCCGGATCGGCGACCTCTCAGTCGCCGAGGCCACACCTGAACGGCTGCAGAAGTTCCTTAACGCCGTTGAGAAGGAAGCCGGCCCGGGGGCAGCAAAGAACTGCCGATCGGCGCTGAGTGGCATGCTCGGCCTAGCGGTGCGGAACGGGGCTTTGTCGCACAACCCCGTGCGTGAGCTCGAGCGCGTCACCCAAAGGAAGAAGAAGGGCAGCACCGCAATCCCGTTGGACGAACTGCCGATGTTTCTCCAGCGCGTCCGTGAGGACGAGAAGCTCAACGAGTGGGACACGGTGGATCTGATCACGTTCATGCTCGCGTCAGGGTGGCGAGTGGCCGAGGTGTGCGCGCTCGAAGCGAGCGCTATCGACTTCGCCGCCGGCACAGCTTCCGTTGTCGCGCAGAATGTGCGTGTGAAGGGGCGGGGAATTGTGCGGCAGGAGTTCGCGAAGACCGACAAGTCCGCGCGTACCACCCACTTGCCGGAAGCGACCATGCTCCTCCTTCACAAGCGGCACGAGAGGCTGCGCGCCGATACCAACCTCATCTTCCCGACTCCGCTGATGCGCCCTCGCGATCCCTCGAACACGCAGCGGGAGCTTCGAGACCGTCGCGACGGCCTGGGGTACCCGGGATTGTCAACGCACGCGTTCCGAAAGTCGGTAGCCACGATTCTTGACAAGGCTGGACTGTCCGCGACAGAGATCGCCGACTACCTCGGACACGAGAACCCGAGCATGACCCAGGACGTGTACATGAACACCATCAAGGGCTCCACCAAAGCTGCAGGCATCATGGGCCAGAAGCTGGACGGGCTGATCTAATCCGGTGCGAGAAGCAGCCCGGGGCGGAGTGAGGAGAGGGCTTCCGCTCTACCCGATCGTAGTGTCCGTGGCTGCGGATACGATCCATCGATGACTGATGAGCAGCCGCCGGCGCCTGATCCTGCGAGCGGGCTGAATCTTGCGGACGAGCTGAACCGTGACTTCTATTCGCATTCACCATCGCAGTACCTGCGAACTCGAATCGCGTTGCTCGTCGCCCTCGGCGACGCCGATGCCGCCTTGCATCCCGCGCTCGTTGGAGGTGTCCGTGCGTGGGGTATGGGCGTCGAGCTAGAGGTGCCACTAGACGACGAAGAGATCGACGGATTCGCTGTGGTCGAGTCGATCTCGATCATGTACCTCGCGGCGGAGGCACTCCTGCGGTTGTACTTCGCGCACGTGGAACCGGAGCCTTGTCCGCCGCTGAAGCTCTCGTCGTTGACGAGCTTCGCGAAGTTCAAGCAGATGGCGGGCGACTTGTTGACCAGCCCTCCGCGCAATGAGCTATTGCGCGAGGTATTCCGCGGCAGGCTCGATGCGCCTGCTGAGGTATCCGCGGAGGCATGGACAGAGGACGCTGACGTCCTTCGATTTCTCTTGACTCGGGCAGCCGCGCTGCTCGCCCGCGAGGCTAACGTGTACAACTCGACGAAGCACGGGCTTGCAGTGCAACCTCGGAAATCCGGGCTGCGCCTCGGTAGCGAGGAGGACCCGAATGGCGTGATCATCGACCACCACGGACCGTCCATCCGGTTCCTCAGCAAGGGTCCTAGCGCCGAAGAGGGGGTGCAACAGTGGCGAGAGACGATCCAGTTCGCGTTCCCTTCCATCAACCTCGCAGTTGCATCCGCTTTCGCCGACGAGATCGACGCGATCCACGCGGTGGCGAAGGCGCGCTTGACTGGTGAACAGGGCTCAGTGACGATTCGTCAGCGAGCGTTGATTGACCACCTTCGTGCCGTGCCCTTCGCTAGCAACTACACGGGGCTTCTATCTCTGGGGATGCATCGAGACTTTGGGGTCAGGATTGGGCGCTAGTTGCGTTCGGGCGACGCTGCTGCCTGAGCCTGATAGTGCGGAGTTTGTGCGGAGTCCACGACTGAAAACCCCAGAGCCTGCCCGGAGGGAGGCAGTCGCTGACGCGGAAAAACCCTGATAAGCGCATAAAAGAACCCCCGCGATGTAGAAGCTACGCGAGGGTTCCAGTGGCTCCGACCGGCATCGATCCGGTGACCTTTCGATTTTCAGTCGAACGCTCTACCAACTGAGCTACAGAGCCGCGCGACCGGCGAACCTGTCGCGTCCTAGACGAAGAGCCCTCTCCGAAGAAAGAGCTCATCGCACGGAGCGACCCTGACGGGACTTGAACCCGCGACCTCCGCCGTGACAGGGCGGCACGCTAACCAACTGCGCTACAGGGCCATACTTGTTTTCAATTATATCGGAAGGTGTGACCCCAACGGGATTCGAACCCGTGCTACCGCCGTGAAAGGGCGGCGTCCTAGGCCGCTAAACGATGGGGCCGAGTCAGTCCCGGGGGACTTCCTTGCCGACGCTCAAGCATAAGGGATGTTTCGGGCAAATCGCGAATCGAGGGCGCGGCGCCGCAACCCGGGCGTGTTCCGGGGGCACGATCGACGTGTCGGGAGTGGACGAAGACGCCGCCATGCCCCCTGGTGCGGATGTGAAGGTTGTTGTTAGTGTGGCAACTGTGAAACCGGCGGAAGGGGCCGTGTGAACGACAAGATCACGCTGGACGCTGCAGTTGCTGCGGCGTCCGAGGACTGCGGCTGCGCGCCCAGCCCGACCGAACGCCGTGCGTTCGGCAAGAACGGCATCAGCCGTCGTGGAGCCCTCGGCATCGGCGCGCTCGGCGTCGTCGCGCTGAGCGCGTTCGGCATCACCAACGGCGTCTCCGCCGCCTATGCCGCCACGTACCCGAGCTGGGACGATGTGCAGCGCGCGAAGAGCAATGAAGCGGCCAAGGCCGCGGAGGTCTCGCGCATCGAGGGACTGATCCAGTCGCTCACGCAGAAGGTGGCCGAGACCCAGGCCGCGGCCAAGGTCGCGTCCCAGGAGTTCTACGACGCGCAGCAGGCTTACTTCGCTGCGGCCACCGAGGCCGACTCCATGCAGGCGAAGGCCGACGAACAGGCGGGGGTCGCCGACATCTCGGCGCGCAAGGCGGGCCAGGTGGCCGCCCAGCTCTACCGCAACGGCGGCGACGACACGTCGATGGAGCTGTTCTTCGCCGGGTCGGCGAGCAACGCCGATGAGCTGCTCGCGCGCCTGGGCACGATGGACAAGCTCCTCGAGTACAACCAGTCGGTCTACGACAAGGCTGTCGCGGCGCGCAACTCCGCGCAGTCCCTCAGCGATCAGGCCGTCGTCGCGCGGAACGAGCGCGACCGGTTGCAGAAGGTCGCCGAAGAGAAGATGGTCGCGGCTCAGCAGGCGGCGGATGCGGCTCAGGCCGCTCTGGACGAGCAGTCGGCCAATCTCGCCACGATGCAGGCGCAGCTCGCCGCTCTCAAGGACGCGACCACCCAGACGGTCGCCGGCTACCAGGCCGGTGTCGAAGCCGAGGCGAAGGCCCGTCGCGAACGCGAAGCCGCCGAGCGCGCAGCGGCTGCGGCCGCAGCCGCTGCGGGCGGTGGCGGTGGCGGTGGCGGTGGCGGAAGCCAGGGCAGCGGTGGCTGGTGCCGCCCGCACGGCGGAGGAAAGAGTTCGGGATACGGACCCCGTTCCGTGCAGTGCGGCTCTCAGGGCTGCTCCTCGTCGTTCCACTACGGCACCGACTTCGCCAACGGCTGCGGCTCGCCCATCTACGCTGCGAATTCGGGCACGGTCGACTACGCGGGCCCCAACGACGGCTATGGCAACTACATCCGCATCCAGCACGGCGGCGGTGTCGGAACCGGTTATGCCCACATCCGTGACGGCGGCATCCTCGTCCGCAGGGGGCAGAGCGTCAGTTCCGGTCAGGTCATCGCCTACGCGGGGAACACGGGCCGCTCGTTCGGTTGCCACCTGCACTTCGAGGTCTACGTCAACGGTGGTCCCGTGAACCCCGTGGCCTTCCTCGGGGCACGCGGAGTCTCCGCCTGACCAGCTCTCACCTCTGCACGAAGAAGACCCCCGGCCGCTGAGCGGAACCGGGGGTCTTCTTCGTGCAGGCGGAGGGTCAGTGACCCTGCTCGCCGAAGCGGACGATGGCCTCGTCGAGGATGCGCTGCGCCTCGGCGGCGTTGCCCCACTCGTCGACCTTGACCCACTTGTTGGGCTCGAGGTCCTTATAGTGCTCGAAGAAGTGCGAGATCTCCTTCTTCGTGTACTCGGCGATGTCGTCGATGTCCTGGATGTGCGCCCAGCGCGGGTCCTTCGAGAGCACGGCGACGAGCTTGTCGTCTCCGCCGGCCTCATCGCTCATCTTCAGCACGGCCACGGGACGGACCTCGACGACGACACCGGGGTAGATGGCGTGGTCGAGCAGCACGAGCACGTCGAGCGGGTCGCCGTCCTCGCCGAGGGTGTTGTCGAAGTAGCCGTAGTCGGCCGGGTAGCCGAAGGTCGTATAGAGCACGCGGTCGAGGTGCACTCGTCCGGTCTCGTGGTCGACCTCGTACTTCACGCGGCTGCCGCGCGGAATCTCGATGACGGCGTCGTGTGCGCCCATGCGTGTGCTCCTCAGGAAAAGTTCGGTTGGATACCGCGGACTAGCCTACCCGCGGCGCTCGCACGCCCGGGGGCCGGCGTGCTCAGGACCCTGCGTCGACGGTCGGCGCGTCGTCGTCATTCGATCGTCTGCGGAACAGACGATTCAGCAGTCGGCTCATCGGGTCGCTCAGGAGCAGCAGGAAGAGACCGGCGTATCCGTTCGGCGAGGCGGCGACCGCGATGACGAGTGCGGCGGCGAACAGGATGATCGCCGCGAGGTCGCCGATCGCTCCCAACCGGATGGTCTCGGTCGACACCTCGCCGAGTTCGGGATGACGCGCCAGGTAGAGCCAGCCGGCGAGGGTGGTGACCTGGGTCATGATCAGCGTGCCGATGTACACCACGGCCTGCAGCGCGTCGGTGTCCATCTGGCCGATCATCGCGGTGGGGACCGGCAACCAGACGATCGTGGCCATCCACGCCACGTTGATCCACAGCAGTGGTCCGGTGATCCGCTCCACGTCCCGGTACTGGCGGTGGTGCCCCATCCAGAACGTGGCGATGAGGAGGAAGCTCAGCCCGAAGCTCAGCAGCTGCCCCGAATGCTCGTCCAGGAACTCGGCCGTGCTCGTGTGGCCGGATGCGGCCTCGGAGACCGACTCCATGAGGGGCAGGATGAGCAGTGTCATGGCGATCGCCACGACGGCGTCGACGAATGCCTTGAACCTCTCGGTCCGGAACGGACGTGTACGCGTGTTGTCGGTCACGGCGTCAGGATAGCCCCGCCACAGCGCCGCACCGTCGTGCGCGCGCGGATCGGAAGAGCGCCGAGCAGGGGAGTGCCCTAGCGTGGACGGGTGCCGTCACTTCCTCCCGCCATCGCCGAGATCCGCCTCGCCGTGCGCACCGCGCTCGCCGAACTCCCCGAAGGATCGACGGTCATCGTCGCCCTCTCCGGAGGCGCGGACTCGCTCGCGCTCGCCGCGGCCACCGCCTTCGAAGCACCCAAGCTCGGTGTCCGTGCGGCGTCGTTGACGGTCGATCACGGCCTGCAGGACGACTCCGCGGAGGTCGCCTCCGGCGCGGCGCGCACGGCCGCCGAGCTGGGTCTCGACCCCCTGCTCGTGCGCGTCGACGTCGCGGGCGAGGGAGGGCCCGAAGCCGCTGCTCGTGATGCCCGCTACGGCGTTCTTCGCGATGCGGCCATCGATGTCGGTGCCGCCGCGGTGCTGCTCGGGCACACCCTCGACGACCAGGCGGAGACAGTGCTCCTCGGACTCGCCCGCGGCTCCGGCGCCGCGAGCCTGCAGGGGATGGCGCCGGTGCGGGAGGACGACGACGGCGTGCGGTGGGTACGCCCCTTGCTCGGGGTGCGCCGGGAGACGACGCGGGCATTCTGCGCGGCATCGGCCCTCGAACCCTGGGATGACCCGCACAACATCGATGGCCGCTACGCGAGGGTCCGGGTGCGCGAGCGCGTGCTCCCCGTGATCGAGGCCGAGCTCGGTCCCGGCATCGCCGAGGCCCTCGCCCGCACGGCAGAGCAGCTGCGGGAGGACGCGGAGGCGTTCGACGAGATGATCCACGAGACCATCGAGGACATCGTCGAGCACGCGGAGGCGGGGATCTCGGTCAGCGTGGCGGCGCTCGCCGCGAACCCGGCGGCGCTGCGCAACAGGATCATCCGCCTCGTCGTCGACAGCGAGTTCGGGGTGAGCTTGACGCGGGTGCAGACCATCGAGGTCGCGCGACTGGTGACCGACTGGAGCGGCCAGGGACCGATCGACCTCCCCGAGTGCTCGGTCGTGCGACAGGGCGGCCGCATCGTCTTCACGGCATCCGGTCGCTGAGCGCGTTTCGTCTCGGGCGCCTGTGGCGTCTTCGCGAGACGGAACGCGCTCAGCGCGGAAGCTCTACTTCTTGCCGCCGAAGAGGCCGCCGAGGATCCCTCCGAGGTCGATGCCACCGCCGGATGCGCCGTTGTTGCCACCGCCCAGCAGCCCGCCGATCACGTCACCGATGCCGCCGCCGGCGGAGCCGCCCTTGTCGCCGCCACCGAGGATGCCTCCGATGAGGTCACCGATGCCTCCAGAGCTCTCCGCGCCGGCATCCGCCTTCGCGGCCTTGTCCTTGCTCGCGTTCGCGATGAGGCCCATCACGATGGGAGCGAGGATCGGCAGCAGCTTGCCGAAGTCGATGCCGGGGGTCGCCTTCGACTCGGTGAGCTCCTTCGTGACCTCCTTCTCCTTCGAACCGAGGATGTGCGCGACGATCTTGCCGCCGTCGGCCTGATCGATGTCGTCGACCTTCGCGGCGCCGGCGCTGCCCTCGTGCTTCTTCAGTGCGTTCTGGATCGCGGCGGAGCCCTCGTCAGTCTTGGCGTTCTGCGCGAGCCCGCCGAGCAGCACCGCACCGCCCTGCTCGACAGCGACCTTGGCCTCGTCCCGCGAGACGCCCAGCTTCTCGGCGATGTCGTCGATCGGCACCTGCCTGAGGATGTCGTCAAGAGCCATGATGAATCCTTCCGTCGGGGCGTCCGCCCACATCACCGCTCACAGTAGTGCGGATGGCGCGGGAGGGGGAGATGCCTTCCCGGCCGACCCACCGGGACCGAGCATCCGATCGCGTCGCCTAAAATCGATCCATGCGCGCCGCGGAAATCCAGGACGACCTCACCAGCATTCTCGTCACAGAGGAGCAGATCCTCGCCAAGCTCGATGAACTCGCGGCACAGGTCGCAGAGGATTATGCGGGCAAGGACCTCGTCCTCGTCGGCGTCCTCAAGGGCGCGGTGATGGTGATGGCCGACTTCGCCAGGGCATTGCCCTTCCACGCACCGATGGACTGGATGGCGGTCTCGAGCTACGGTGCGAGCACCAAGTCCAGCGGTGTCGTGCAGATCCGCAAGGACCTCGACACCGACCTGAACGGCAAGCACGTGCTGATCGTCGAGGACGTCATCGATTCGGGCCTGACCCTCAGCTGGCTGCTGGAGAACTTCGGATCCCGCGGAGCCGAGTCGATCGAGGTGCTCGCCCTCCTGCGCAAGCCCGAGGCCGCGAAGGTCGTCATCGACTGCAAGTACGTCGGGTTCGACATCCCGACCGATTTCGTCGTCGGATACGGCCTCGACTACGACGAGCGCTACCGCAACCTGCGCGACGTCGCGGTGCTCGCTCCGCACGTCTACAGCTGACGACCGCGACGCGCTACGCCGTGGGTGAACGCACAGCGACCCCCTAGGGCGCGCGCGATACGCTGATCCGATCATGGATGTGAAGAAGCTCACCCGGAATCCGCTGATCTACGTCGCGCTGATCGGCGTGCTCCTGTTCGGCGGTTTCCTGCTGATCTCGAATCTGGGCGCGCCCAAGCAGATCACGACGCAGGAGGGGCTCAAGCTGCTCTCCGGCACGACGGTCACCGAGGTCGTGAACACCGACGGCGACCAGCGCGTGGACATGACGCTCTCGAAGCCCTTCAAGGGCTCGGAGGACGTGCAGTTCTACTACGTCGACGCCCGCGCCGACGAGGTGGTCAGCGCGATCAACGAGGCGGCTCCGAAGGACGGCTTCAACGACGCCGTTCCCCGCGCGACCTGGTTCGACGGCTTCCTCTCGCTCCTTCTTCCGCTGGTGCTGCTCGGCCTGCTGTTCTGGTGGCTCCTGTCGTCCATGCAGGGTGGCGGCGGCAAGGTCATGCAGTTCGGCAAGTCCAAGGCCAAGCTCGTCAACAAGGAGACCCCCACGGTCACCTTCGCCGATGTCGCCGGTGCCGACGAGGCCATCGAAGAACTCCATGAGATCAAGGAGTTCCTCCAGGACCCCGCGAAGTTCCAGGCCATCGGCGCCCGCATCCCGAAGGGCGTGCTGCTGTACGGCCCTCCCGGAACCGGCAAGACGCTCCTCGCCCGCGCCGTCGCCGGCGAGGCAGGCGCCCCGTTCTACTCCATCTCCGGTTCCGACTTCGTCGAGATGTTCGTCGGCGTCGGCGCCTCTCGCGTGCGCGACCTCTTCGGCCAGGCCAAGGAGAATGCGCCCGCCATCATCTTCATCGACGAGATCGACGCCGTCGGCCGTCACCGCGGCGCCGGTATGGGCGGCGGCAACGATGAGCGCGAGCAGACCCTCAACCAGATGCTGGTCGAGATGGACGGCTTCGACCCGAACGCGAACGTCATCGTGATCGCGGCGACCAACCGTCCCGACATCCTCGACCCCGCGCTGCTGCGCCCCGGTCGCTTCGACCGTCAGATCGGCGTGGACGCGCCCGACCTCAAGGGCCGACAGAAGATCCTCGAGGTGCACAGCAAGGGCAAGCCCCTCGCGAAGAGCGTCGACCTCGAAGTCGTCGCCCGCAAGACCCCCGGATTCACCGGCGCAGATCTCGCCAACGTGCTCAACGAGGCCGCGCTGCTCACCGCGCGCTCGAACGCGCAGCTGGTCGACAACCGTGCTCTCGACGAGGCCATCGACCGCGTGATCGCCGGTCCGCAGCGACGCACCCGTGTGATGCGCGACAAGGAGAAGCTGATCACGGCTTACCACGAGGGCGGCCACGCGCTCGCGGCGGCGGCGATGAACTACACCGACCCCGTGACCAAGATCACGATCCTGCCCCGTGGCAAGGCTCTCGGCTACACGATGGTGCTGCCGCTGGACGACAAGTACTCGGTCACCCGAAACGAGCTCCAGGACCAGCTGACCTACGCCATGGGTGGCCGCGTCGCGGAGGAGATCGTGTTCCACGACCCCACCACAGGTGCCTCGAACGACATCGAGAAGGCGACCTCGATCGCGCGCAAGATGGTCATCGAGTACGGCATGACCACGCAGGTCGGACCGGTCAAGCTGGGCACCGAGGGCGGCGACATGTTCGTCGCACGCGACATGGGACGCGGTCGCGAGTACTCGGAGAAGGTCGCGGAGCGGGTCGACGCCGAGGTGCGTGCCCTCATCGAACAGGCGCACAACGAGGCGTACGAGGTCATCAGCGAGAACCGCGACATCCTCGACAAGCTCGCTTTGGCGCTGCTCGAGGAGGAGACCCTCGACCACAACCAGATCGCGGAGATCTTCACCGAGATCAAGAAGCTTCCCGAGCGCCCGCTGTGGCTGTCGAGCGAAGGGCGCCCGGTGTCCGAGCGTCCTCCGATCGAGGTGCCGAAGAAGGACGTCTCGCTTGCGGCATCCGTGGAGGCTCCGGCCGGAACGCCGCGCACGCAGCAGGGTTCGGCGGGAGCCGGGCACCCGCGGCCCGCGACGGCGTGACGTGACCGTCGACAGGCAGCGCGTCGAGCGGCTCACGAAGGAGCTGCTCGAAGCGATCGGCGAGGACCCGGACCGGCCAGGGCTGAAACAGACCCCGATGCGGATGGGCGAGCTGTACTCCGAGTTCTTCTCGGGCGTCGGCGAAGACCCGGCCGAGCCGCTCGCGCGCACCATCAGCGTCTCCCGCGGCCCCGCACCGGATACCCTGCCCTCCGGCGCCGTGCTGCTGCGCGACATCCGCTTCCGCTCCGTCTGCGAGCACCATCTGCTGCCCTTCGCCGGTCATGCGCATATCGCCTACCTCCCCGGGGAGCAGGTCGTGGGGCTCGGAGCGCTGGTGCGCGTCGTCGAGATCCTCGCGGCGCGTCCTCAAGTGCAGGAGCGCCTCGGGGAGCAGATCGCCGACACGATCGCAGAGCACCTCGACACCCGCGGGGTGCTGGTCGTGCTCGATGCGGCACACGGGTGCGTCACGATGCGCGGCGGACGGCAGACTGAGGCATCGACGCTCACCATCGCGGCGCGCGGAGAGTACACGGACGCCCCCGCCCGAGCGGAGCTCATCACCCTGATCGGCGCGTCGGTGCCTCTCGGGGGTGCGGCGCGCTGATGACCGGGATCTGGGGCATCGTCAACGTGACACCCGATTCGTTCAGCGACGGCGGACGCTATCTCGACGTCGATCGCGCGGTCGCCCACGGGCTGCGACTGCGAGCCGAGGGTGCGGCTGTGCTCGATGTGGGCGGAGAATCGACCAGGCCGGGCGCCGACCGCGTCGGCGACGAGGTCGAACAGCGGCGCGTCATCCCCGTGATCGAACAGCTCGCTGCCGCGGGTGTTCCCGTGAGTATCGACACGCTCAGCGCATCGACGGCGGCTGCGGCCGTGCGGGCGGGCGCCAGGATCGTGAACGACGTCTCCGGAGGGCTCGCCGATCCCGAGATGCGCGCGGCTGTCGCGGAGTCCGGGGCCGATTTCGCGATCGGTCATTGGCGTGGCTTCTCCGCCGACATGTACGCGAACGCCGAGTACCGTCGCGTCGCCCGCGAGGTCGCGGGGGAGCTGCAGGAGCGCATCGGCGAGGCGGCGGCCTCCGGAATCGCCCCATCGCGCCTGATCGTCGACCCGGGTATCGGGTTCGCCAAGGCGGGCGCGCAGAACTGGGAGGTGCTGCGGGGGCTGGACGAGATCGTCGCCCTCGGGCCGCGCGTGCTCATCGGCACATCGCGCAAGCGGTTCCTCGCCGAAGCACTGCGCCAGGAAGCCGAGAGCGACGGTGACGTGTCGGAGTCTCGACGCGACCTCGCTACCGCTGTGACCAGTGCTCTCGCGGTCAGGGCCGGAGCCTGGGCCGTGCGTGTGCATGATGTGGCGAGCACGCGCGACGCCCTCGCGATCGCGCACGCCTGGGAAGGCTGAGGGCGCATCGGGGTGGCCCCGTACGCTAGAAGCATGGAGTCCCTCGACGAGATCGTCCTCACCGGTCTGACCGTCTTCGGCCGTCATGGTGTCTTCGAGCACGAACGCCGCGACGGGCAGGAGTTCACGATCGATCTTCGTCTGCGGTTGTCGCTCGCGCAGGCTGCCGTCTCCGACGACGTGAGGGACACCGTGCACTACGGAGAGCTCGCCGAGAAGGTGGCTGCGGTCGTGGCCGGGGAACCGGTGAACCTGATCGAGACGCTCGCCGAGAGGATCGCCGCCGTCGGTCTCGAAGACCGTCGGGTGCAGGACGTCGCCGTGACCGTGCACAAGCCGCACGCGCCGATCGCTCTGGACTTCACCGATGTGGCGGTCACCGTGCATCGCCGCCGAACGCCTGACGCGCTGGAGGACACGACCGTATGAGCCGCAACCTCGCGAACCCGCCCGACATGCCCGCGCCTCGTCCCGGACGTCCGGAGACCACCGCGGTCGTCGCCCTCGGCGCGAACCTCGGTGACCGCCACGACACGATCAGGGCGGCCGCCGAGAGGATCGCGCGGCTCCCGCTGGTCAGCGAGGTGCGCCTCTCCCGGTTGTTCGAGACCGTCGCCCTTCGGCTCCACGGGCCCGATCCCGAGGCGCCCGGATACGTCAACGCCGTGGCTCTGGTGACCACGCGCCTCGCCCCCGAGATCCTTCTCGGGATGCTGCACGCCATCGAGGACGAGAACGGCCGAGAGCGACGGGAGCGCTGGGGCGACCGCACGCTCGACCTCGACCTGATCGCGTACGGCGACGTCATCTCCGACGAACCGCGTCTGCAGCTGCCGCATCCGCGCGCTGCCGAACGCCTCTTCGTGCTCGAACCGTGGCTGGATGTCGACCAGGACGCGGTGCTGCTCGGCCGGGGCAGAGTCGCCGACCTCGTGGCGGAACTGCGGGCCCGGAGCGAGGGATGAGACGCACCTCTGCGGGCGTGCTCGTCGTCCTCGCACTGCTCGCCGGCGGAGGCGGGTTCCTGCTCGATCACCTGTTGACGGCATCGGGACGTGTCACGTTCACGCCCTCGCTCCTGCTTCCGGTGCTCCTCCTGCTGATCGCCGCAGCCTCCCTCGGGGTCGCATGGCCGGTGCGGCGCAGCGTGCGGTCGGGCATCCGCATCGATCCCTTCCGCGCACTCAGAGCGGCGACACTCGCGCGGGCCTCGAGTCTGCTCGGCGCCATCATGGCTGGGTTCGGAGCCGGGCTGCTCGTGTTCCTCCTGTCACGTCCCGTCATTCCGCAGGTAGGGTCGACTGTGGCCATGCTGGCCCTGATCGGAAGCGCGATCGTCCTCGTGATCGCCGCGCTCGTCGCCGAGCAGTTCTGCACCCTGCCGAAGGATCCTGATGACTCAGAACCCAGAGACCGCGCCCCTGAACCCGGCGGAGGGCACTGACCTCGACGCCCTCGACAGGGGGACGTACACCCAGCTGCGCACGGCACGCAACGAGGCCCGCCTCGAACTCGACGGCACGTGGCACCAGATCTCGCCGCGCTATGTCGTGTCGCAGATCGTGCAGAACGTGATCTTCATCGCGATCGTCGCGATCGCCGCCGTCGTGCTGAACGTGGTGCTGAATCAGCAGTGGGTGTGGATCCCCGCCGGGATCATCCTGCTCATCACCGTGTTCGCCCTCATCATCCTCCCGCGTCAGGCGAAGGCGATCGGCTACATGCTCCGCGCCGACGACATCGTCTTCCGCAAGGGCATCCTGTGGCAGCGCATGATCGCTGTCCCCTACGGTCGCATGCAGCTGGTCGACATCACGCAGGGGCCGCTCGACCGCGCGTTCGGCATCGCCCAGCTCAAGATGGTCACGGCCGCCGCGACGACCGGCGTGCAGATCCCCGGTCTGACGCAGGGCGCGGCCGAGGCGCTGCGCGACACCCTCATCCAGGTCGCCGAGACCCGTCGGACCGGCCTGTGAGCGAGCAGCAGCCCCCTTTCGCGCCGAGCGCGCCCCTGCCCGTCGAGGAGGGTTCCACGACGCTCGCGAACGGTGAGTGGCACCGCATGCACCCCCTCACCCCGCTCTTCAAGGGCGGGCTCGCGCTGATCATCATCGCGGGTATCGTCATCGCGAACATGCGGGATCGCCTGATCACCTGGGCCGTGGGCATCTTCACGCCCGAAGAAGCGCACTACGGCGACTACGCCGGTGCCGATCCTGTCGACTGGGTGCTCTCGAACAACCTGATCCTGGTCGCGCTCCTCAGCGTGCTCGGGCTCGTGATCGTGCTGGTGCTGATCTTCTGGTTCGTCTGGCGCTTCCAGCAGTTCCGGATCACCGGCGATCACGTCGAGGTCCGCAAGGGAATCATCTTTCGCTCCCACCGCCGCGCACCTCTCGACCGCGTGCAGGGCGTGAACCTGACACGCCCGTTCCCCGCCCGCATCATCGGTCTCGCGAAGCTCGAGGTGGTCGGAGCCGGCAACGACGCGAACGTCGAGCTCGAATACCTCGCGACGCCCCGCGCAGAGTCGGTGCGTGCCGACATCCTGCGTCTGGCATCGGGTGCTCGTGCGGCGCGCGACGCCGCGCTGAACCCGGCGGCAACGTCGGCCGCGCCCGGTCCGACATCCGCCCGGGCGCAGCTGGTCGGTTCGATGAACGCGGGTGTCAACGGCCTCATCTCCGGCGTCGACCTCGCCGATGTCGTCCCCGAGAGCGTCGTGAAGATCCCGACCGGCCGGCTTGTGGGCTCGCAGCTGATCTCCGGGCTGCTGTGGTTCGTCTTCTTCGGAGCGATCTTCGCGATCGCGATCGGCAGCGCGTTGATCGGGATGCTGGCCGATGGCAACTCGGATGGAGGTTTCGTCCTCCTCGGGCTGGGTCTCGGCATGGGCGTCCCCATGGTCATCGCCGTGGTCGGTATCACCTGGGCGCAGATCTCGAAGTCGCTGCGCTACTCGATCGCTCCGACTCCTGACGGCGTGCGCATCACCTACGGTCTTCTCACGACCGTGACCGAGACGCTCCCGCCGGGACGCATCTTCGCGGTGGAGGTGTCGCAGTCGCTGCTGTGGCGCCCGTTCGGGTGGTGGACGATCAAGATCAACCGTATGAGCGGCAAGAGCGCAGCCCAGCAGTCGTCGGGAAGCGGACAGCAGTTCAACGTGGTGCTGCCCGTCGGCAAACGCGTCGATGTCGAACGCGTGCTCGCGCTGGTGCTCCCCGACGTTCCTGGGGAGAGCATCCCGTTCCTCTGGGATCAGGGCGTCGTGGGTCCCGCCGATGGCGACGCGTATCGGACGATGCCACGGCGTGCAGCGTGGCGGCGTCCGTTCTCCTGGAAGCGACACGGCTACCTCGTCGCCGACTTCGGTCTGCTGCTGCGCCGCGGAAACGTCTGGCGCAAGCTCGCCGTGTTCCCGCTGGCACGTCTGCAGGGGGTCTCGCTCAGCCAGGGACCGATCGACCGGCACCAGCGGGTTTCCGGCGCACAGGTGCACACGGTCCCCGGGCCGATCACCGGGTACCTCTCGGGTCTCGAACGTGCCGATGCGCTGGCTCTGGTCGACGAGGTCAGCCGCGCGGCAGCGGAGGCGGCGTCTCGCGACACCACCCACCGCTGGAGTGCGCACGCGACGGAGATTCCCGTCGCAGCGCCTCCGGCCCCGCCGGCGTACACCGGCCCGCCGCCGGTCTTCCCCGTCCCCGGACAGGCAGGGCCGCCCGCCCCGCCCGTATCGCCGCCTGCACCACCGGTCGCTCCGCCGTCGCCCCCGGTGCTTCCGCCGGTCGGACCGCCCGCGGCTCCACCGGCAGCACCCGCGGAGAACGCTCCGGAGGGTCCACAGGTGCCTCCGAACGTCCCGGCTGCTCCGCCGGCAGCTCCTCCCGCACCCCCGCTGCTCCGGCGGACGAGGCGCGACGATGGCGCGTGACGGACGCCTCGGCGTCGGCATCATCGGGGCAGGGCGCGTAGGGCCGGTCGTCGGGGCGGCGCTCGGCGGTGCAGGACATGCCGTGATCGGGATCACCAGCGGATCCGACGACGAACGCGCCTCGGCCGTGCTGCCGGACGTGCCGGTTCTCGATGCCCTGGAAGTCGTGCGTCGCGCCGAGCTCGTGATCATCGCGGTACCCAGCGAGCAGCTGCCGTCGCTCGTCGCGGGCATCGCCGAGGTGGGCGGCTGGCAGATCGGCCAGCTCGTGCTGCACACCGACCCCGGCTACGGCATCGACGTGCTGCGCCCGGCAGCCGAACGCGGGGCGATCCCCCTCGCCGTGCATCCCGCGATCACCTTCACAGGGACGTCGATCGACCTTCGGCAGCTGCATGCCGGGTTCGCCGCGGTGACCGCTCCGGTCGCCGTGCTGCCGATCGCCCAGGCCCTCGCCGTGGAGATGGGGTGCGAGCCCGTCGTGATCGCGGAGGCGGATCGCGCGGCCTACGCCGATGCGATCGCGACAGCCACCGAGTTCTCGCGGTCGATCATCGGACAGTCGACCGCGCGACTACGGGAGATCGGCGTGGAGAACCCCGGCGGCTACCTCTCGGCGTTGGTGCAGTCGACCGTCGAGCGTGCGCTGCGCGAAGCCTCCGACGCGCCCCCGCTGATCTGAAGCTTCCGCGGCGGTACCCCGGATGCGGGCGCCAGTCGGACTCACCGTCCGCCGGAGAAGCCGCCGCCTCCGCCGCCTCCGGAGAACCCGCCGCCGAATGACCCTCCGGCACTCGACGAAGAGCCCGCCGAGGGGGCCGAGTACGTCGCGGCTGAGTGCGACGATGCCACGAACGAGGCGAGCTGCGTCCGGAGTGCGAACGATGCCGGGTCGCCGATCCAGGATGCGCCGCGCTCCGCGCTCGCGTAGGCCTTCTCGAGCACATCACCCCACTCGCGTTCCATCCCGAACAGGATCGCGTAGGGGAGAAGCCGTTCGTACACGTGGATGACGTCGGCGGTGCCGTCGGCGCGACGTTCGGCTCCGGTGTACGACTGGAGCATGCGCAGGCGATCGGCGTCGGCGACCCGGATGAACTCCTTCACTCCCTGCAGATACTCGTAGGTGCGTGCGCCTTCGGCGGTGAGCACCGTGTGCTTCGAGAACGGATACACGCTGGAGAGCAGCACGAGGAAAGCCCCGATGGAGATCACGACGAGTGCAGGGATCGCGGACAGGCGTCCGCTGGCGGCGCTCCAGATCCCGAACGCCAAGCCGGCGACGGCGAGGCCGATCGCACACCACTGCAGGATCACAGCACTTCGACTGCGTGCCTTCTCGGTGAGTCCGCGGCTCTGCGCCTCGGTCGTGCCTCTGTGCTGGAGCGCCGTCATCCGCGCGGCGAAGGCTTCGTCGGCGGCGGGGAGATCGACCACCCCGTCGGCGTCCGCATCGAGGAAGAGCGCTTCGAGGGCGTCGACGTCGAGCTGGTCGGGGCTGTGTGCCTCGCCGAGACGACGAACGCGCGGCTCGTCTTCCTCCGTCCCCTCTTCGATGCGCAGCATGCCGCGGACGGCGAGGTGCACGATCTCGGACGGGATCACGTCTTCGGCCCCGGGAACGACGGCAGCGGCGAGCAGCGGGGGCAGCGAGTCCGGCACGTCGTACTGGGCGACCACGATGCCGGCAGCGGCTCGCCGTCTGCGCGCGAAGGCCGATACCGCCACCCAGCTGCCGGCGGCGAGTCCGAGAGCGCCGACCGCAGCGACGATCGGTGCGACGTCGGCGACCGGATCCGGTGTGCGGGCGAGCGGCTGCGTGGCGGTGCCCGGTTCGAAACCGATGGCCACCGTGACCCCGTCACCGGCGGGACGAGACCCCGATTCGACACGGAAGGTCGCGCTGCGGCCGTCGGTGGTCGGACCCTCCAGCTCGCACTCCTCCTTCGAGCCGGAAGGGCCGGAGTAGCAGCGGGTGGCACCGTCGAGTGCGTTGCTCATCGCAGGATCGAACACGATCTCGGCGCGGAACCGGTCGATGGGCTGCGTGCTGTCGAGGGGGAGCAGGTCCCAGTAGAACTCGTCTGCCGGGGGAGCGGACGAATCCTCGGAACGATCGGTCGCGAGGATCACGTCGCGCATCTCGTACTCGATGACGTAGGTGGTGAGACCCCGCACGAAGTCGTCGTCGTTACCCGTCAGCACGTAGAGGAGCCCGTCCTCCTCGTCCGTCTCGTAGGGCACGTCCGCCCCGTTGCCGTCGGTGACGGACAGGATCGTCGTCTCGATGCTCGCCCCTTCGTATGAAGTCGCGAGTCCGCGGACGATGCCGCGATTCTGGTCGACGTCGGGGAAGCGGGCCACGAGGGTCTCCGTCACGCGCATGCGGGCGCGGCCCTCGTCGTCGAGACCGATCTCGTAGACGGCATCCCACGAGCTGTAGGAGAAATCGTCGACATCGGTGGGGACGTCCGCGGGCCGGGGCGCAGCCAGGTGCGACGCGGGCCCGTCGGACGCGGCCTGCGCGGCGGCAGGGGCGAGGACCGCCACCATCGCGAGGGAGAGGGCAGCGAACGCGCGGAGGATCCGTGTGTGGGCCATTCTTCGAGGCTACCCAGCGTGCGCCAAGCAGCGGGATGCCGCCTCGGTAAACTGGGAGGGACTTCCAAGGAGCCCCCCACATGACTGACGCGTCCGCCGCGCCCGAATCGGCCTCGACCGACCCTTCCCTCGAAGAGGACGTCCACGAGCAGAAGGCCGTGCGCCTCGCCAAGCGCGAGCGCCTGATCGAGAAGCGGGCGGATGCGGGCGGCGGGGCGTTCCCGGTCGCCGTTCCCGTCACGCACACGATTCCCGCGCTGCGCGCCGAGTACGGCGAGCTCGAGGCCGGTGCCGAAACCGGTGTCATCGTCGGAGTCGCGGGTCGTGTGGTGTTCAGTCGCAACACCGGCAAGCTCTGCTTCGCCACTCTGCAGGCGGGTGACGGCTCGCGCATCCAGGCCATGATCTCCCTGGCGAACGTCGGCGAGGAGTCGCTGGCCGACTGGAAGGAGTACGTCGATCTGGGGGACCACGTCTTCGTGCACGGTGAAGTCATCTCCAGTCGCCGCGGCGAGCTGTCGATCATGGCGGACGACTGGACGATCGCGGCGAAGGCGATCCTGCCGCTCCCCAATGCCTACTCCGAACTCAGCGAGGAGGGCCGCGTACGCAGCCGCTACCTCGACCTGATCGTGCGCGAGCAGGCGCGCACGACGGTCCGCGCGCGCGCCGCCGTGAATGCGAGCCTGCGTTCGACCTTCACCAGCCATGACTACCTCGAGGTGGAGACCCCGATGCTGCAGGTGCAGCACGGCGGGGCCTCTGCCCGCCCGTTCATCACGCACTCGAACGCGTTCGACACCGAGCTGTACCTGCGCATCGCACCCGAGCTGTACCTCAAGCGCGCTGTCGTCGGCGGGATCGAGCGCGTCTACGAGATCAACCGGAACTTCCGCAACGAGGGAGCCGACTCTACACACAGCCCCGAGTTCGCGATGCTCGAGGCCTACCAGGCGTACGGCGACTACAACCAGATGGCCGCCCTCACACAGGAGCTCGTGCAGAACGCGGCGATCGCGGTCGCCGGCTCCACGACCGTGACCTGGGCCGACGGTACCGAGTATGAGCTCGGCGGCGAGTGGGACCGCATCTCGATGTACGAGTCGCTGTCGGCCGCATCCGGGCGCACCACCACTCCGCAGGACTCGGTCGAAGACCTGATCGCGTTCGCCGAGGCCAACGACGTCGATCTGCCTCCGCAGGCCACTCACGGCAAGCTCGTCGAGGAGCTGTGGGAGCATTTCGTGAAGGGCGACCTCGTCCGCCCCACGTTCGTGATGGATTTCCCCGTCGATACGTCGCCCCTGGTCCGTGAACACCGCTCGATCGCGGGTGTCGTGGAGAAGTGGGATCTGTACATCCGTGGCTTCGAGCTGGCGACCGGGTACTCCGAACTGGTCGACCCCGTGATCCAACGCGAGCGCTTCGTGGAACAGGCCAAACTCGCCGCACGCGGTGACGTCGAGGCGATGCCGGTCGACGAAGAGTTCCTGCGGGCCCTCGAGCACGGCATGCCGCCGTCCGGAGGAATGGGCATGGGGATCGACCGCCTGCTGATGGCGATCACCGGCCTGGGCATTCGTGAGACCATCCTGTTCCCCCTGGTCAAGTAACACGATCACCGACGGTCACTGCGCCGAGTGGCGACGGAACGCCCACTCCGGGAGCATCGCTCCGCCGATCATGGTCTCCAGGAGCGCGGCCAGTGAATAGTGCGGGTCGATCTCTCGCACCATCTCGAGGTATCGGCCCGCGTGGCTGGCGCGTCCCAGAGCCCATGACAACCACGCCGCCACGGTGAGGGGTGCGGATCGCGAGAGCCTCGGAGCCCGTGCCGCCGCTTCGCGTGCGGCGGTGAGAGCGCGTCGGAGGCGGTCGGTGTCGGGAGTGGGGCCGCGCCCGAGGAACACCTCGCCCACCTCGTCGGGGATCATCACCCCGGATTCGGCGTACGCGGTCTGTGCAGCGAGGGTGCGCACGCCGCCTGCCAGGTCGGTCGCCCACTGAGCGATGGCGACGTCCCGCAAAAGGGGCTGCCCGAGGCACCACAGCAGCGTGGCCGTCGCGAACGGGGGCAGAGCCTCGGGTGCCGCCAGCACCGACTCGTAGAAGGCCGGAACGTCGTCGAGCAGGACGAGCGCGGCGATGAGCCGCGGATCATCCCGACTCGTCAGTCGACCTCGACCCTTCCGATCGAGGAACGCCGCGAGTTCGATCGACGCGGTCCCCACACGTTCCTTCTCGGCGAGGTCGACGTGCGGGAGATCCGCCCCGACGCTCTGGTCTCCGGACACGTCGGTCGACAGCGGTAGATCGGCGGGAGTGCGGATCTGCGCCAACGGCCCCAGCTCGGGCTCCTCGTCGAGGTAGCTCGACCACCCGGAGGGGGTCACGCAGAGAGCGTCGACGATGCGGAGGCCCGCCTCCTCTGCGCACCCCAACAGCTCGTCGACGGCGACCGCGTGGGGGAGGACGAGACCGTCTCGCGTCGGGTGCGACTCCTCATCGGTGTAGACGACGACCGCGACGGCATCCGTCGCTGTGACGCGGGCGACGAGGCCGACGGCGGCGTCGGCATAGACCTCGAGGTCAGCCTTCTCCTGCGGGAGATCGAGACGCATGGCTCCGTCGGTGCGGCTGCCTCGGAAAGGGAGGAGCACGATGCTCCGACGGGGCGTGAAGCCCGCGAGGGACGGGACGATGCCGAGGAAAGCGGCGGAATCGGAGGCTCGGAGAACTGTTGTCATCCCGAGAGTGTCGTCGAGGGCGAAGCCCGCCGAGCGCGAAAGAGGACCCTGTGGACGGAGTTCCTGTGAACGCCGAAATGTGCACGAACAGTGGCTCGCGTACCATGGGGTGATGGACAACTTCTGGCTCGCCGCGGCATGGTCGCTTCTGCCGACCGTCGGAGTGAGCATCGTGTTCTTCCTCGTGGTCCGCGGCATCCTCCGCTTCGACCGGACCGAGCGCAAGGTGCACGCGCAGATCGAGGCTGAGGAGCGCGCCGCGCGAGGCCTCCCGCCGCGCGCCTGAGTCCGACCCATCGGCTACTGTGAAGCCAGCGCACCTGTTCGGGTGCGCCTCGGCTGGGATGGTCACTGCGGTGGCGAGGGGGCACGATGACTGCGGAGACCTGGGGATGGTGGATCGCCGCCTTCCTCGTGGTGCTCGACATCATCATCCGTGTCACGGCCATCATCGTCATCCCCCGCAACAGGCGTCCCACGGCGGCGATGGCATGGCTGCTGGCCGTGTTCTTCATACCGTTCGTCGGTGTCTTCCTGTTCCTCGTGATCGGCAACCCGCGCCTTCCCCGCGCGCGTCGGCGCAAACAGGATCAGATCAACGAGTACATCGCCGAGACCAGCGAGCACCTGCATTTCGGCACGCTCCGCCCGAACGCACCCGCGTGGTTCGGGCCGATCGTGCAGATGAATCAGAAGCTCGGCGCCCTCCCGCTCTCGGGCGACAACGGCGCCCACCTCATCTCGGACTACCAGGAGTCCCTCGATGAGATGGCGCAGGCGATCCGCACGGCGCAGGAGTATGTGCACGTCGAGTTCTACATCCTGCAGTCCGACACGTCGACCGACAACTTCTTCCGGGCGCTGGAAGAGGTCTGCGCCCGCGGTGTCGAGGTCCGCGTGCTCCTGGACCACTGGGCCAACCGCGGCAAGCCCCGCTACAAGCAGACCATCGCGCGCCTCAATGCGATGGGCGCCGACTGGCATCTGATGCTCCCGGTGCAGCCGCTCAAGGGCAAGATGCAGCGCCCCGATCTGCGCAACCACCGCAAGCTCCTCGTCGTCGACGGCAACATCGCGTTCCTCGGATCGCAGAACATCACCGATTCGACCTACAACCTGCCGAAGAACATCAAGCGCGGTCTGCACTGGGTCGACCTGATGGTGCGTCTGGACGGCCCGGTCGTGCTGAGCGTGAACGCGATCTTCGTCGCGGACTGGTACAGCGAGACCGACACCGTCCTCGAGGGCATCGACATCGCTCACGCGAACATCGGCTCCGGTGACCTCGACTGCCAGGTCGTCCCGTCCGGTCCCGGTTTCGAGGTCGAGAACAACCTCCGGCTCTTCCTCAGCCTGCTCTATGCGGCGAAGAAGAAGATCATGATCGTCAGCCCCTACTTCGTCCCGGACGAGGCGCTGCTGCTCGCGGTCACCGCGGCCGTGGACCGCGGCGTGCACGTCGAGCTGTTCGTGTCGGAAGAGGGCGACCAGGCGATGGTGTACCACGCCCAGCGCAGCTACTACGAGGTGCTGCTCAAGGCCGGAGTCCGCATCTGGATGTATCGCAAGCCGTACATCCTGCACACCAAGACGCTGACCATCGACGATGAGGTCGCCGTGATCGGATCGAGCAACATGGACATGCGCTCCTTCGGTCTGAACCTCGAGGTCTCGATGCTGGTGCGAGGCGAGGAGTTCGTCGCCGAGATGCGCGAGGTCGAAGACAAGTACCGCTCGCTCAGCCGAGAGCTGACGCTGGAGGAGTGGATGCAGCAGCCGCTTCGTTCGACGGTGCTCGACAACCTCGCCCGCCTCACCTCCGCGCTGCAGTAGGCGACGCAGGCTATCCGCACGAACTTCGTGAGGGCTACTCTGTGACCATGACCTCCGCACTTCGTCCTCTCGTTTCCGTCATGGGCGTCGTGGCCGCTGCGCTCCTCATCGCAGGGTGCACTGCCGGTCCGGGCGCGCAGACGCCGACCAGCTCTCCAGCCCCGAGCGCCGGCGGCATCGACGATCAGAACGACGTCGAGGGTGCACTGCTCGACGAAGGACGCATGTTCGCCGTCATCACGGTGGGCTCCTCCACCTGCGTGCCGCAGGTCGACCAGGTCACCGCGGAAGGACAGACCGTGACCGTCACCCTCGTCGACGCGGAGGGCGAGGCTTCGAAGCCCTGCACGAAGGATCTCGCGCCGCGCGCGAGCCTGGGCACGCTGCCGGAAGGCGTGGACCCGAAGGCCGACATCACCATGAACGTCACCTACGGTGACATCACCGACGATGTGGACCTCGACGGCGATCCGGCGGCGACGGGTACGCCGGGGACGCCCACCGAGTATCTGCCATCGGCCGGCTGGTTCGACGACGGCGGCCTCGTTCTGCTGACCTGGGGATCCTCGTCCTGCCCGCCGGTCGTCGACACACTGGAGGGCTCGGGGAACGCCGGGACCGCGACGTTCGTGACCGACGCGAACCAGGTGTGCACGATGGACATGGGACCGCGTGCGACCATCCTCTCCTTCGGCGATGACACGGTCGACGACGAGGCGGCCTTCACTCTGACCCTCGTCGGCGGCGGGCTCGACGGCACGGTCGAGGTCCGCTGAGCGTCAGGGGCCGCGGTTCTCAGAGGATGTGCACCGGGTGGCCTGACGGCAGTGCCAGGACCAGAGCCCCAGGATCAGCCCAGCAGGTGATGCGCACCGCTTCACCGAACTCGTCGCCGTCGAGTTCGATCGGGATGGGCTCGGGTGCTGCGGCTTCGGCGGCGGCACCGTGGAAGTAGTGCACCGAGGCGTTCTTGCCGCGGTGCTCGAGTACCCGGCGTCCGGCGCGGAAGCGGCGGAGCACGGAGTTGTCCCACCAGATCTTCCGCCAGACCCCGAACCAGCCGAACATGCCGGTCGGCTGGATGACGGCGACGTCGAGGGCGGCGTCGGTGATCGATGCGTCGGGGATCAGGGAGATGCCGGCGGGGAGAGTGCCGCAGTTCGCGAAGAGCAGGCTGTACGCGCGGTGCGAGTGCAGGCGTCCGTCATCGACCTGGTAGACGGCCCGGAACGGCTTCGCGCGCGGCAGTGAGCGGGCGGCACCGTCGACGTACGCGATCCATCCCACGGACTTCTTCAGGTCGGATCGGGTGTTCGCGATCATGTCGGCGTCGAGCCCCATGCCCGCCAGCACCACGAAGGCGTGTTGGGCCTCCTCGCCGTCTTCTCGTGTGAGGCGGGCCCAGCCGATGTCGATCGGATGCCGGAAGTCGCCGAGCGCGGCGCGGATCATCTCGGTCGGGTCACCGAGGGGGAGGCCGAGATTGCGGGCCAGCAGGTTTCCGGTGCCGCTGGGCAGGATCGCCAACGGCACCCCGCTGTTCGCGATCGCCTCGGACACCGCCCGCACCGTGCCATCGCCGCCGGCGACCAGCACGACGTCCACCCCGCGCTCCAGAGCCTGCGCAGTGGCAAGCTGCCCGGCATCCTCGAGCGTCGTGGGATAGAACGCCGGATGCGCCCATCCTGCTTCGCGCGAGAGGTCGCGCACTGTGGCGCGGAGATGCTTGCCGTCGACCTTGATGGGGTTGTAGACGAGCGCCGCCTGTCGCTGGACGGGTGCGCTGGATGTCATGGCGCTACTCTAAACCGGGAAAGACCCGCCCCGTCGATCCGGAGCAGGTGACTCCTGGCGGTCCGCGCATCCGGCGCGCCCGGGCGTTCACCGTAGACTTGGTGGATGATCGACCTCGCACTCCTCCGCGAAAACCCGGAGATCGTCCGCCGTTCGCAGACTGCTCGTGGAAACGACCAGAGCACCGTCGACGTCGCTCTCGAGGCCGATCGATCGCGCAGGTCCGCGCTGTCCGCTTTCGAAGAGCTGCGCGCCGAGCAGAACGCCTTCGGCAAGCAGGTCGCGAAGGCCCCCAAGGAGGAGAAGGCGGCGCTGGTCGCGCAGGCGAAAGACCTCGCGGAGCGTGTCAAGCAGGCTCAGCATGCGGCGAACGAGGCTGCGGACGCAGCGGCAGCCGCACTCGCTCGAATCGAGAACGTGGTGATCGACGGTGTCCCCGCCGGCGGCGAGGCGGACTTCGTCGAGCTGCGTCGTGTCGGCGACGTGCCGGCTTTCGATTTCGAGCCGAAGGACCACCTCGAGCTCGGTGAACTCCTCGGTGCGATCGATATGGAACGCGGCGCCAAGGTATCGGGCGCCCGTTTCTACTTCCTGCGCGGCATCGGCGCGCGCCTCGAGATCGCGTTGATGAACCTGGCGCTCGACAAAGCGCTGCAGAACGGATTCGTGCCGCTGATCACCCCGACGCTCGTTCGTCCGGAGATCATGCAGGGCACCGGGTTCCTCGGCGAGCACGCCGACGAGGTCTACCACCTCGACAAGGATGACGACCTGTACCTGGTGGGCACCAGCGAGGTCGCCCTCGCCGGCTACCACAAAGACGAGATCGTCGACCTGTCCGATGGTGCCCTCCGTTATGCCGGCTGGTCGACCTGCTACCGGCGAGAGGCCGGATCGCATGGCAAGGACACCCGCGGCATCATCCGCGTGCACCAGTTCAACAAGCTCGAGATGTTCGTCTACACGACCGCGGAAGAGGCGGAAGCCGAGCACCTGCGCCTCGTCGCGCTGCAGGAGGAGATGCTGACCTCGCTCGGCCTCGCCTATCGCGTGATCGACGTCGCGGCCGGAGACCTCGGATCGAGCGCGGCACGCAAGTACGACATCGAGGCGTGGGTCCCCACGCAGGGCGCGTTCCGTGAACTCACCTCGACCTCGAACTGCACGACCTATCAGGCGCGACGGCTCGACGTGCGTCACCGCCCGGCCGTCGACGCGGCCGATCCCGCGGGCCAGGGCACGGCCAAGACGCAGCACGTGGCCACCCTGAACGGCACTCTCGCCACCACCCGCTGGATCGTCGCCCTGCTCGAGACGCACCAGCAGGCCGACGGCTCGGTGCGCGTGCCGGAGGTTCTGCGGCCGTATCTCGGCGGCCTCGAAGTGATCGAGCCCCTCGCGGCCGGGCGGGCCGCCCGATGACAGGTCCCTGGCTGGTCGGCCTCGACGTCGACGGGACGATCCTGCTGCAGGACGAGACGATGAGCCCCGGCGTTCCGGAAGCCATCGCTCGGGTGCGCGACGGAGGGAACGTCGTCACCATCGCGACCGGGCGCAGTTGGATGGCCACACGACGCTATGTCGAGGAGCTCGGCCTGACCGCCGACTACGTGGTGTGCTCCAACGGCGCGGTGACGATGCGGCGCTCCGGCGACGACTGGGAGCGCTGGAACGTCGAGACCTTCGATCCGTCCCCGGTCCTCGGTCTGCTGCGCGAGCGTCTTCCCGATGCCCGATACATGGTCGAACTCGCCTCGGGCCAGCGACTGTTCACCGAGCAGCTCGACGACTGGACTCTCGACGGCGGCCGGCGGGTCGACTTCGACGAGCTCGGGGAGCTCCCCGTCTCGCGCATCGTCGTCGTCTCTCCCGGTCACGACGAAGAGGACTTCCACCGTCTGGTGGCGGATGCCGGTCTCAACGAGGTGTCCTACGCGATCGGGTGGACCGCGTGGCTCGACATCGCACCGCAGGGTGTCGACAAGGGCACGGCGTTGGAACAGGTGCGCACGGAACTCGGGCTCGACGAGGGCCGCATCTTCGTCGCCGGCGACGGACGCAACGACATCGGGATGTTCGGCTGGGCCCGCTCGCTCGGCGGACGAGCGGTGGCGATGGGGCAGGCCCCCGACGTGGTGAAGGAAGCGGCGGGCGAGGTCACCGCAGATGTCGTCGACGGCGGCCTCGCGCGGGCTCTCGACACGCTTCCAGCCCCCGCCCAGGTCAGCGCAGGAGAATAGAACTCGGCTAGACTCACGCCTGGTCGACAGAAGCATCTGTCGGGAGGGTTGTCCGAGCGGCCGATGGAGCTGGTCTTGAAAACCAGTGGGCAGAGATGTCTCGTGGGTTCGAATCCCACACCCTCCGCATGTGAGCACGGTGCCCCCGCACCGGCGCTTGATCCGAAAGGACCCGAGTGAGCCAGAACACCCGACGCCGTCACACGATCGCGCGCCATGGTCAGCTGGGCACTCCTGGCACCGTCGGCCAGCTGTTGAAGTTCATCGCGATCGGTCTCGCGGTGGTGCTGGTGAGCGGACTCGGGGTCGGTGCCTACGTCTTCTACGATCTCACGAGCACGGTCTCGGCGAACGCGGTCGAGATCGAGGGTCAGGACCCCATCCCGCCGGACATCGGCGAGTACGAGGGCGGCTTCAACATGGTCCTCACAGGCGTCGACACCTGTGAGGAGAAGTACAAGGACCTCTTCGGCGAACGCTGCACCGGAGCGGATTCCGAGGGAACGCTCAACGACGTGAACCTGCTCGTCCACGTCTCGCAGGAACCGCGCCGCATCACGGTCGTCAGTTTCCCTCGTGACCTGATGGTGCCGATCCCCTCGTGCACCGACAAGAACGGCAACGCCACCTCCGCGATGAGCAAGCAGCCGCTCAACACCGCCTACACCGACGGCGGCCTGAACTGCGTCGTGAAGACGATCTCCGAGCTCACCGACCAGGAGATCCAGTTCGCGGCCGGCGTCACCTTCGGCGGCGTGATCGAGATCACCAATGCGATCGGCGGCGTCGACGTCTGCCTCGCCAACCCGATCAAGGACCGCTACACCGGACTGGACATGGCTGCGGGAACCCACACGGTCGAGGGTCTGCAGGCGCTGCAGTTCCTGCGCACGCGTCACGGTGTCGGTGACGGCAGCGACCTGGGCCGCATCGGCAACCAGCAGCAGTACATGTCGAGCCTGGCACGCAAGATGATCAGCGGGGAAGTGCTCGGCAACGTCCCCGTGATGCTGAAGCTCGCGAACACCGCGATCCAGAATCTGGAGCCGAGTGAGTCGCTCACGAACCCGATGACGCTCGTGCAGATCGCCCTCGCGGTCAAGTCGGTGCCGTTCGAGGACATCGTCTTCGTGCAGTACCCGAACGGGACGGACTCGGCCAACCCCAACAAGGTCGTTCCCAACTACACCGCCGCCTCGGCGCTCTGGGACGCACTCGCTGCGAACGCACAGCTGCAGATCACGCACGAGAACAACAAGAACGACGGCGTGGTCGTGCAGGAGCCGACGGCGCCAGTCGAGCAGCCGGCAACGGATCCGGCAGCGACTCCCGACCCGGCAGCGACGCCTGACAACGTCGTGGCGCTGCCCGATTCGATCAAGGGCAACTCCGCGGCGCAGCAGACCTGCTCCAACGGCAACGTCCGCTGAGTCCTTCGCGAGAACGCGCAAACTGCTTGCGCGTTCTTGCAAGGATTTGCGTACACTGACTGCATGTCGAAGCGACTGGCAGAGGTGGCCCGCAAGGTCGGTGTGAGCGAGGCAACGGTCAGCCGCGTGCTGAACGAGAAGCCGGGGGTCTCCGACGCCACCCGGCAGGCGGTCCTCACCGCCCTCGACGTGCTCGGCTACGAGCGGCCGACCAAGCTCCGGGGCGAGCGTGCCCGCCTCGTCGGACTCGTGCTCCCCGAACTGCAGAACCCGATCTTCCCCGCGTTCGCCGAGATCGTCGGAGGCGCACTCACCCAGAACGGCTACACGCCTCTGCTGTGCACCCAGAACGCCGGCGGAGTGACCGAGTCGGACTACGTCGATCTGCTCCTGGCGCAGCAGGTCTCGGGTGTGATCTTCCTCGGGGGAAACTACACGCAGGCGGACGCCGCACACGAGCACTACGAGCGGCTGCGCCAGGTGAACCTGCCGACCGTGCTCGTCAACGCCCGCGTCGCCGAGCTGCACTTCGCGACGGTGTCGACCGACGACGCGGCCGCGGCGGAACAGGCCGTGCTGCACGTGCACCAGCTCGGACATCGGAAGATCGGCCTGCTCCTGGGGCCGGAGGATCACGTCCCCTCCCGCCGCAAGCTCGATTCGGCGCGCCGTCTGCTGGATGCGCTCGGGGCGCCGCTGTCCGACGAGCTCGTGGTGCGCGGCATGTACTCGCTCGAGTCCGGGCAGGCAGGGGCCTCGCGCCTCTTCGCTGCCGGCGCGACCGCGATCGTGTGCGCGAGCGACCCGATGGCACTCGGGGCCGTACGCGCGGCGCGGCGGGCCGGCCTTTCCGTGCCGGGGGACGTGAGCATCGTCGGGTTCGACGACTCGGCTCTGATGAGTTGCACCGAACCTCCGCTGACGACGGTGCGACAGCCGATCGAGTCCATGGGGCGCGCCGTGATCGCCCTGCTGCTCGCGCAGATCGCCGGCACAGCCCAGCCGAGCGACGAACTGCTGTTCGAGCCCGAGCTGGTGCTGCGAGCCTCGACGGGCCCGCTGCGCTGACCTGATCTGCGGACGGCCCCGAGCCGTCCTTGTGCGCGCATGTCAGCCATCGCAATTTTCCAACATTCTGTTTAGTTCTTGCGCGGAACGCGCGGAAAAGCTACATTCGACTCATCGCCATCGACGACGAGGAGATCTGTGGACACTGACGTTCTGCGCACGGCGGCACCGGCCCGCACCCTGACGATGCCCGTGGGCGAGGGCTGGTGGCGCACCGCCGTCATCTACCAGGTGTATGTGCGCAGCTTCGCGGACGGCAACGGTGACGGCATCGGCGATCTCGCCGGCGTCCGCTCACGGCTGCCTTACCTGAAGAGCCTCGGCGTCGACGCGCTCTGGTTCACCCCCTGGTACCTGAGCCCGCTCGCGGACGGCGGATACGACGTACAGGACTATCGCCGCATCGACCCCCGCTTCGGCACCCTCGAAGAGGCGGAGCAGCTGATCGCGGAGGCGCTCGAACTCGGCATCCGCACGATCGTCGACATCGTGCCCAACCACATCTCCGATCAGCATGAGTGGTTCCGACAGGCGCTGGCGGCCGGCCCCGGCAGCCCGGAGCGCGAGCGCTTCTGGTTCCACTCCGGTCGGGGCGAGCGCGGTGACGGCATCCCGACCAACTGGGTCTCGAGCTTTCAGGGCGAGACCTGGTCGCGCACTCAGAACCCCGACGGCTCCGACGGCGAGTGGTATCTGCACCTGTTCACCCCCGAACAGCCGGACCTGAACTGGAACCACCCGGATGTGCGGCGTGAGCACGAGGACGTCCTGCGATTCTGGTTCGACCGAGGCGTCGCGGGCGTCCGCATCGACTCCGCGGCGCTCCCGGTCAAGGACCCGACTCTTCCCGACCTTCCGCCGGGCTCCGCTCCCACGGTCGGCCACCCGCACATCGACCGCGACGAGCTGCACGACATCTACCGCCACTGGCGGTCCGTCGCGGATGAGTACGACGGCGAAAGGGTGCTCGTCGGCGAGGTGTGGCTCGACGACGCCGAGCGCTTCGCCCGCTATCTGCGCCCCGGCGAGATGCACACGGCTTTCAACTTCGGATTCATGACGCAGCCGTGGAGCGCCAGGGCGATGCGCGACTCCATCACCCGCACGCTCGCCGAACACGCGCCGGTCGGCGCGCCGGCGACCTGGGTGCTCTCGAACCACGACGTCACGCGTCCGGTCACCCGGTACGGACAGGCCGATTCCTCTTTCGCGTTCGAGCGCAAGCGCTTCGGCACCGCGACGGATGCCGTACGCGGCGCGAGCCGCGCTCGCGCCGCGGCGCTGCTCGTCGCGGCGCTGCCGGGCAGTCTCTACATCTACCAGGGCGACGAGCTCGGCCTTCCCGAAGTGGAACTGCCGCTCGACGCGATCGAGGACCCCATGCACTTCCGCTCTGGCGGGGTCGACCCGGGGCGCGACGGATGCCGTGTGCCGCTGCCGTGGTCCGGAGCGGTGACCCCGTACGGCTTCGGCGGCGCCCCGTGGCTTCCGCAGCCCGAGGACTGGGCGGCGCTCACGGTGGACGCGCAGCACAGGGACCCCGACTCGACCCTCAACCTGTACCGCGCGACGATCGCGCTGCGCCGTCGACTCGACGACCTCGCCGGAGACGACCTGGAGTGGCTCGAGCTCGGCGCCGACGTGCTGGCGTTCCGCAGGGGGGACGGCACGCTCAGCATCACGAACCTCGGATCCGTGCCCGTGCCGCTGCCGGCCCACCACGAGGTACTTCTCGCCAGCGCGCCACTCGACGGTGCGCTCCCTCCCGATTCCACAGCCTGGCTCGCCCTCCGAGCCGTTCCCGCGCACTCGCACCGAGCGCCGAAGTAGCCCTGCACCACCCGATCAGCACCACATGGAAGGACAGACAATGAAGTCATCAACGAAGGCCATGGTCGCCGGCATCGCCGTGCTCGCGACAGTCGGCGCGCTCGCCGGCTGCACGTCCAGCGGCGACGGCGACAGCGGCGACGGACGCCTCGAGCTGCGTGTCGCGACGTTCCCCCCGGGAGCGGACGCTGCCGCCTACGATGCGTTCGCCGCTCAGGAGAAGCAGTTCGAGAAGGAACACCCCGACATCGACATCATCGGCGTCGAGTACGAGTGGGAAGGCCCGACCTTCGCCGTGCAGCTCGCCGGCGGAAGCCTGCCCGACGTCTTCACCGTGCCGTTCACCGACTCCAAGACGCTGCTCGAGAACGGGCAGCTGATGGACGTGACCGACGCGATCGAGAAGCTCGGCTACACCGACAAGTTCAACCCGATCATCCTCGACGGTGTCACCGGCGCCGACGGCAAGATCTACGGCTTCCCGCGCCAGGCGTACGCCGCCGCGCTGCACTACAACCGCGACCTGTTCGAGCAGGCCGGGCTCGACCCCGACAACCCGCCGGAGACGTGGGACGAGATCCGCGAGGCCGCCAGGAAGATCACGGATGCCACGGGCAAGGCCGGGTACGCGCAGATGGCCATCAACAACACCGGCGGGTGGCAGCTCACCTCGCAGACCGTCGCCCGCGGCGGGCGCACCCAGACCGACAACGGGGATGGCACGGCCGAGTCGACGATCGACAACGATGCGACGAAGGCGTCGCTGCAGTTCCTGCACGACGTGAAGTGGGAGGACGGCTCGTTCGGATCGAAGGTCGACCTCGACTGGGGAACGATCAACCAGGAGTTCGCCGCCGGCAACATCGGAATGTACACGTCGGGTTCCGACATCTACACCGCCCTCGTGCGCGACTTCGGCATGGATTCGGACATCTACGGCATGACCGTCGTGCCCATGGAAGGCGACGACCCCGGCACGCTCGGCGGCGGTGACATCGCGGTGATCAGCCCCACGGTCGACGACGCGACGAAGGAGGCGGCGGTCACGTGGATCGACTGGTACTACATGCAGAAGCTGATGGACGAGGACGCGGCGGTGCTCGATGCGAAGACCCTGAACGAGTCCGGCCAGGCGGTGGGCACCCCGCTGCTCCCGGTGCTCAGCCGTGAGCTGTACGACGAGTCGCAGGTGTGGATCGCCGACTACATCAACGTCCCGGTCGAGCAGATGGCGCCGTTCAGCGACCGCATCTGGGACCAGACGCCGGTGGGTGAGCCGAAGGTGAAGACGCAGGAGGTGTATGCCCTCCTCGACGCCGTGGTGCAGAAGGTCCTGACCGACGAGAACGCCGACATCGATGCCCTCCTGGCCCAGGCGCAGACCGACGCGCAGGCGAAGCTCGACGAGTAACGCTTCATGACGATGACGCTGTCTGAGCAGCGGGCGGCGGTGGAGGACTCTCCGCCGCCCGCTGTGCGCCCCTCCCGCCGCCGCTCGCCCCTCACCTGGTTCCGCGGCGGCGGGCTCGCGAACCTCCTGTTCGTGCTCCCCATGCTGTTCGTGTTCGTGTTCTTCTCCTGGTCCCCGATCGTGCAGTCGGTGATCATGAGCCTGCAGAAGACGAACCTGATCGTCTCCGAGTGGGTCGGATTCGACAACTACCTCGCCGTGATCGGTGACCCCGAGCTCGGCCGCGCCGTGATCAACACGCTGTGGTTCGCCGTGCTCGCCCTGCTCTTCGGGTTCCCGCTGCCGCTTCTGATGGCCGTGCTGATGAGCGAGGTGCGCCGCGGCAAGGGCATCTACTCGGCGCTCGCCTACCTGCCCGTCGTGATCCCGCCGGTCGTCGCGGTGCTGCTGTGGAAGTTCTTCTACAGCGCCGACCCCTCGGGGGTGTTCAACACCGTCCTCGGATTCGTCGGCATCCCTCCACAGCCGTGGATCCAGGACGCCGTGCAGGCGATGCCCTCGCTCGTGCTCGAGGCCACGTGGGCAGGCGCCGGTGGGTCGATCATCATCTACCTCGCCGCGCTTCTGGGCGTGCCGCCCGAGCTCTACGACGCCGCGGAGGTCGACGGCGCCGGCATCTGGAAGAAGATCTGGCACGTCACGCTGCCCCAGCTGCGCGCCATCCTCTTCATCATGCTGATCCTGCAGGTGATCGCCACCGCGCAGGTCTTCCTCGAGCCGTTCCTGTTCACCGGCGGTGGACCGGCCGGAGCGACCAAGACCGTGCTGCTGTACATCTACGACAAGGCCTTCCGCAACAGCCTGGGCGGCGATTACGGCGAAGCCACGGCCGTCTCGGTGCTGCTCGCGATCGTCCTCGCCCTCCTCTCCTGGCTGTACTTCAAGCTGACCGACCGTTGGAGCACGACGTGAGCCTCACCACCCGCCTCTCGACCCGTGCCGCGGAGAAGGCGGCGGAGAAGGCCGCCGATCGCGTCGGCGACCGCACCGTCATCTCCGACTCCGAACGTCGGCGGCCCGGCATCCGCATCGGGATGTCGCTCACGCATGTCTTCCTCGCCGTCGGACTGGTGGTCGCCGGGCTCGGGCCGATCCTGTGGCTCGCGAAGTCGGCGATCACCCCCACCCAGGACACGCTGCAGCAGCCGTTCGCCCTGTGGCCGAACGGCATGGATTGGGAGAACCTGTCGACCGCGTGGAACGACATCCACATCGACCAGTACTTCTTCAACACGGTGATCATCGCCCTCGGCGCCTGGTTCGTGCAGCTGCTCATCGCGACGACCGGGGGCTACGCGCTGTCGGTGCTGCGCCCGAAGTACGCGCCGATCCTGAACGCCCTGGTGCTGGCGACGCTGTTCATCCCGGGCATCGTGCTGCTGGTGCCGCTCTACCTGACGATCGTGCATCCGCCGCTTCTCGGAGACGTGAGCCTGCTCAACAACTACCTCGCGGTCTGGTTGCCGATGGGCGCGAACGCGTTCAACATCCTGCTCGTGAAGCGGTTCTTCGATTCGCTCCCGCGGGAGGTGTTCGAGGCGGCCCGCACCGATGGCGCCGGACCTTTCCGGCTGTTCTGGTCGATCGTGCTGCCGATGTCGAAGCCGATCCTCGGCGTGGTCTCGGTGTTCGCGATCATCGCCGCGTGGAAGGACTACCTGTGGCCGATGCTCGTGCTGCCCGACCCTGCGGTGCAACCGTTGTCGGTGCGTCTCCCCGCCGTGCAGTCGCAGACCGAGCTCGACGTGTTCCTGGCGGCGCTGGCGATCGCGACCCTGATCCCGATCGCGATGTTCCTGATCTTCCAGTCGGTGTTCCTGCGCTCGGCCGGACTCGGGGGTGCCGTGAAGGGCTAGTCGACGGTCGGCGGCACTGGCGGATGCAGGGCGTCGATCAGGGCACCCATGATGCCGGGCATATCGACGGTCGGGTCGATCATCCATTGCAGCTGGAGCCCGTCGGACGCCGCCTGGATCACCCGCGCGAGCGTGTCCGGGTCGAGAGTGGAGCGTCTGCCGTCGGCGCCGAAGTTGTCGGCGATGGAGTCGCGCAGGCGCGCGCTGCGATCCAGGAAGTAGTCGTGGGCGGGGTGTTCCGGGTCGGCGGCGTCCACGGAGAGGCGTGAGAACAGGGCGACGAGACCCGGGACCTCGGTGTTGTGGCGGATCACGCCGATGAACGCGGCTCTGGCCTCGGCGTCGCTGAGCCCGGCGGGATCGAGGCCGTCGTGCTCGTCGCGCTTGCGGAGCACCTCGGTGAAGAGCTCCTCCTTCGATCCGAAATAGTGCAGGAGAGCAGCGGGGGTGACGCCGACGACTTCGGCGATCTCCTTGAGGGACGCGTTCTGGTAACCCTTGCGTCCGATCACGTCGAGGGCGCTCTCGAGGATCTCCTCGCGTCGCGCCACGCCCTTCGCATACGAACCCCGTCGTGCCATGCTTCGACCCTAATCCTGAATGCCGTTTGAAATCTAATACTGAAGGGCATATGGTTTTCGCAAGGACATCGACGTCGCCCGCGAAAGGAACACCATGACCGAGATCTCGGCTTCCGACCTCACCCTCGAGGAGAAGGCGTCGCTCACCAGCGGTGCGGACTTCTGGACCACGAAGGCCATCGACCGCGCGGGCATCCCGTCGGTGATGATGACCGACGGTCCGCACGGCCTGCGCAAGCAGTCCGGTGCCACCGACCACCTCGGTCTCGCGAGCAGCGTCCCCGCCACCTGCTTCCCACCCGCCGTCGGCATCGGCTCGTCGTGGGATCCGGAGATCATCGAGCGCGTGGGCGCGGCGATCGGCGTCGAAGCCGCGATCGAGAACGTCGCCGTCGTGCTCGGCCCCGGCATCAACATCAAGCGCTCGCCGCTGTGCGGCCGCAACTTCGAGTACTTCTCGGAGGACCCGATCGTGTCCGGCGTCCTCGGCGCCGCCTCGGTCCGCGGTATCCAGTCGAAGGGCGTCGGCACCTCGCTCAAGCACTTCGCCGCGAACAACCAGGAGTTCGACCGCATGCGTGCGAGCTCCGACGTCGACCCCCGCCCGCTGCGTGAGATCTACCTGCGCGGGTTCGAACGCGTCGTGAAGGACGCCTCGCCGTGGACCGTCATGTGCTCGTACAACAAGCTCAACGGCGTCTGGGCCTCGGAGGACCCGTGGCTGCTCACCAGCGTGCTGCGCGACGACTGGGGCTTCGACGGCCTCGTCGTGTCGGACTGGGGCGCCGTCAACGACCGCGTCGCCGGCGTCGCCGCAGGCCTCGACCTGGAGATGCCGGCGTCGGGAGGGCGCACGGATGCGCAGCTCGTTGCCGCCGTGCGTGCGGGAACGCTCGAGGAGAGCGTGCTCGACACCGCCGCGGGCCGCGCCATCGAGCTCGTGCGCAAGGCCGGGGAGCGCCCGGCCGTGGCAGGCCCGCTCGACGTCGATGCCCACCACGCACTCGCCCGCGAGGCGGCCGGTCGTTCCATCGTGCTGCTGAAGAACGAGGCTGCCCTGCTCCCGCTCGCCGTCGACCAGAAGATCGCCGTGATCGGCGCGTTCGCGACCGAGCCGCGGTTCCAGGGCGCGGGGTCTTCGCTGATCAACCCCACCCGCGTCGACAAGGCGCTCGATGAACTGCGTGCCGTGGGCGGCGAGAACGTCTCCTACGCCGCGGGCTTCGCCGTCGAAGGCGGCGCCATCGCGACATCCGGTCGGACTGCCGACGACCTGCGGGCAGAGGCCGTCGGCGTCGCCGAGGCGGCAGACGTGGCCGTGGTCTTCCTCGGCCTCCCCGCTGCCGAGGAGTCGGAAGGCTTCGACCGCGATCACATCGACCTGCCGGCGCCGCAGCTCGCCCTGCTCGACGCCGTGCTCGAGGTCAATCCCCGCGCCGTGGTCGTGCTGTCCAACGGTGGCGTGGTGGCCCTGCCCTTCGCCGATCGTGTGCCGGCCATCGTCGAGAGCTGGCTGCTCGGTCAGGCCGGCGGCAGCGCGGTGGCCGACGTGCTCTACGGTGCCGTGAACCCCTCGGGCAAGCTCACCGAGACCGTGCCGGTGCGGCTCGAGGACAACCCGTCATTCGGCAACTTCCCCGGCGAGTTCGGACACGTGCGCTACGGCGAGGGTCTGCTGGTCGGCTACCGCTGGTACGACGCGAAGGGTCTCGACGTGACCTTCCCGTTCGGCCACGGACTCTCGTACACGACGTTCGAATACGGTCGAGCGACAGCCGATGTCGGTGCCGACGGGGACATCGTCGTGCGCGTCGACGTCACCAACACCGGTGACCGCGACGGGCGCGAGGTCGTGCAGGTCTACGTCGCCCCGGCCGCGTCGATCGTGCAGCGCGCACCTCGTGAGCTCAAGGCCTTCTCCTCGGTCGCGCTCGCTGCCGGGGAGACCCGCACGGTCGAGCTCGTCGTGCGGCGCGAAGACCTCGCCTACTGGGACATCCGCGTCGACCGCTGGGTGGTCGAGGGCGGCGCCTATGCCGTCGATGTGGCCGCCTCCAGTCGTGACATCCGCTCGACCGCGTCGGTCGAGGTCTCGGGTGACGAGGTGCACCAGGAACTGACCATGAACTCCTCCATCGGCGACCTGATCGCGCACCCCGTCGCCGGCCCCATCGTGCAGCAGGCGCTGGGCGGCCTGATGGGCGGACTCGGCGGCGACGCGGCTGCGGCGTCGATGATGCCGAACGACGAGGCGATGCAGAAGATGATGGCCTCCTTCCCGATCGGACGTCTGGCCGGATTCCCGGGGCTCCCGGTCGACTTCGAGCAGATCGAGCAGCTGATCGCCGCAGCGAACACGGGCGGTCCCGCCGCCGGCTGACGCGTCACGGAAGCAGGGGCACGGTGAGCGTGTGCGCGCCGTGCCCGAGCTCCTCACGGACCGCGCCGGGCAGGTCGAGCTCGGCCGTCGCGCCGACCGGGACCACGAGGTCGACATGCAGCTCGTCCTCGCCCACGCGCCACGCGATCGAGGCGTCACCGTAGGGCGTGCGCTGCATCGCCGCGGCATGGGTGAGCCCGCCACCGGGACGCGGTGCGAAGCGGATGCGGCGGTATCCGGGCTCCGCGGGTGCGAGCCCGGCGACGCTGCGGTGCAACCAGTCCGCGACCGCTCCCAGCGCGTAGTGATTGAACGAGGTCATGGTCCCGGGGTTCACGGTGCCGTCGGGGAGCATCGCATCCCACCGCTCCCAGACCGTGGTCGCGCCCTGCACGACCTGGTACAGCCAGGACGGGCATCCCTGCTCGAGAAGAAGGTCGTAGGCGGCATCCGCGTGGCCGGTCAGGGTGAGCGCGTCGCAGACGAGCGGCGTGCCCACGAAGCCGGTCGCGATGCGGTTGTCCGCGGCATGCACGAGCGCGGCGAGGCGTGCCCCCGCGATCGCACGCTGCGTCTCGTCGGCGAGCAGGTCGAAGACGATGGCCAGGGCGTACGCAGTCTGGGCGTCGGAGGTCATCGTGCCGTCGGGTTTCACATACGCACCCCGGAAAGCGGCAGCGACCTCGGTGGCGAGCGTGCCGTAACGATCCGCGTCGGCGGAGCGTCCGAGCACACGAGCCATATCGGCGACCGCTCGCGCCGACCGGGCGAAGTACGCCGTGGCGACGAGATACCGATCGGTGCGGGCATCGCCCGGATCCTGCGGGGGCGCCGCGGGATCGAGCCAGTCGCCGAGCTGGAACCCCTCGTTCCACAGGCGGTCGGGTCCGGCCAGTGATTCCACCTTGTCGACCCATCGGCGTGCGCTCTCGAACTGCGTCGCCAGAACGTCCTCGTCTCCGAAGCGCTGGTACAGGGTCCACGGCAGCAGCGTCGCCACATCTCCCCAGGCGGCGCCGGCGCGGATCGGAGACCACACCCTGTGCGACGGGATCACGGGCACGAACCACGGGACCGTGCCGTCGGGCAGCTGGTCGGCCTCCACGTCACGGAGCCATCCCGACAGCATCCCCGAGACGTCGAACAGCGTCGACGCGGTCGGGCCGAACACCTGCACGTCGCCCGTCCACCCCACGCGCTCGTCTCGCTGCGGGCAATCGGTGGGGATGTCGACGAAGTTGCCGCGCATGCCCCAGACCACGTTGCGGTGCAACTGCTCGACCAGGGGATCGGAGCACGTGAACCACCCGGTGCGCTCGAGGTCGGTGTGCAGCACACGGGCGATCAGAGCGCCGGCCGCGACATCCGCATCGAGGTCGCCCGGCCAGCCGGAGACCTCGGCGTATCGGAAGCCGTGGAACGTGAACCGCGGCTCCCATTCCTCGCCGCCGGGGCGTCCGGCGAGTGTGTAGGAGTCGCTGGAGCGTGCGCTGCGCAGCGGCCGCGTGTAGATCTCCCCCTCCTGCAGAACCTCCGCAGTGCGCAGCGTGACGGTCGTGCCGCGCGGACCGGTCACGCGGATGCGCACCCTTCCCACGAGGTTCTGCCCGAAGTCGAGGATGCGGGCGCCGCCGGGTGACGTGAGCACGGCGACGGGGGCGACCTCTTCGGTCACCCGGACGGGTGGCGCCGTCGGCGCGACCAGGGTGCGCGGATCGCGATCGCGCACCGCGACAGGCAGCCACTGCGCGTCGTCGAAGGCGGCGGTCGTCCACTCCGAGAGCTCCTCGCGCGCGTCGTAGTCCTCGCCGTCGTAGATGCCGGAGCGGAGGACGGGGGAGAGTGCGCCCTTCCATGAGTCGTCGGTCACGATCGTCTCGCGTCGTCCGTCGACATAGGTGATCTCCAGCTGGCCGAGGAACGAGAGATCGCTTCCGAACACGTTGCGGTACCCGCCGCGCCAGCCGAGACGTCCGCGGTACCAGCCGTCGCCGAGCCAGGCGCCGAGCGCGTTCTCGCCGTCGACGAGCAGGGCGGTCACGTCGTAGGTGTAGTACCGCAGCCGTTCGCGATAGACCGTCCACCCCGGCGACAGCGTGTCGGAGCCGACGCGCCCGCCGTTGATCTCGGGCTCGTACAGCCCGTGCGCGGTGGCGTAGAGCCGGGCGCGGGAGATCTCCCCGTCGAGCCGGAAGCTCCGCCGCACCAGGGTGGCGCGGCGGGCGTCGCTCTCCGGGTCCTCATCGAGGTCGAGCCCGACCGGCCGCGCCGACCAGTCGTCGGGGTGGAGGAGGCCGGCTTCCACCCAGGTCTGCGGGCTCTCGGCCGACCAGCGGCCGTCCGCACCCTGCACCGCCACGCGCACACCCACCCGCTCGCGGGAGTCGAGCGCACGAGTCGGCCAGGGAACCAGGACCTGCTCGGCGGACGTGACCTCGACGGTCTCCTCGGCGTCGTCGCGCACCACCGTGACGGCGTAGCGCTCCTGGCGCCAGCCGGCAGGTGCATCCGTGGTGGTCCAACTCAGGCGTGGTGCGCTCTCGCCGATGCCGAACGGTTCCCGGTGGTGCTCGATGCGGGGTGCGGAGACGGTCGTCATGGTCCTCATCCTCGCCGATCCCGATGGCGATGGCGACGGCGACGGCGACGTTCGGACCGGCGTCTCCGCCGGGTCCGCGCTGGTCAGCCGGCCTCCTGGTCGGCCGTCTCCTGGCCGTGCCGTCTGCGGACGGCGTTCGCGTGGGGTATCCCCTTCGAGAAGAAGAGCGACAGCAGACTGATGAGGATGAGCCCGAAGAACGCGATGCGCAGCGACGACAGCTGCGAATCGCGGTAGACCGTGGCGAGAGTGTCGGCGTCGGCATCGTCCAGCCCGGCCTTCTCCGCGATGGCGGCGACGTCGGCCGCGGGCACGATGGTGACTCCGTGCTGCGTGGCGCTCGCCACGGTCGCCTGGGTGGTGTCGGGCAGGTCGCTCGCCGCGACTCCCGAGGCGAACGAGGTCGACAGCGCACCGATGAGGATCGACCCGATCAGGGCAGTTCCGAGCGACGAGCCGAGGTTCTGGAACACGCCCTGAAGCCCGCCGACCTCGCTCGTCTCCTTCTCGGTCACGCTCGACATGTTCACGTTCCCGAGCTGCGAGGCGAGGAGTCCGAGGGCCGCTCCGGCGAGGAACATCCCGGTCGCGAAGAAGCCGCTGCGCAGGTCGCTGGTGGCGGAGCCGAGAAGGATGAGGGCGCTGACGACGAGTGTCAGCTGTCCGATACGCACGATCGTCCGCGGAGACAAGAAGCGCGAGAGTCGGGTGCCCACGATCGAGAACAGCACGAGAGCGATGGAGAGGGGGAAGATCCGGATCCCGGTCTCCAGGGCATCGAGGCCGAGGGTCATCTGCAGATACACCGGCACCATGAAGAAGAGCCCGGCGGTCACGGTGTACTGCGCCCCGAGGACGGTGAGTCCGCTGCGGAGCGAGGTGATCGAGAACATCCCCACGTGGATGAGCGGCGACCGGCCGAGGCGTTCGAGCAGGCGCTGACGCGAGAAGAACAGGGCCAGGAGCACGACGCCGAGCACGATGAACCAGGCGGCGGGAGAGATGCCGAGAGGGGCGACCACGACGCCGCCGATCGTGGGCGGGTTCAGCGGCAGCACCCACCCCCACGTCTTGCTCTGCAGCATCCCGAACACCACCGCGACCAGCCCGACCGACGAGAGCGCGACGCTGAGGACGTCGATGCGCACGCTCTGCCGTGGCGTCGGGTCGGTGACGATCCGGGCGCACAGCACCACGCCGATCATGATGAGCACCTCGGCGGCGAACACGTAGCGCCAGTCGAAGTAGGTCGTGACGAATCCGCCGATCAGTGGTCCAGCCGCGACGGCGGCCCCGGAGACGGCGCCGATGATAGCGAACGCCGTGATGCGCTCACGGCCGCGGTAGTTGTCGGCGACGAGGGCGGCGATCGCCGGGATGACGAGCACGGCACCCAGGCCTTCGACGACCGACCAGCCGAGGAACAGGAACTGCACGTTCGGACTCACCGCCGTGATCAGCGACCCCACGGCATAGATGCACGATCCGATGACGAACGCCCTGCGGCGGCCCCACACGTCACCCAGCCTCGCCCCGAGCAGCATGAACGCCGCCATCGTGAGGGTGTAGAACGTGATGGCGCCCTGCATCGCGGCCACGGTGGTGTCGAGGTCGGACACCACCGTCGATATCGACACGTTCATCACGGTGCCGTCCAGCACCATCACGAACTGCGCGGAGCCGAGGACGGCGATGACGCCCCATCTCTTCATGGTGACTCCTTCGAGCCTGTTCATCGTGGCATCCGACGGGGCGATCCCCGTGCGGGCGTCACCCCTTCCGGATGAGGTCGGCGGGCGGCGGGCGGCGGGCGGCGGGCACGCCGGAAGGCACTCAGGCGGGCGTGCTCGATCTGCCTTTCGCACTCGCGCCGCGCATGATCCGTGCGACCGCCGTGATCAGGAACAGCTGCCCGGTGATGCCCTCGGCGATGGCGATCCCCTGTCCGGTGGTGCCGACGGGGACCAGATTGCCGTATCCGGTCGTGGTCAGTGCGGTGAACGAGAAGAACAGCTGGTTGCCGAGCGAGTCGAGGCTCTCCTCGCCGAACATCGGGGTGGGGGAGATCTGCGAGATCAGGTTGTAGACGAAGGCGAAGAACATCCCGACCAGGATGTAGGCCGTGATCGCCGCCAGCAGCGCCTCCAGGTCGAGGCCCCGCCGGTTGACCTGATGCGCGATGATGGCCCACGGAGCGACCAGCAGAGCGAGCATCGATGCGGCCGACAGCGGGATCGCGAGCACCGGGCCGTCGACGCCGAAGAGCGCGGCGACGACGGCGGCGGCACCGGCGACCGAGAGCACCACCCACCACACACGCTGCACGAGATGTCGTGCACGGGTCACGTAGAACACCATCGCCACCGTCGCCAGCATGGCGAGGAAGGCCCAGGGGCTCGGGTCGGTGCTGGGCTGCGCCGCGCAGAAGCCGTACGAGACGATGAGCAGACCGAGGATGATCGCGTAACCGCGCGCCTGGCCGTCCCGCTCGCGATGCGAGGGGGTGTGGGCGTTCTCCGCGTTCACGGTGTCGGTGCGGGGCATGATCGGTCCTCTTCCGCGCGGTGGACGTCGGGTGCCCACGATGTGCGGCAAGTATCCCAGCGCGAGTGCGCATCCCCGCTCAGCCCGCGTGCGCGTCGGTCGGAAGCGAGTTCGGGGGGTGCCGGTTCGTCACCGCTCGTCCGACCCGTTATGATGGCTAGGTGCATCCGTGCTTTCGGGTCGGATGCCTGGAGACGTCGCATAGTCCGGCCGAGTGCACCACCCTGCTAAGGTGGAGTCCCCTCACGGGGACCAGGGGTTCAAATCCCCTCGTCTCCGCAGAAGAACCCCCGCTCAGGCGGGGGTTTTCTCGTTCCCGGCCCCTGCGCTCCCGCGTCGGGGCAGACTCGAACCATGCTGCGCGACATCACCACGATCGTCTTCGACGTGCTGGGCACCCTGGTCGATGAACCCGGAGGGCTCCGCATCGCCATCGAGGAGGCGGGCGGCTCCCCCCGTGATTCCGACGAGCTTCTCGGCGTCTGGCAACGTCATATCGAAGGGGAGCAGCGTCGGATCGCACGGGGTGAGCGCGACTATGTCGACTCCGGAATCCTTGATCGCGAGGCGGCGACTCGGGTGGCGCAGGCCGCGGGGATCACGGATGCCGCGACGATCGATCGCCTCGCCACCGCGACGAAGCGTCTTCCCGCCTGGCCGGATTCGTGCGAGGGCGTCGCGCGGCTTGCGGCCCGCTTCCATGTTCTCGGGCTGTCGAATGCGAACCCGGAGTCGCTGCGCGCGCTCGGGGAGTACGCCGGACTGCGATGGCACGGGGCGCTCTCCGCGGATGCCGTCGAGGCCTATAAGCCCTCACCGCGGGTCTACCGGCTCGCGGTGGAGGAGGCAGGGGGCGACCCGGAGAGAGTGCTCATGGTCGCCGCTCACGCCTGGGACCTCAGAGGCGCCGGAGATGCAGGGATGAGGACCGCGTACGTGCCGCGTCCGGTGGGTGATCCGCCCGCGGAGACCGACGCCTTCGACGGTCGCTTCTCCACCCTGGCCGGGCTGGCGGATGCGTTGGACTGAAGCGGCGGGATCGGCTCGTGTCTGTGTCCGACCCGACGTTCGGCTCGACCCTCAGGTAGCCTCGTCCGCATGGCCACCGCAGCGACGCAGACCCACAAACGTGAAGCCTTCGGCTCGCGCAATGTGTTCATCCTCTCGGCGATCGGCTCCGCGGTCGGCCTCGGGAACATCTGGCGGTTCCCCTACGTCGCCTACGAAGGCGGTGGCGGAGCCTTCCTGATCCCGTACCTGTGTGCTCTGCTCACGGCCGGTATCCCGCTGCTGTTCTTCGACTACGCGATCGGTCACCGATTCCGTGGGTCGGCGCCGCTGGCGTTCCGTCGCATGCACCGTGCGGCCGAGCCTCTCGGCTGGTGGCAGGTGCTCATCTGCGTCGTGATCGCGGTCTACTACGCGGTGATCATCGCCTGGGCGGCGATGTACACGTGGTTCTCGGCCCAGCTCACCTGGGGCGCGGGCAACGAGAACGACTTCTTCTTCATCGACTTCCTGCGATCGGCGGACGTCGCCGAGGTCGGTGTATCGACCGATTTCGTCCCGCAGGTCGGCATCCCGCTCGTCGTGGTCTGGCTGATCGTGATCGTCATCATGGCGCTGGGTGTCAAGCGCGGCATCGGCCGGGCGAACATGATCCTGATGCCGCTGCTCACCGTGATGTTCGCGATCCTCGTGGTGCAGTCCCTGTTCCTCCCGGGAGCCATGGACGGCCTCAACGCCTTCTTCACCCCGAACTGGGAGGCACTGGCCGACCCCGGCGTCTGGGCATCCGCCTACGGACACATCTTCTTCTCGCTCTCCGTCGCCTTCGGCATCATGGTGACCTACTCGTCCTACCTGAAGCGGAAGACCGATCTGACCGGTTCCGGGCTCGTGGTGGCCTTCGCCAACTCCGGGTTCGAGATCCTCGCCGGCATCGGCGTCTTCGCGGCGCTGGGATTCATGGCGCAGGCGCAGGGAACGGAGGTGGCCGGTGTCGCGTCCTCCGGAATCGGCCTCGCCTTCATCGCCTTCCCCACGATCGTCTCGCAGGCCACGGGAGGGTCGATCATCGGTGTGCTGTTCTTCGGAGCCCTGGTGTTCGCCGGCGTCACCTCCCTCATCTCGATCCTCGAGGTGATCGTGGCCGCACTGCAGGACAAGCTGGGATGGGCGCGCGTGCGCACGACCCTCACGGTCGCGATCCCGTTGGCGATCATCTCGATGGCGCTCTTCTCGACGACCACGGCCTTGTCGGTGCTCGACACGGCCGACGCCTTCGTCAACTCCTTCGGCATCATGGCGGTCGCGCTGGTGGCGGTCATCATCGTGGCCTGGCTGCTGCACAAGCTGCCGGTGCTGGTCGAGCACCTCAACCGGCGTTCGAGTTTCCGGGTGGGCACCGTCTGGAAGGTGCTCGTCGGGGTTCTCGCGCCGGTCGTTCTCGGATACCTCTTCGTCAGCGAGCTCATCGCGAAGACCTCCGAACCGTACAGCGGCTATCCCGCCTGGTTCCTCGCCATCTTCGGCTGGGGGATGGTCATCGCCCTGGTCGTCCTGGCGCTGATCCTGTCGGCGCTGCCCTGGAGCACGCGCTCGCATGCGAAGGACGACCCCGAGTACGACGAGTTCCTCTCCGAGGAGCACTACGAACCGGATACCGAGACCTCGGCGATACCGGCAGTCGGCACGACGAAGGGAGCCGGCGCATGACTCCGATCGCGATCGTCATGATGATCGTCGCCATGGTCACGGTGTGGGGTGGCCTGATCGCCGGGATCGTCAACCTGGCGCGTCATCCCGAGGAATCGGAGACCGAACCGGCGCCGCCCGTCGAACTCTGACGTCGATCGAACTCTGACGTCGATTGAACTCTGACGTCGATTGAGCTCTGGCGCCGATCGCATCGGACCGCAGAAGTCGGGTCGCGAGGGGCGGGCGACGGTGACGATGGTGAGGAAAGGAGGACCTCATGATCGGCACGCTGAACGCCTTGATCGACATGGTCGACGCGGGAGACCCGGGTCAGGAGATCGACGTGGCCTCGTTCTCGCATGAGCACGGCACCACCGAGTATCACCTGCGCCGGATGTTCTCGGCACTCGCGGGCATGCCGTTCTCGGAATACGTGCGTCGTCGTCGGATGACGCTCGCCGGGGCGGAGCTCGCTGCGGGCGCCGCGAGTCTGCTCGACGTGGCCGTGCGCCACGGGTACGGGTCGGTCGAGGCATTCGGACGCGCGTTCCGGGCTGTGCACGGCATCAGCCCGGCCGATGCGCGCCGTGACGGGGGTCCTCTCCGCACTCAACCCACGCTCCGGTTCCGCCTGAGCGTCGAAGGGAGAATCCCCATGGACGTCACCATCACCACCCGGCCCGCGTTCGTCCTCGCCGGTCATGCCGCCGAGGTCCCGTTGATCCACGAGGGCGTCAATCCGCACATCCAGGAGCACATCGCCGCGATCCCGTCCGAGGAACATGCGCGCCTCAAGGGTCTCGGCGACGCCGAGCCGTCGGGGATCCTGGCCGTCACGGCCGATATCGAACCGGACGCACCGGAGGGCACGCTGCTCACGTATCTGCACGGCGTCGCCCTGCAGAGCACCACTCCCGTTCCGGACGACCTCGACTCCCTTCCCCTCGAAGCCGGTTCCTGGGCGGTCTTCGCCGCACAGGGGCCGTTCCCCGAGACGCTGCAGGATCTGTGGGCCGCCACAGCGACCGAGTGGTTCCCGTCGAACCCCTGGAGGCTTCGTCCCGGTCCCTCGATCGTGCGCTACCTCGAGTTCCGGGACGACTCCGCGTCGTGTGAGCTCTGGCTTCCGGTCGAGCACGGCTGACGCAGGCCCGAGGGCGGGCGGGCGTCCGCGCACCACCCGCCCTCGCCTCGCCGCACCGTGTCCGACGCCCGTGCGACACTGGGCGCACGATCAAGGAGGGCACGTCATGGCGGCGATCGATCCCAAGAAGACGCTCGACGCGTATCGCGCGAAGAGGGGAGAGTTCCGCATCGTCGAGGTGCCGCCCCTGCAGTATCTGATGATCGACGGGGCAGGCGACCCGAACACCGCACCCGCGTACAGGGAGGCCGTGTCCGCCCTGTTCCCGGTGGCCTATGCGCTGAAGTTCGCGAGTCGGAACGAGCTCGGCGTCGACACGGTGGTGATGCCGCTCGAAGGACTCTGGCATGCACCGGACATGGAGTCGTTCACCTCGCGCCGCGACAAGTCGGCGTGGATGTGGACGATGATGATCATGGTCGGCGACCACATCACCGGGGCGATGTGCGCGGCTGCGGTGGAAGCCGTCGCGAAGAAGGCGGCGAAGAAGAAGGAGTCGATTCCGGCACTGGAGTCCGTGCGGTTGGAGACGCTCGACGAGGCCACCTGCGTGCAGACGCTGCATGTGGGCCCGTTCGACGACGAAGGGCCGGTGCTCGACGATATGCATCACCGTTTCATCCCCGAGAATGGGCTGCAGATGCGAGGACTCCATCACGAGATCTACCTGAGCGATTTGCGTCGCGTCGATCCGGCGAAGCTGCGCACGATCCTCCGGCAGCCGGTCATGCCGCGCGCCTGAGCGGTGGATACCGGGAAAGCAAGCCCCTCCTCGGCTTCCGGTGCGACGGATACGCTTCAACGATGAGCACGGTCAAGAATGCGGCACGCGTCGCCAAGAGGTCGTCGACGTTCCGACGGATCGCCCGTGCCGGTTTCGTCGTCCTGGGCCTCATCCACGTCATCATCGGCTCGGTGGCGATCTCCATCGCGGCGGGCGCCTCCGGCGACGCCGACCAGGACGGAGCGATGGAGCAGATCCGCCAGAGCCCGATCGGAGGCCTGCTGCTCGTACTCGTGGCCGCCGGGCTGATCGCGCTTGCCGTATGGCAGATCGCCAGTGCCTTCCTCGCCGCCGACCCGGCCGAGACGAAGAAGTGGGGTCAGCGCGTCAAGCTCTTCGGCATCGCCGCCGCGTACCTCGTCGTCGGAGGCATGGCCCTGATCTACGCGGTGGGTGGCAACGCCGACTCGGAGACGGCCTCGAAGACCTTGAGCGCGGTGCTGCTCTCGGCGCCGGGCGGCGTGGCCCTGCTGGTCGTCGTGGGGCTCTCGGTCGTCGGGGTGGGGGTCGGGTTCGTCGTCGGCGGTTTCACCCGCGGCTTCGAGAAGCTGCTCGACCTGCCATCGGGGGTCGCTCGCGGGGGCATCGTGACGCTGGGAGTGATCGGCTACTTCGGCAAGGGCATCGCGGTGGCCGTGACCGGGGTGCTGTTCGTGGTCGCCGCCGTGACACAGGACCCGGAGAAGGGCGCAGGGCTCGACGCTGCTCTGCACAGCCTGCTCGAGCTGCCCCTGGGAGGACTCGTCCTGGGGCTGGTCGGCGCAGGCTTCGCGGTCTACGGCGTCTTCTGCATCGCTCGGGCCCGCTTCGCTCGCATGTGACCTCCAGGCACGTGTGAGCGTTCAGGCCGCACTCAGGCGGTCGCGGGCTTCTCGCTCCACACCAGAAGGAACGCTCCGAGAGCGATCATCAGTCCGCCGCCTGTCGCGCCCATCGCCTCGATGCGTCGTGGGGAGCGACCGAACCAGTCGCGGGCGGCACTCGCGAGGAGCACCCACACCGCGTCGCACGTCACACCGATGGTGACGACGATCGCCCCGAGCAGGAAGAGCTGCGCGGGGACGGAACCGGCATGCAGATCGACGAACTGGGGCAGGATCGCGAGGAAGAAGGCGATGGACTTCGGGTTGGTCACGCCGACGACGAAGCCTTCGCTGAGGAGTCGCCACCCCGAGCGCCGTGCCGGTGCCGCGATCATGGCGCGCGCCGCATCCTTCCGGTGCCTGATCGCCTGGACGCCGAGGAAGATCAGGTAACCGGCGCCGAGCACCTTGACGATCGTGAACAGCACGATCGACTGTGCGATCACGGTGCCGACGCCGAGCGCGACGGCCACGACGAGGACGATCGACCCGACGGCCGTGCCGAGGATGCTGAGGAACCCGCCCCAGCGCCCCAGCACCATGGCCCGGCCGATCGTGAACAGCACCGTCGGCCCGGGGATCACGACCATGACGAACGCGGCGACGACGAAGGCGAGCAGCGTGTCCGGGGCGATCATGGGATGAGCCTAGAGGCGCGGGCGCCGGCGGTCGAGGCCCGGCCACCCGGCGCTGCCGGATCAAGTGCTGCCGGAGACGGTGCTGCCGGATCCGGTGCCCTCGATCAGACGGTGCCCTCGATCAGACGGTGCCCCAGAAGCGGTCCTCCGCGTCCTGGTCCTCGCTGATCAACCAGACCTCGACGATGCGGTCATCGGCGACGCGGAAGACGTCGACGCCGTGCTGGTCGAGGTCGTCATGCCCTTCGCGCTGGGCACGGAAGCGCACGGTCGCTGAGACGAGTGCGCCGCTCTCGGTCGCCGATTCGGTCTCGAGGGCGAAGGTTCCGCCGCTCAGCTGCATGAACCGGCCGAGGTGCGCGAGGATCGCGTCGGGACCGACATGGTCCCCCGAGACCTGGCTCTCTCCGGGCTGGTGCCAGACGGCGTCCGCGTGGAAGGTCGCGGCCAGCGCCTCCATGTCTCCGGCGGCCATGGCCGCACCATACTGTCCTACGACGTCGATTGCCGACATGATGCTCCTCCTGGATGGGTCGGTACTGTGGAGCATCCAGCGTCTCGACCGGGACGCGGTTACTTCAACGTCACCGGGGAAGGAGCGGCGGATGTCGCGCACATGGACGGTGTTCTCCGCCAGTTGCCCGTCGCGCGCGTCCCTCGCCCGCATCGCGAACAAGTGGACCGCGATGATCGTCGTCCTCCTGCACGAGCAGCCGCTGCGCTTCGGCGAGCTGCACAGCCGGATGGACGGGATCACGAAGAAGGTGCTCGTCGACACACTCCGCGCCCTCGAACGCGATGGGATGCTCGAGCGGGCGGTCGGTGACGACGGTCATCCCCGGTACCGACTCACCCCGCTCGGGCGGACCCTGCACGAGCCGCTCCAGGCGCTGCAGGTCTGGGCGGAGTCGCACGTGGAGGATGTCCGCGATGCGCAGGACCGCTACGACGAGGCCGCCGACGCGAAGACGCTCGACGGGCGCTGACGCCTGCGCCCACCCCCTGCTCACAGGTGGGAAACTGGAACGATGAGCGTTTCTCCCGGTGTCGACCTGATCGCCCCCTTGAACGAGGCCGAGGTGCGGCGCATCCGCGGGGACTTCCCGATCCTGGGAGCGCAGGTGCACGGGCATCCGCTCGTGTATCTCGACTCGGGGGCGACGTCGCAGCGCCCGACCGCGGTGCTCGACGCCGAGCGTGACTTCGCGACCTCCATGAACTCCGCGGTGCACCGTGGCGCGCACACGCTCGCCGCCGAGGCGACCGAGCTCTTCGAAGACGCGCGCGCCGCCGTCGCCCGATTCGTGGGCGCCGCCGACGACGAGATCGTCTGGACCTCGAACGCGACCGAGGCGATCAACCTCGTCGCGTACTCGCTGTCGAACGCGTCGCTCGGGCGCGGGGGAGCGGCCGCCGAGGGGCTCCGTCTCCGCGAAGGCGACGAGATCGTGACCACAGAGATGGAGCACCACGCGAACCTCATCCCGTGGCAGGAGCTGGCGGCGCGCACCGGCGCGACGCTGAAGGTCATACCCCTCGACGACCACGGGGGCCTGCGGCTCGACGTCGCGGCAGAGCTGATCACCGCCCGTACGAAGCTCGTCGCGTTCACCCATGTCTCCAATGTGCTCGGTGTCGTCAACCCCGTCGATCAGCTCGTCTCGCTCGCGCGCGAGGTCGGCGCGCTGACGCTGCTCGACGCCTGCCAGTCGGCACCCCACCTCCCGCTCGACGTGCGTGCCCTCGGGGTCGACTTCGCCGTGCTGTCCGGTCACAAGATGCTCGGACCGACCGGCATCGGCGCCCTCTACGGTCGGCGCGAGGTGCTGGCAGCGATGCCCCCGTTCCTGACGGGCGGCTCGATGATCACCACGGTGACCACGACCGAGGCCGAATATCTGCCGCCGCCCCAGCGCTTCGAAGCGGGAACGCAGCGCGTCTCGCAGGCGATCGCGCTCGCCGCGGCCGTGGGATACCTGACCGAGGTGGGGATGCCGCGCATCGCCGCGCACGAGGCCGCGTTCGGTCGCCGTCTCGTCGACGGGCTGAGCGCGATCGACGGCGTGCGTGTGCTCGGCGCGGGTATCGACCTGCCCCGCGTCGGCCTCGCGAGCTTCGACGTCGATGGCATCCACTCGCACGACGTGGGCCAGTTCCTCGACGACCGCGGCATCGCCGTTCGCGTCGGCCACCATTGCGCGCAACCGCTGCACCGCCGCCTGGGTGTGACCTCCTCCACCAGGGCGAGCACCTACCTGTACACGACCGAGGCCGAGGTGGACGCCGTGATCGAGGGCGTCGCCGGAGCGATCGACTTCTTCCGGAGGGGCGCATGAGCGACCTGCAGAACCTGTACCAGGAGCTGATCCTGGACCACTCGCGCACGCCGCACGGCTATGGACTCCGCGACGAGATCCCCGCGCAGTCCCACCAGTTGAACCCGACCTGCGGTGACGAGATCACCCTGCAGGTGCACCGCGATGCCGACGGCAGCGTCGAGGCGATCGCCTGGGAGGGGCACGGCTGCGCGATCTCGCAGGCATCGGCCTCTCTGCTGGCGGAGCTCGCGGAAGGACTCAGCGTCGAAGACCTCGAGGTGCGCATCGCGGCCTTCCGCGAGGCGATGCGATCCCGCGGCACGATCGAACCGGATGAAGAGCTCCTCGGTGATGCCGCTGCCCTCGGTGGGGTGTCGAAGTACGTCGCGCGCGTCAAGTGCGCCATGCTCGCCTGGGTCGCCGCGGAAGACGCGCTCACGCGCAGCTGAGGTGCAGGATGGACGCATGTCCCTGCACCTGACGCCCCTCCCCTCCACCCGCTTCGAGGCGTGGGCGACAACCGCACGGCAGCGCCTGATCGACCGGAACAGGGAGTCGGGGCGACGCCTCGGCGCGGACGCTGTCGGGCACGTCGAGCAGGTGTTCGGCGACCTGTTCCCGGAGGGCGGTGCGACCTCGACGACGCGGGTCATGCGCATCGTCGACGATGCGGACGGCGAACTTGGAACACTCGTGCTGGCCCTGAGCGGACAGAAGATGCTCCTGCTCGACCTCGACCTCGACGTCGGCCTCGGCGGTGCCGAGACACTGAGCGATGCCCAGAACGAAGGGCTGCTCGCGCTCCTGCTCCCGATCGCGCGCGACATGGGCGCCACCCAGATCGGGGCGCAGCTCTTTCCGCAGGACACGGCCGGACGGGTATTCGCCGAACAGGGCGGATTCGAGGTGACCTCGATCCAGATGGTGCTCGAACCGCTTCCGGTGCGCGACCCCGCTTCCCGCGTCGAGGTGTCGCCGATGACCGCGGAACGCTTCCCCCGCTTCGCGGCAGCGTCAGAGGAAGGGTTCGCGCACGACCTCGTCGCGTCGGGGCGCTACACGTCCGAGGAGGCGATCGCCGAGTCGCATCGCCAGATGGTCGAGGAGCTTCCCGACGGGCTCGATACCGAAGGACAGGAATTCTTCACCGCTGCTGTCGACGGAACCGAGGTCGGCATCCTGTGGTTCGGGATGCGGCGGCGCGACGGTCGTCCGCAGGCGTTCATCCTCGACATCGAGGTGGCCGCGGATCAGCGCCGGAAGGGATACGGACGCGCGTTGATGCACGCCGCCGAGAGAGAAGCCCGCAGGCTCGGCGCGGACTCGATCGGGCTGCATGTCTTCGGCTTCAACACGGGGGCCGTCGACCTGTATGAGCAGCTCGGCTACCGCCGCACCGAGGAGAGCCTGCTGCGCGAGGTCTGAGCCACGGTCACGCGAGCACTCGACGGGAATAGCCCTGAGCGCGAGGCGTTGGGGCCAACATGACAACTCTCGGAATCATCGGTGCAGGACACATCGGCAGCCAGGTCGCGCGCGTCGCGGTCGCGAACGGCTACGACGTGGTGATCGCCAACTCGCGTGGACCGGAGACACTCGCCGACCTGGTCGCCGAGCTCGGGCCCAGGGCTCGGGCCGCGACGGCGCAGGACGCGGCCGCTGCCGCAGACGTGGCCGTCGTCACTGTGCCCCTCGGCGCGATCGACCAGCTCCCGGCCGAGCAGCTCGCGGGCAAGATCGTCCTCGACACCAACAACTACTACTTCGAGCGGGACGGACACATCGAAGCCCTCGACAAGGGGGAGACCACGACGTCCGAGCTGGTGCAGCGTGCGCTCCCCGGCGCGAAGATCGCGAAGGCGTTCAACCACATCTTCGCCTCGGAGATCACGTCCGACGGAACGCCGGCCGGCACCCCCGACCGTCGCGCGCTGGCCACGGCCGGCGATGACGTGGAAGCCGTGGCCTTCGTGACGCGCTTCTACGACGAGGCCGGCTTCGACACCGTCAACGTGGGTCCGCTCAGTGAGTCCTGGAGGGTCGAGCGCGACCGCCCGGCGTATGTGGTGCGGCAGACTGCCGAAGAGCTCACGGCGAACCTCGCGATCGCGAACCGCCTGCCCTGAGCGTCGTCGGGGGCGAGGGAGGAGCCCTCGTCCCCGCCCGGGCCGCCGCCGCTGCGAGGGCTTGGGATACCAAAAGTTGAGGAACACCGCCGGGAGTGCGAGAATGCCCAGATGGCGGGGGCTATAGCAGGAGGCGGCGAACTCGAGTCGGTGAGGGTCACGCGCATCCTTCGCGATGACATCATCCTCGGGCGGCGGATGCCGGGGTCGCGCCTGGTGGAGCGCGACATCGCGGCAGAGCTCAATGTGTCGCGACTTCCGGTCCGGGAGGCCATCCGCACGCTCGTCGCGGAGGGGATCGTCGTCGCCCGTCCCCGCACCTGGGCAGTCGTGCGGGAGTTCACCCATCGGGACATCCAGGACTTCGCCGAGGTGCGCGAGGCCATCGAGACGCTGATCTTCGTGTTCGCCGCCGAGCGGCACGACGAGGCCGGTATCGCCCGGATCCGCGAGGTCTACGAGCGTGAGCTCGCGGCCGCGAAGGCGCAGGATTCCGAGGCTGCGAGGGTGGCCGCAGCGGAGTTCCACGAGGTCGCCGTCGAACTCGCGGCGAACGAGATGCTCGGAGAGCTCATCGCCGTGTTCCTCACGCGTCTGCGCTGGTTGTTCGGTCAGCACGACGATCTGCTCGCGATGGCGGACGAGCATCGCATCATCCTCGAGGCGATGACTGCGCGTGACACCGAGGCATTGCGCCGGATCGTCCCCGCGCACCTCGCCAGTGGTCAGTCCGCAGCCGAGCGACGCCTCGCCGAGAACAGTGACCTGACGGCCTGAGCTGCCGGTTCGCCCTGACGCAGGTCGGGGGACCGCAGAGTCGGCTCCGGTTGTATATTGGGGCGATCGGAGTCGGTCCGGAACTGTTGCGCTGTCCTGGGGAGCGAGATGCGGAGTCTTGCTGTCGCGGTCGGATGCCTGTTGCTCGTCGGCGGGATCACGCTCGTCGCGATCGCGGATCAGGAGCGCATGGCGTCGATCGCCGCGGTCAAAGCGGAGATCGCACGCGTCGAAGGCGCGCTGGACACGTCGCGCGGCGAGAACCGGGAACTCGCCGAGAAGCTCACCGCCCTGCGGTCGAAGCTCGCTGAGCAGGACGCGCAGATCGCCGACACGACGGGGTTCCTGCCGTGATCCGCCGGGTGCTGGCCGTCACCCTCGCCGCCGCGGTGCTACTCATCTCGGGGATGATCGGCAGAGCTGACGCCCTCGAGCACGAGAGAACGACCGCTGTCGCACAGCTCGTCGCACTGAACGGCCAGTATCGCGACGCCGGCCAGCGCACCGACTACCTCGACGGGGCCGTCGAACGCGCAGAGCAGGAGACCGCCGATCGCGCCGCCGTCCTCGCGCTGCGGCCCGCCTTCCTCGCCGAGGTAGAAGCCCTGACCGCCGCACTCCAGGGGGCCGAAGGTCGGGTGGACACGGCCGCGCACCGCGCCGCCGCCCTGTCGGCACAGCAGGCCGTCGCCGCCGAGAAGGAGAACCCCGATACCGTCGCGGCGGCCACGGCGACCCTGCACGCGCTCACGGAGAAGGTGGGCACAGAGGTCGCGTCCTGGCAGGCGGCACAGAGCTCGGGTCCCGGAGGGCCGATGTGGTCGTCGAGCGGTCCGGAGGGGTACGCGCGGGTGCGGGCAGCCCTCGACCTCGTCGGTGGTGGGGGCGTGGGACTCTACGAGTCCTCGTCGTGTGCGGGCGGGAACGCCCCGGCCTGCGCGAACAGCAACGGATACATCAAGTACCGCGCCGACATCGCGACCTGGAGTGCCGGCCGGTTGAACTGGGCGATGGCGCATGAGCTCGCGCACATCTACCAGTTCCGCGTATGGGGCGCGCTCACCTCATCCGGGGCGTACGGGGCGCTGTTCGGCGGTGACCCGGAGTTCCTCGCGAACTGCATGGCCGTGGTGCGGGGCTATCCCGGATCGGTCGGCTGCAACGGCGACCAGCAGGCGTGGGCCTCGGCCATCTGGGTGGGCACCGTCCGCTGAGCGGGAGCCTGTCGCCGGCGTCCCCTCAGGTCGCCGGCGTCGTGGTGTCGATCGCCGCGCGCAACGGGCGACGCATCACTCGCCAGTAGGAGGCGGGAGCGATGCGGGTGAGCACGTCGATCAGGCGGGCTTCTCGCCCGACCATCGTGCGCGCAGCCCGTCGTTCGGTCGCCCGCACGATCCGGGCCGCGGCATCGGTGGGCTCGGTGTGGTACATCGCGGCCTGCGCGGCAGCGGCCCGGGCCGCCACCTCCGGGTCGATCGCCGCGGCGTAGCGACCGTGCAGGATGATCCCGGTGCGCACCCCCGCAGGGTAGACGGCTCCGACGCTCACCGAGGTGCCCTCGAGCTCGTGCCGCAGAGCCTCGGAGAACGCGCGCACCGCGAACTTGCTGACCGCGTACGGGATGCGGCCGGCGGGGGCGGCGAGTGCGTAGACGCTCGCCAGGTGCGTGATGTGCGCGGCCGGCGCGGCGCGGAGCGCGGGGAGAAGGGCTTTGGTGACCGAGACCGTTCCCCAGAGGTTCACGTCGGTGAGCCAGCGCATCTCCTCCATGGTGAGCTGGTCGATGTCGCCGAGCATCGACGAGCCGGCGCACGTGATCAGGGCGTTGATGCGCGGGTGGGCCTCGGTGATGTCGGCGGCGGTCGCGAACACGGCCTCGTCGTGGCGGAGGTCGACGACATGCGTCGTCACGCGCACGCCCTGCAGTTCGGCCGCGATCGTCGCGAGTGACGCGGCGTCGTGGTCGATGAGCGCGACGTGCACTCCCCGAGCCGCCAGCAGGCGTGCGATATCCGCGCCCATCCCGTTCGCCGCTCCGGTGATCACGGTGGTGCTGCCGGTGAGTTCGAGGTGCTTCATTGCTCTCCTGCACGGCGCGATCCTGGTGCGAACCCGCGGATGTCGGATGGGTGGGGCAAGCTGATTCCGAACCATTCTGGCCGACACCGGGCTGCAGTGATACCGGTACGCTCAAGGAGAGGAGGTACCGGTGGGACGGACAGCGGATGCCATCGCCGAGGGCGTTGCGATCGCGACCGCTGCGGCGCGCCTCGCCGTGAAGAACCACATCCTCATCGGCACCATCGCCGAAGATGGCGTCTTCGACACGGACAAGTACATCGACGACGCGCGTGAGGCGCTTCGTGCCATGGCCGAGGAGTCGGAAGAGGCGGCTGCCACCGTCACCGCGTTGCGCAAGAGGGCGAGGGGCCGGCACTCCGATCCGGTGGGGACGCACGACTACCGCGACCGCGATGTGCGCAACCTCCGCCGACGTGCCAAGCAGTCCACCGGCGTTGCCGTGCGCCTGCGAGAGATCATGCAGGACCGCGATCGGCTCGCCGAGATCGTCGAGGAGGCGCGTGACGCCGCCTGGGCGGATGTGCGCCACAACCTCGACCGCCGACTGCGGGTCGAAGGCATGCGCCCGGATCAGGATCCCGACTACAACCGCATGCGCGAAGCGCGGATGCAGGCCCTTCGACTCGTCGATCTGCAGGCGCTCTCGTCGGAGCAGAGGGCCAAGGCCAAGCGCCGGAAGAAGCAGCAGAGGGCCGCGTCGGTGGAGGACTGAGGCCTCGTTTCGCTTTCGCGTCGGGACTGTTGTAGGCTGTTCTACGGCCCGCTGAGCGGGCTGGGCGCCCGTAGCTCAATGGATAGAGCATCTGACTACGGATCAGAAGGTTAGGGGTTCGAGTCCCTTCGGGCGCACACTGTGTTGAGACAGTGAAGGAACGGCTTCCACTTCGGTGGGGGCCGTTTCTGCGTTTCTGCCCGCTGTCATCGGTCCTCGATGCTGCCGCATCCGCCCACGTCCGCATCCGCCCACGTCGTGAGTTTTTCTATACAGTCCAAAAATCATATGTAGGATAGGCAAACCTAACTTAGGAGTTGTCCATCGTGACTGAGTTGCTCACTTCCTCGACCGTCGACGTCTACCGCTCCCAGATCGCACGCACGGCGTCTCGGGTGGCCGCAAGGTTCACCGAAACCACACAACCCACTTCTGGCGCCTCGCTCGCAGAACTGCAGAATCTCGTCGATCGGGTCGACCTCGCCGGCTCCGGCATCGGCACCGCGTCGGCCATCCGTGAGATCGATGATCTCTTCCTCGCCCACGCCGTGTGGTTTCACCACCCCCTGTATGCGGCGCACCTGAACTGCCCGGTGGCGCTCCCCGCCGTCGCGGCCGAGACGATCCTCGCCGCGGTCAACACCTCGGTCGACACCTACGACCAGTCGACGGTGGGCACGCTGATGGAGCGTCGGCTGATCGAGGCCGTGACGGGATGGGTGGGGTTCGCCTCGGGCGACGGCATCTTCACCTCCGGGGGCACGCAGTCGAACCTCCATGCGCTGTTCCTCGCCAGAGAGGCGGCACTGGCGGCGGTCGGCGGCTCGCGTACGACGTCGATGTCTCGCTTGGTCGTCTTCGCCACGGCATCCAGTCATTTCAGCGTCGGCAAGTCGTCGCTGCTGCTCGGCCTCGCCGACGATGCGGTCATCGAGGTGGCCGACGACAGCGCAGGGCGGATGCTTCCGGCTGACCTCGATGCGGCGGTCTCTGCGGCTGTGGCGGAGGGACGGGTGCCCATCGCCGTCGTCGCCACCGCAGGCACGACCGACCGCGGCGTGATCGACCCGCTCGCGAGCATCGCCGCGGTGTGCGACGCCCGCGGTCTGTGGCTGCACGTCGACGCTGCCTACGGAGGAGGACTCCTGGTCTCGTCCCGGCGCCGGCACCTTCTTGCAGGCATCGAACGGGCACGGTCCGTCACCGTCGATTTCCACAAGAGCTTCTTCCAGCCCGTCTCCTCCAGCGCCCTGCTCGTGCGCGACCCCCGGGATCTGGTTGCGGGCGCCTGGCACGCCGATTACCTCAACCCGCGGGAGAACGACGAACCCAATCAGGTGGACAAGTCGCTGCAGACCACGCGCCGTTTCGACGCGCTGAAGCTGTGGGCGACGCTCCGATCGATGGGGACGGCGCAGGTCGGCGAGCTGTTCGACGCGGTCATCGATCTCGCCACGGCCGCCGGCGATCTGGTCGACGCCGATCCCGAACTCGAGCTGGTGGGTCGCACCCAGCTCAGCACCGTGCTCTTCCGCGCGCGTCCCGGGGATGTGCCGCCCGCAGTGCAGGATGAGCTCGTCGCGGGGGTCCGGCGCGTGCTCTTCGAATCCGGCCGTGCACTCGTCGCGAAGACGGTGATCGACGGACGGCCCTGCCTGAAACTGACTCTCCTCAACCCGGAAGCCACCCTCGACGACGTCCGAACGATCCTGGACATCGTGAAGGACGCGGCGACTGCTCTCGCGGGCATATCGCCGGATCTCGTCGCCGCGGAGGCGACGGCATGACCGCGCACGTGCACGACGTCGTCGGCATCGGCATCGGCCCGTTCAACCTGGGGCTCGCCTGTCTCGCGGATCCGCTCGGGGTGGACGCGGTGTTCCTCGACCGTGCGGAATGCTTCCGATGGCACCCCGGGATGATGATCGAGGGCTCGACCATCCAGGTGCCGTTCCTGGCCGACCTGGTCACCATGGCCGATCCCACCTCGCGCTTCTCCTTCCTCAACTGGTTGAAGCAATCGGGGCGGCTCTACCCGTTCTACATCCGTGAGAGCTTCTATGCGCTGCGTACCGAATATGACGCGTACTGCCGCTGGGCGGCCGAGCAGCTGCACCAGCTGCACTGGAATCACGAGGTCGTGCGGGTCGAGCATGACCCTGTCGACGACGTCTACATCGTGCAGGCGATGCGCACCGACACCGGCGAGGAGCGCACACTGCGCGCCCGACACGTCGTCGTCGGGGTCGGCACGAGCCCCACGATCCCGACGGCTCTCCGCGACATCTCCGGCCGTGCCGTGCACAGCTCGGCATACCTGGAGAATCGTGATGCGCTTCGTGCGACGGATTCGATCACGGTGGTCGGCAGCGGCCAGTCGGCGGCCGAGATCTACCGCGATCTCCTCGAGGGTGCGCGCGACGGCGGCTATCGTCTCGACTGGATCACCCGGTCGCCGCGGTTCTTCCCCATGGAGTACACGAAGCTCACCCTGGAGATGACCTCACCGGAGTACACCGATCACTTCCATGGCCTTCCCCTCGCGCTGCGGCAGCACCTGAGTCGGGAGCAGCGGAGCCTCTACAAGGGTGTCTCCGCCGACCTCATCGACGACATCTACGACACCCTCTATCGGCTCAGCGCCGAAGGTGCAGTGCCCACGACGCTCCTCGCCGACACCGAGGTCACCGCCGCCGAGTGGGACGGCGTGCGCTTCCGGCTCTCGTTGCGGCACGGCCAGCTCGGAGAGCAGCACGACAGGGAGACGGCCTCGCTCATCCTCGCCACGGGGTACTCTGCCCAGACGCCGCCTTTCCTGCAGGGCATCGCCGACCGTCTGGACTGGGATGCCCTGGGCAGGATGGACGTCGCGCGCGACTACAGCGTCGACGGCGGACGGGCGCGGGTCTTCGTGCAGAACGGTGAAGAGCACACCCATGGGTTGACCGCCCCGGACCTCGGCTTCGGCGCCTGGCGCAACTCGTCGATCCTCTCGTCGATCCTCGGTCGAGACGTCTACCCGATCGAGCGCCGCATCGCGTTCCAGGACTTCGGTGTCCCCGCCGATGCCCTCCGGGAGTCCACCGCGCCCGGGGCGGTCGTGCGATGACGACGACGACCGGGATCGGAGTATCGCTCACCGTCGCCAGCCCCCTTCGGGACGCGGCTATCCTGCACCGCTGGCTGGCCGATCCCCATTCGGCGTACTGGGGCATGACCGACCTGGATGTCCCCGCCGTCGCGGCCTATCTCGCCGCTGTCGATGCTGATCCCGCCCAGCAGGCGTGGCTCGGGCTGGTCGACGAGGTCCCGCTGTTCTACGCCGAGACCTATGACCCGGCGCAGGTGCTGCTGACAGAGGTCCACGACGCGGTGCCGGGCGACATCGGCATGCACGTCCTGGTGTCGCCTCCGGGCGAGGACCCCCGACACGGGCTGACCGATGCGGTGTTCGCCGCCGTGATGTCGTGGTGCTTCGATGAGCTCGGCGCGGAGCGCGTGGTCGTCGAACCGGATGTGCGCAACGCGCGCATCCGCGCGAAGAACGTGCGCGCCGGCTTCGAAGAGGTGCGCCACGTCGTCATCGACGAGGGCGGGCACCTCAAGACCGCGATGCTCTCGGTGTGCACCCGCGCCGGCTTCGCGGCGTCCGAACTGATCCGCCTCGACCGAGAGGGACGCGCATGATCGCCCCCGCCGCCCACCTGACGATCGATTCGCTGGAGCGCGCACAGCGTCACCTGGTGGCCAAGGCTCTCGCGGAGTTCAGTCACGAACGGCTGATCGCCCCGGAGCCCTCCGGCGATGGTTGGCGCGTCGGTGTGCCTTCCTCCGCCGTCGAGTACCGGTTCCGCGCCATGCGTACCGAGCTGGAGCACTGGATCATCGAGGAGAGCAGCGTCCGTCGCCTCATCGACGGTGCGGATGCCGTGCTGGACGCGCAGCAGCTGATCCTCGAGCTGCAGCCGACCCTCGGCCTGTCGGATGAGCTTCTCCCGTTGTACCTGGAAGAGATCGCCTCCACGCTCGCCGGCTCGATGTTCAAGATCGCGCGGGGTGGGCCGTCGGCGCGGGAGCTGGCCGGCGCCGACTTCCAGACGATCGAGGCGGCGATGACCGAGGGGCACCCTGGTTTCGTCGCGAACAACGGGCGCATCGGCTTCGGTGTCTCGGATCATGCCACCTTCGCTCCCGAGGCCGCCCGGTCGTTCCGCCTGGTGTGGGTCGCCGCGCGGCGGTCAGCATCGCATCTGGCCCTCGGCGCCGATCTCACCGAGGAGACCCTGCTTTCGGGCGAGTTGAGTCCGACCGAACGCGATCGCTTCGCCACCCGTCTTCGCGACCTCGGCGAGGAGCCGGCCGACTTCCACCTGCTGCCGGTGCACCCGTGGCAGTGGGAGAACCGCGTGACCATCACCTTCGCTCCCGACCTCGCCCGACGCGACCTCGTCTACATCGGCGAGAGCGAAGACGACTACCGCGCCCAGCAATCGGTGCGCACCATGTTCAACGTCTCGCATCCGCATCGGCACTACGTGAAGACGGCTCTCGCTGTGCAGAACATGGGGTTCCTTCGGGGGCTCTCTCCGGCGTACATGCGTGTCACACCCGCGATCAACGACTGGGTGGCCGCGCTCGTGGCCGCCGACCCGACATTCGCGGATGCCGGCTTCCGAGTGCTCCGGGAGCGCGCGTCGATCGGCTACACGGGCGACGTGTACCACCGCACCGCACAGCCGTCCGCCCACCGCAAGATGCTGGCCGCCCTCTGGCGCGAGAGCCCTGTGCCGTTGGCAGCCGGGGCTGAGCGACTGGCGACTCTGGCGTCGCTCCTGCATCGCGACAGCGAGGGCGTCTCGGTGGTCACCACGCTCATCCGTGCTTCCGGTATCCCCGCGACCGCGTGGGTCCACCGGTTCCTTCGCGCGTATCTCCGGCCGATCGTGCACAGCCTGCTGGCCCACGATCTCGCGTTCATGCCGCACGGCGAGAACCTCATCCTCATCCTCGAGGGGAACGTGCCGACCGGTGTGTTCATGAAGGACATCGGTGAGGAAGTGGCGCTCCTGTCCGAGCGCACGCTGCCGGAGGAGGTGCGACGCATCGTCGCCCCCGTCGGCGACGAGGAGAAGGCGCTCGCCGTCTTCACCGACGTCTTCGATGGGGTGCTCCGGCACCTGGCGGGCATCCTCCACATCGACGGCACCCTGACTGAGGGGGACTTCTGGCGCCTGGTCGGAGAGACGGTCGATGAGCATGCCGATGGGCATCCCGACCTCGAGTCACTCGTCGATCTGCGGGCCGATGCATTCGCCCATTCGTGCCTGAATCGTCTGCAACTGCGCAACACGCTGCGCATGGTGGACCTCGCGGACCAGTCCGCTTCTCTGATGTACGCCGGAACGCTCGACAATCCCATCGGTCGGGCGCGCAGCTCGTCGCCGATTCCGCTGTCGCCCCAGGGAGGGTGAGCGGATGACCAGCGGTGGTTCGCGATGCCCTCGGCATTCCGCGCATCCGGGTGATGGATGGGCGGGACCGTGGATGTGCGGTCTCGCGGAGCGAGATCAGAGCAGGCTGGTGATCGCCGGGTCGCGGTCGGCGACGTCCGCGGCGGTGGCGACGATCACCTGGCGGATCGCGGCGACGGCGACGGCCGGCGTGACGTCTGCACGGTGGGCGAGGCTCACCGTGCGGGTCATCATGGGGTGCGTCAGTCGCACCGAACGAAGAGCGGGGCGATCGAGCAGAACCATGGCCGGCACCACCGCGACGCCGACGCCGCGCTCGACGAAACGCAGCACCGCATCCATCTCGGCGCCCTCGAGCACATGGGTGGGTCGGAGTCCCTCGGCGCGGAAAGCCGCATCCGTGGTGGCTCGAAGCTCGTAGGTCTCGTCGAGGGCGATCAGGGGGAGGGTGGCGAGGTGGTGAAGCGTCATCGACGCCGAACTCGACACCGGTGGCTCGCTCGCGGCCGAGACGACGACCAGCTCCTCGGTGAGGAGCGGGGTCCGCGTCAGGCTGAATCCAGAGGGAGGAGGTCCTTCGGACTCGGTGATGAGGGCGATGTCGACGGCGCCGACCGCGAGCTCCTCGACGAGCCGGCGAGAGCCGCTCTCCGTCAGGTGCAGATCGATGCCGGGATGCGCGGAATGGAAAGCGCGGATGGCCTCGGCGACCAGGCTGATGCAGAGTGTCGGAGGGGCGCCCAGGCGCACGCGTCCACGGCGGAGTCCGGCCAGCTCGCCCATCTCGTCACGGATGGCGTCGGCCTCGGCGAGCATGCGCTGCGCGCGGGGGAGGAGGGTCTCGCCGGCGGCCGTGAGAGCGATGTGGCCGCGTGCGCGGTGGAACAGTTCCGCGCCCAGTTCGCGCTCGAGCGTGGAGATCTGCCGGCTCAACGACGGCTGCGCCAGATGCAGGTGCTCGGAGGCGCGGGTGAAGTGTCCGAGACGCGCGACCTCGACGAACCCGCGGAGTTGCTCGAGGTTCATGACCATAGCCTACCCGCATCGTTTCAACTCGAACTATGCATTGGAGTTATTAGGATCCCCTAACTAGCGTGGATCGCATGGCTACGCGCGAACGACAGATATCCACCACGGTCCTCGTCATCGGCACTGGAGGGTCGGGTCTGCGGGCGGCGATCGAGATCGCCGAACACGGAGTGGACGTGCTCGCCGTGGGGAAACGACCGCGGCAGGATGCGCACACGTCGCTCGCCGCCGGCGGCATCAACGCGGCACTCGGCACGATGGATGCCGACGACAGCTGGCAGCAGCACGCAGCCGACACCATCAAGGAGAGCTACCTTCTCGCAAACCCGCACACCGTCGAGATCGTGACGCAGGGTGCCGAGCGTGGCATCCGCGACCTCGAGCGCTGGGGCATGGACTTCGCCCGCGAAGACGACGGCCGCATCTCGCAGCGCTTCTTCGGCGCCCACACCTTCCGCCGCACCGCGTTCGCCGGCGACTACACGGGTCTCGAGATCCAGCGCACCCTCGTGCGCAAGGCCGAGCAGCTCGAGGTCCCGATCCTCGACCACGTCTACATCACGCGCCTGCTCGTGCGCGACAACGTCGTGTTCGGCGCCTACGGCTTCGACCAGGCCGACGGCACCCGCTACCTCATCCACGCGGACGCCGTGATCCTCGCCGCGGGCGGACACAACCGCATCTGGCGCCGCACCTCGTCCCGCCGCGACGAGAACACCGGCGACTCCTTCCGTCTCGCGGTGGACGCCGGCGCGCGGCTCCGCGACCCCGAACTCGTGCAGTTCCATCCGTCGGGCATCATCGAGCCGGAGAGCGCAGCGGGAACCCTGATCTCCGAGGCCGCACGCGGTGAAGGCGGAATCCTCCGCAACGCCCTCGGCGAGCGATTCATGGCGAAGTACGACCCCGAGCGGATGGAGCTCTCGACCCGTGACCGCGTCGCGCTCGCCGCGTACACCGAGATCCAGGAAGGGCGCGGCACCGAGAACGGCGGCGTCTGGCTCGACGTCTCGCACCTGCCGCGCGAGACGATCATGACCCGTCTGCCGCGCGTCTATCAGACGATGATGGAGCTGCAGATGCTCGACATCACGACCGATCCGATCGAGATCGCGCCGACCGCGCACTACTCGATGGGCGGCGTCTGGGTGCGTCCGGAAGACCACCAGACCGACGTCGACGGCCTCTATGCGATCGGCGAGGCGTCGAGCGGTCTGCACGGCGCGAATCGTCTCGGCGGCAACTCGCTCATCGAACTCCTCGTCTACGGACGCATCGTCGGTCAGGCGGCAATGGAGCATGCGGCGGGGCTCGACGCGCAGCGCCGGTCGGCGACCGCGGTGGCGGAAGCGCGGGCCGAGATCGACGATCTGCTGGCGGCCGAGGGGCGCGAGAACGTCCGTGCCCTGCAGCGCGCGATCCGCAACCTCATGACCGAGTACGCCGGTGTGGTGCGCTCGGAGGAGGGGCTGCGCGCCGGTCTCGCCGACCTCGACATGATCGAGGGGCGCATGGAGGACATCGGCATCCACCCCGACATCGCCGGGTTCCAGGACCTCGCGCATGCGTTCGACCTCAAGGCATCGGCACTCGCCGCCCGGGCCACCCTCGAGGCCGCGCTGGAGCGGCGGGAGACCCGCGGATGCCACAACCGCAGCGACTTCCCCGACACCGATCCCACGTTGCAGGTGAACCTGGTGTGGTCGCCGAAGGACGGCGTGACCCGTGAGGCGATCCCAGAGATCTCGCCGGAGATCGCGGAGCTCATGCGCGAGGTCGACACCGCGGGCAAGCTCGTCGAGTAAGAGCACACAGCGGCGGCTTCCGGTCGCACCTGCTGTCGTCCCGTCGACGATCAGGCAGCATCAGGTGCGACCGGAGCGGGTCCGGTGCGGGAGGATGAGCAGATGCACATTCCCGCAGAACTGCTCCCCGATGGTGCGGACTGGCTGCCCGTGGAGAGCGGCGAGTCGGGCGCGGCTGTGCTTCGCGATGAGGCCGGTGGGCGATACGTCAAGGTGGTCCCCTCGTCGCAGGCGGACGAACTGGCGGCCGAGCGCGACCGGATCGCATGGCTCGCGAGCGTCGGCATCCCCGGTCCGTCGGTGATCGAGTGGCGTCTCACCGCGCACGGCGGTGCCCTCGTGACCTCTGCGGTGGAGGGAGTCCCCGCCGACCGGCTCGATGCGGCCGGTCTGCGTGCGGCGTGGCCGGCGATCGCCGACATCCTGCGGCGTCTCCACGCCGTCCCGGTGTCCGACTGCCCCTACGGCCAGGGAGTGGACGGGATGATGACGGCAGCCAGAGCGACGGTCGCCGAGGACCGGGTGCAGACCGAGTTCCTGCCCGTCGCGCTGCAGGATGTGCCGCCGTCGCGGATCCTCGCCGGCCTCGAGGGCGAGCTCCCGCGACGGATCGTCCAGGAGCAGGCAGAAGCGGTGGTCTGCCACGGCGACTTCTGCCTGCCGAACATCCTGATCGCGCCCGACGGCTCGCACGTCGCCGGACTCATCGATGTCGGCCGGCTCGGGCGTGCCGACCCCTACGCCGACATCGCCCTGCTCCTGGCGAACGCCCGCGAGACGTGGCCCGACGAGAGCACCGCCCGTCGGGCGGACGACGACTTCGCTGCGCGGTACGGCATCGATCTCGACTCTGCCCGTCAGGACTTCTACCTGCGGCTCGACCCGCTGACCTGGTAGCGCGGTCGCGGGTCTCAGCCGGCCTGCGGCTTTTCCGTGTCGACCACGCCGATGCCGACCGCCTCGTGATCGGGCTCGGGCTCGTCGCGCTTCGGGGCCTTGGGTTCCTCGCCCGGGGCCTTCTCGGTGCTGGGCTCTTCGAGGTCTTCGGTGCGGGGCACTTCACTCGGGTCGGCGTCTTCGGGGGAGTCGGCTTGTGCCGGTGTCGTGACCTCGCCGTCGCTCGTGTCGGAGGTCGGGGTGGGAGTCGGAGTCTGCGCCTCGGCGGAGAGCTCGTCGGTGGGCTCGGGCTCGGGAGTGCTGTCGGTCATGGGGACCCCTTTCGATGATGTCGTCCGCTCAGGATGCCTCGGCGGCGGATGGGGCTGTAGGGGGTTGACGGGACGGCGAGTTAACCTCGGTGAACCGAAGTCGCCGATCCGGCGTAGCCTGGAGGGGTGACTGCGTACGTCTCGGCCTTCGACCTCTTCTCCATCGGAGTGGGGCCTTCGAGCTCCCATACGGTCGGACCGATGCGAGCGGCTCTCGACTTCGCACGACGACTCACTGCGACGGGCGTCCTGCCGCAGGTCACCCGCATCGGAAGCACACTGTACGGATCGCTCGGCGCGACGGGAATCGGGCACGGGACGCCGGATGCCGTCGTCGCCGGCCTCCGCGGACTCGCGCCGGAGACCTGCGACCCCGCCGAGGTGCGCTCGGCCTGGACCGACCTGCCGGCACAAGCCGTGATCCGCATCGACGGCGCGCACGACGTGCCCTTCGCGAAGGACGACATCGTCTTCGCGCCGCGCACCCGGCTTCCCGGTCACCCGAACGCCATGACCATCACCGCCTGGGACTCCGCGGAGCAGGTCGTCGCCGAGGAGACCTACTACTCGGTCGGCGGCGGGTTCATCCGGCGCGATGGCGAGGAGGCGAAGCTCGCGACCTCGGGATTCCCGTACTCGTACGCGGATGCCGCGTCGCTGCTCGCACTCTGTGACGAGAACGGACTCTCGATCGCCGAGGTGGCCCGACTCAACGAGACCTCGCTGCGCAGCGAGGAAGAGGTCGCGGCCGGCCTCGACGCGATCTGGGACGCGATGTCGGGGTGCGTGGATGCGGGTCTCCACGCCGACGGCACGCTTCCCGGCATCCTCAAGGTCAAGCGGCGGGCCGGAGTGATCCGCGGCCAGCTCGAAGAGGTCGAGGCCGACGGCCATCGTGAGCTTCCGGGTGAGTGGCTCGGCGCGTTCGCGCTCGCCGTCAACGAGGAGAACGCCGCGGGTGGCCGCGTGGTCACGGCGCCGACGAACGGTGCCGCCGGAATCCTCCCGGCCGTCGCGATGTACTGGTGGCGGTTCCTCGCCGACTCCGGACTCGGGGCGGGCAACGCGGTCACGCCCTACGGCGAGCTGGTCGGCAGCGCACTCCTCGGGTTCGAGTCGGATGTGCGCGCGGTGAGCGACGGGAGCGACCTCGACGAAGAGCAGACCGCCGAGGCGAACCGTCGCCGTGGCATCCGCCGCTTCCTGCTGACCGCGACGGCCCTCGGGTCGTTGTTCAAGGCCAACGCGTCGATCTCCGGGGCGGAGGGCGGATGCCAGGCCGAGGTCGGCTCCGCCTGCGCCATGGCAGCCGGCGGCCTGACGGCGGTGATGGGCGGCACGAACCGCCAGATCGAGAACGCCGCCGAGATCGCGATGGAGCACCACCTCGGTCTCACCTGCGACCCCATCGGCGGACTCGTGCAGATCCCGTGCATCGAGCGCAACGCGATCGCCGCGTCGACGGCCGTGACCGCCGCCCGCCTCGCCCTGCGCGGCGACGGCAGCCATTACGTCTCCCTGGATGCGGTCGTCGAGACCATGCGCCAGACCGGGGCCGACATGTCGACGAAGTACAAGGAGACCAGCGAAGGCGGCCTCGCGGTCAACGTCATCGAGTGCTGACGGTCCTCGGTCGCGCGGGTGTCCCCGGATGCCGGTAGCCTCCACGAGACGACACGCGGAGGATCACGATGGATGAGTTCTGGGAGCCGGCCTCCCGCCGTCGACGTCAGCAGCCCGTCGTGGCGGTGCGCCCGAACGACGACGCCCCCGCACCCGGCGCAGTATGGCCGACGAGCATCCCCGCCGTCGCCCAGGTGCTGCGCGAGGGGATCGACCTCGACCCCGGCGTCACGTTCCTGGTCGGCGAGAACGGCAGCGGCAAGTCGACACTGGTCGAGGGGATCGCGATCGCCTATGGGCTCTCTCCCGAGGGCGGTTCCCGCCAGGCCAGGCACACCACGCGCGCGACCGAGTCGCCGTTGTCGGACTGGCTGCGGCTGCAGCGGGGCGTGGGGGCGAATCGGTGGGGTTTCTTCCTCCGCGCCGAGACGATGCACTCGTTCTACACCTACCTGGAGGAGAACCCCTCGGCCCGCGGCGACGTCCCGTTCCACGAGATGAGTCACGGCGAATCGTTCCTCGCCCTGCTGGAGAGCCGATTCGACGAGCCGGGCTTCTACTGCCTCGACGAGCCGGAGGCGGCGCTGTCCTTCAACTCGACGCTCGCGCTCATCGCCGTGCTCCGTCGCATCGCCGATGAGGGCGGCCAGGTGCTGTGCGCGACGCATTCGCCGGTGCTCGCTGCTCTTCCCGGCGCGAAGATCCTCGAAGTGGGGGAGTGGGGTGTGCGGCCGGCGGAGTGGGACGACCTCGAGATCGTGAACCACTGGCGCTCGTTCCTCGAGCATCCGACCCGCTACCTCCGCCATCTGCTCGACTGACTTGCGCGCCGTGCCCTCGTCGCGCGTCATAGGCTGACGGACATGACCGAGCAGAAGCCCGCGCGGCGGCGTGGCCGCCCCCGGGGCGTCTCCGACTCGCGAGCGCGCATCATCGCGGCTGCGGTCGACGACTTCGGTGAAAAAGGATACGACGGCGCGACGATCCGCTCCATCGCCGCCAGGGCCGGTGTGGATTCTGCCCTCGTGCATCACTACTTCGGCACCAAGGCCGATCTCTTCGCAGAAGCCGTGGGCATTCCGCTGCGACCGGATGTCGATGTGCCGGGGATCCTCGCGGGTCCGCGTGACGAGATCGGCGACCGGCTGATCCGGTACGTCCTCGAGGCGTTCGAGCAGCCCGAGGTGCGCCGTCGGGGAGTCATGCTGCTGCGCACCGCGATCGGCAGTCGGCTCACGACCCCGCTGCTGGCGGGCTTCCTGTCGCGCGAACTTCTCTCCCGGGTGGCTCGGCGCCTCGACGTCGACGACGCCGATCTGCGTGCCTCGCTCGTCGCCTCGCAGATCGCCGGGCTGCTGATCGCACGCTATGTGCTTCGGCTGCCGGCGCTTGCGGCGGCATCGATCGATGAACTCGTCTCCCGTCTCGGCCCGACCGTTCAGCGCTACCTCTTCGACTGACGCCGAACGTCGGCATCGGGTATGTGCGGATCCCGTTGACGCGGACGACGGGCGGGCGCATAATTCATCACATGATGAATAACTCCGCCGTCGAGATCGCGCAGCTGCGTGTGCGTCGCGGGGCGGTGCACGTGTTCGAGGGATCGACCTCGCGATCCCCCGCGGCCAGATCACGGGCCTGCTGGGCCCTTCCGGATGCGGCAAGACCACGCTCATGCGCTCGATCGTCGGCGTGCAGAGGATCGCCTCGGGCGAGGTGACGGTACTGGGCGAGCCGGGAGGGTCGCGACGGCTGCGGCACCGGGTCGCGTACGGCACGCAGGGGGCCTCGGTCTACGGCGATCTGAGTGTGCGTCAGAACCTCTTGTACTTCGCCTCGCTGCTCAAGGCGCCCAAGGGCGACGTCGATCGGGTCATCGACGAGGTGGGTCTCGGCCCGCAGGCGGGGCAACTCGTGGACTCTCTGAGCGGAGGGCAGGCGACGCGGGTGTCGCTCGCGGTGGCCCTCATCGGTGCGCCCGAGCTCGTCGTGTTGGACGAGCCGACGGTGGGACTCGACCCCGTGCTGCGCGCCGAGCTCTGGACCCTCTTCCGCGCCCTCGCGGATCGAGGGGTGACGCTCATCGTGTCGAGTCACGTGATGGACGAGGCCGTGCGCTGCGACCGGCTGCTGCTGATGCGCGAGGGGCGGATCATCGCCGACACGACTCCGACCTCGCTCCTCGCCGACACCGGCACGACCGACGCCGAGGCCGCGTTCCTCGTGCTGATCGAGCGCGACCGCGCGGCTGGTGTCGGCGACACGAGGCGATCGCGCCGAGGAGCGCGCGACCAGCAGGAGGGGGCCGGAGAATGAACGGCCGCCGGACGTTCGCCACCGCCGGACGCGTGCTCACCCAATTGCGGCACGACCCGCGGTCGATCGCGCTGATGCTCATCGCGCCGAGTCTGCTCGTGGGCCTCTTCGCCTGGCTGTTCAGCGATCAGGACGGCGTCTTCGATCAGTTCGGCGGCGCGATCCTGGCGCTGTTCCCGTTCATCGTGATGTTCCTCATCACCTCGATAACGACCCTGCGCGAGCGCCGTTCGGGCACCCTCGAACGCCTGATGACGACCCCGCTCGAGAGGGCCGACTTCATCCTCGGGTACGCGCTCGCGTTCGGTCTGATGGCTCTGCTGCAGGCGGTGATCACGGTGTCGTTCGCCGTCGGGGTGTGCGGGCTCGACGTCGAAGGTCCGCTCTGGCAGCTCGGCCTGGTCGCGGTGGTCGACGCGCTGCTCGGTACCGCGCTCGGTCTGCTCGCGAGCGCGTTCGCGCAGACCGAGTTCCAGGCGGTGCAGTTCATGCCGCTGCTGGTCTTCCCGCAGATCATCCTCGGCGGGCTCTTCATGCCGCGAGATCAGATGCCCGATGTGCTGCACGCGATCTCCGACTGGCTTCCGCTGAGCTACGCGATCGACACGATCAACGCGGTCGCCGCGGGCGACGAGGGGTGGGATGTCTTCGGTCCGCTGCTGATCGTCGTGGCCTTCGCGGTCGGCGCTCTCGTGCTCGCCTCGCTGACACTGCGGCGGCGCACCCGCTGACTCCCGTCCCGGTCGGTGTTCAGCGCGCGGCGCGGTTCTTGGTGTGCTTGGTCGGTGTGGCGGCCCACGGATCCTCGGGCCAGGGATGCCTCGGGTAGCGCCCCCGCATCTCGGCGCGGACCTGTGTGTAGGGGCCGGACCAGAACGAGGCGAGGTCGTCGGTGACCGCGAGCGGACGCCCCGCGGGGGACAGCAGGTGGAACAGCACCGGTACCCGTCCGTCGACGAGGCGGGGGGTCTCCGCCCAGCCGAAGCACTCCTGCAGCTTCACGGCGACGACAGGACGTGACGTCGGGTCGCCGTCGGGTTCGGGGTAGGTGATGCGGACGCGGGATCCGCTGGGCACCTCGAGGCGCTCCGGCACGAGGTCGTCGAGTCGCACCGCTTCGGGCCACGGCAGCAGCCGACGAAGAGCCGACAGCAGGTCCAGGCGATCCACGGGGGTGCCGGATGCCAGGGCGTCGAGCTCGGACGCCAGCCAGGTGTCGAGGGTCTCTATCAGTCCGGCGTCCGAGACATCGGGCCACGGATCGCCGAGCTCGCGTCGTAGCATCGCCAGACGGCGGCGCAGTCCGTCGGCGGCGTCGGGCCAGCTGAACAGCGTGAGTCCGTCGCGCCGGAGCACACGACGCACGGCATCCCGCCCCTCCTGGGCCGATGCCCGCACCGGCACCGATGTGCGCAGGATCGCACCGATCCGGCGTTCGCGTCGGGCCTGGACACGACCTCCGACGAAGTCTGCCTCGACGCGGTCGGTCATCAGGTGGCTGGCGGCCTGCTCCATCTGCAGCTCGGTGAGCGCCGCAGCGGAGCGGATGATCGCACCGGACCCGGCCGCCGCACGGCCGGAGGCACGGGTCACGTCGGCGACGGCGAGCCATTCGACGGCCGCGAGCGGGCCCGTCACCCCTGCGCGTGTCCCGGAGGCGAGCAGGTACGTCGCTCCGGTGGCGGTGCGCTCGACGCGGTGGGCGATGCGCTCGGGAAAAGCCAGCGCGATCACGAGGCCGACCCCGTCGAGGTCCGCGCGCACGCCCGGCGCCGGGCCGATCATGCGTTCGAGGCGGTTCGCGTCGTCTCGCCATCGGCGGGCGTCCGGGGTCCGCCCGTTTCTGAGGGCGATGAGGGCCCGCGCGATGTCGGCCTCGGGGCTTCGCAGATCGCCACCCACGAGCGCGACGACCTCAGCCGCGAGACGGCTGCCGACCGTCGGGCTGCCGTCGCGCAGAGCACGGGCCAGCCGGGGATCGGTCGGGATGCGCGCCAGTGCACGTCCCTCGGCGGTGGCGCGGCCCTCGTCGTCGATCGCGCCGAGGCCGTGCAGAACAGCGATGGCGTCGGCCAGGTGGGCGGCGGGCAACGGGTCGATCATCCGCAGGCCGTTTCCACCCGGGGCACCCCAGCACGCGAGCAGGAGCGCGGCATCGGCGAGGTCGACCACGGCCAACTCCGGCACCGGACGGGCGGGTGCCGCCGCGTACGAACGCTCGTCGACGCAGCGGATCACCGCGCCGGGGCCCTGGCGCGTGGCGCGTCCGGCCCGCTGCACGCACGACGAGCGAGGCGCAGCGCTGGTGACCAGGCCCGTCATGCCGCGGGCGGCGTCGCGCTGCGGATACCGCGACAGGCACGTGTCCACGACCAGACGGACGCCCGGCACGGTGAGCGAGGATTCGGCGAGCGACGTCGTGATGATGATGCGCGGACGGTCGTGCGGTGTACGGCCCCGGATCACGGCGTCCTGTTCGGCCGGGGGAACGCGGCCGTGCAGCTCCCGCACATCGAACCTGTCGCCGGCATCTCGGACGCGGCGGGCGATCTCCGCCACCTCGCGGGCACCGGGGGCGAAGACCAGCACGTCGGCATCGGGCTTCTCGCGGACCAGATCCCGTGCCGCTGATACCGTGACCGCCGCGACGTGGTCGAGGAATCCCCACGTGACACCGCGCTCGTCGAGCCGGGGCACGGGGCTCGGTGCCCAGCGTTCGGCGAGAGGGAAGGCCGGGACGTCGTGGTCGACGATCGGCGCCGGTGTCGCATCCGTGGCGATGACGGAGGCGAGGCGTGTCGCGTCGAGGGTGGCGGACATCGCGATGACCATGAGGTCATCGCGCAGCTCCCGCACCTCGGAGAGCAGACCGATCAGCAGATCGGTCTCGAGCGCGCGCTCGTGCACCTCGTCGATGATCACGGCATCCACGCCGTCGAGCCCCGGGTCGTCGAGCATGCGTCGAAGCAGCACGCCGGCGGTGACGAACTCGACCCGTGTCTCCGGACCGGCCGCGCGCTCGCCGCGGACGGTGAAGCCGACGCGTGCGCCGAGGGGCGAGCCGTCGAGGTGGGCGAGTCGGCGGGCGGCGGCGCGGGCGGCGACACGGCGAGGCTGGGTGACGATCACCCGACCGCTGCGCCGTGAGGCCACGAGCGGCGGTACGAGTGTGGTCTTGCCGGTGCCCGGGGGCGCGGTCACGACGACCGACCCGCTCGTGTCGAGCGCGGCCGAGACCTCGTCGAGGGCGGCCGCGAACGAGAGCCCCGCGCCGATGGCGGCGAGGTCGAATGCGGCGGGGGTCATCCGTCCAGTCTGCCGGGTCGGGCGACGTCCGGAGCCGTTCGGAACTCAGGAGATCTGCGAGGGATTCGGCGGAGCGGGCAGTACGGCGCGTCCACGGGGGCAGGTGTCCTGAGTCGTGAACCGGGGACGGCGGTGCCCGCTCCGGAAACAGCGGATGCCGCGACCGGGTCGGTCGCGGCATCCGCCGAAGTGCTCTGCTGCTCCGCCTACTCTGCTGCGGGAGCTGCGGGAGCTGCGGGGGTTGCGGAAGCGGGCGGTGGTGGAGTGGTCGGCGTCGACACTCGGGGCGCGGGTGCGGGTGCGGGCGGCGTAGCCTCGGCGACTCCTGCACCGAAGCCGCGGCCGACGGCCTGACCCTGGATGATCCCGGCGAGGTCGAGCCCTGTTGCCGAGTGGACGCTGTCGAACACCGAGCGCAGGGCCTTCGCGCTGTCGGCGCCGACGACGTTCGACGCGCCGTCTTCGCCGGAGCTGCCGATGATCGACACGTTGCCGATCGCCGCGTAACCCTTGGAGAACTCGGCCATGATCGACGGCAGCACCTCGAGCACGCGCTGCGAGAGGAACGCGTCCTGGTTCGAGGCGATGGCCTTCGCCTCCGCCTCGAGAGCGGCGGCACGGGCATCACCCTCGGCGCGGATGGCGTCGGCCTCAGCGCTGGCGCGCAGACGGCGGGCTTCGGCCTCGGCTTCTGCCTGAGCACGCAGCGCGTTCGCCTCACCGCTGGCCTTGGCGATCGCGGCCGCGGCCTCACCGTCGGCACGAGCCTTGTCGGCCTGCGCCTGCTGCTCGGCGATGCGGGTGCGGGCCTCGGCCTGCTTGACCTGCTCGATCGCGGCAGCCTCGGCGGCGCGCTCGCGCGTGTAGAGCTCGGCCTGTGCGCGGGTCTCGGCCTCATACCGCTGCGCATCGGCGACGCGCTTGACGTCGGCGTCGAGCTGGGCCTGCTTGTTCTCGGCCTGCTGCTGCAGAACGGCCTGCTCAGCCTGAGCACGAGCCAGCGCCTCGGCCTGCTCGGCTTCGGCACGGGCGCGGCCGATCCCGGAGTCGGAGTTGGCCGTGTTGGTGTCGAGCGCGGTCTGCTCGATCAGGTTGGCTTCCTTGTTGGCGATGTTCTTCTGATTGATCGCACGGTCGGCGTTGGTCTGCGAGATTTCGGCGGCCTGACGTTTCGCCTGGATCTCGGGGGCGCCGAGCGACTGGATGTAGCCGACCTTGTCGGTGATGCCCTTGATCTGGAACGAGTCGAGGATCAGGCCCTGTTCGGCGAGCTCCTGCGAGACGTCGGCGGCGATCTGGTCGGAGAACTTCTTCCGCTCGCGCATCAGCTCGACGACGGAGAGCGTGGCGACGATGCCGCGGAGGGCACCTTCGAGCTGCTCGGTCGTGAACTGCTCGATGGCCTTGTCCTGCGAGGCGAATCGCTCGGCCGCGCGGCGCACGTACAGGGGGTCGGAGCCGATCTTCACGATCGCGACGCCGTCGACGTTCAGTGTGACGCTGTCGAGTGACTGGGCCTCGGCGTTGAGGGACACCTGCCGCGAGCGCAGCGAGATGATCTCGTGGCGCTGCGTGATCGGGTTGACGAGCGACTTGCCGTTCACGATGACCGTGACGGGCGACTCCGCCAGCTCGGAGCTGGTCGTGCCGTCGGCGGCGATGACCGCGCGCTGGATCTTCTGCTTGCGGCCCGAGATGACGAGTGCTTCGTCGGCTCGCGCGACCTTGATCCAGCTGCGTGCGAACAGCAGCAGGATGAGCAGCAGAACGACGGCGACGACGACCGCGATTCCGACGATGACGAGGATGCCGACGATTCCGGCGATCTCCATGAATGACCTCCCTGGTCCCCCCGAAGGGGCGGTCCCGAGCGCGCCGTGGTGCGCGCCTTCGCCCCCCACCCTGCCAGAAATGCAGAGAGGCCGTTCCGGGGGGCATCGTGGTGGGCGGGAAACTCCACGTCGGGAGGAAGGTCTTCGGCCATACGTCCGCCCGACGAGGAGATCTCCTCCTGCGGGGGTGCGGGCAGGGGCTGGTCAGGGTGTGCGGGCAGGGGAGGTGCCGAGGCCGAGGCCGAGGGCGTCAGCGGGCGCGGAGCTTCTCCGCGAGGTCGCGCAGGGCGCGCAGCTCGTCGTCGTCGAGACGGGACATGCGGTCGGCGATCGAGCGTCCGTGCACGGTGGCGAGCGAGCGGAAGGCCCGGGCCCCCTCGTCCGTAGCCCGGATCAGCGCACCGCGACCGTCGTCGGGGTCGGCGCACTTCGCCACGAGTCCTCGTGTGACCATGCGGTCGACCAGGCGCGAGACGCTGGGCTGGCTGATCAGCATGTTCGAGGTGATGTCGCGCAGCCGCGCGGTCATGTCGGGGGAGCGGGTGACGGTGAGCAGCACGTCGTACTCTGCCTGCGCGATATCGCTGTGCTCGAAGTCGCTCATCATCTCGGTGAACAGCTCGTGCTGCGCGCGGAACAGGCTCTCCCAGGCCTCCAGGGCGAGCTTGCGATCGGTCATCCTCACAGAATAGTGCGAACAGTAAAGGGCCGGTCGGAGAGGCTCCCGACCGGCCCTTGTCCCTTGCACCAAGAGTGTCCTGCAATCACATGCGGTGGATGCCACAGCAAACATTCACCGTGTGATCACTGTATAACGGCGAGATAACGAATGCAACGGTTTGATCACGGAAAGTTCTCGATCTCAGGCGACGGTCGGCGCCTTCACGCGGCTCCGGGTGAGGAATCGGAAGCTGACGTCCCAGACGTACTCGAGCGGTCCCTTGCGGAAGCGGCGCATCCAGAGGTTCGCGAACAGGATCACCAGAGCGGCGATCACGAAGAACATCGCCAGGGTTCCGACCAGCGGGTCGAGCGTCTCCGCAAGCGGCGAGTGACCGATGATCGACTGCGCCACCCGACCGAGGATGTTCTGGAGCACGTAGCAGCTCAGGGCCATCTGGCCGACAAGGGAGAGTCCGCGTCCGACGAATCCGATGCGGTGTCCTCGATAGAAGGAGGCCATGAGGGCGAGGATGCCGAACGCGACCAGCGGCGCGGAGAGGAACCTGTTGAGTCCGAACGTCTCTTGCATGAGGAAGAACACGACCTCGCCGGGAATGCCCGCACCGAAGCCGACGATCATGACCCATCTGCGCAGTCGCGCGCCGCGGGCCTCGAACAGTCCGTGGCGGTAGAGCATGGCGCCGAGGGTGAAGACGACGAGACCGAGGGTGAGGATCGAGCCGGTGTCGGTGCCGACCGTCAGGTCGGAGAACACGGTCAGGGTGTTCATCTGCACCTCTTCCCAATATGTCGGCCTGCCGCCGACCGTCGGGGACTCCCCGGGGATCACGAGGCCCGGGAACATCATGACGCTGCCGGTGAAGAGGGGGAGAAGGATGAGCGTGACGTGCGTCACGAGCGCCACGCCGATGAACACCCACTGGCGTTTCTCCGGGAGCAGCAGGACGAATGCCACGACGAAGCCGAGGACGGCGTAGGCGCGGAGTACGTCGAACTGCACCACGAAGATGTAGTTGAGCATTCCGTCGATGAAGAGCAGACCGGCACGAACGAGATAGGTGCCGGGCCACCGGCTGCCGCGCCGGAGCGCTGCCTGGCGCTGGATCTCGAGTCCGATGCCGAACATGATGGTCAACAGGCCCAGGAACTTCCCTTCCGAAAGTGCGGAGACGAGGTCCTGCCACCAGATGTCGACCACCCGTTCGCCGAAGAACGCCTGGAACAGCCAGACGTTGCTGGCGAGAGTGCCGATGATGGCGACGCCGCGGATCACGTCGAGCGAGGCAATGCGGCCAGGCGATGCCATCGCGGTCGTCTCGGGTGCCTCGTGCTCGGCCCTCCCGGCCCCTGCCTGCTCCGGGAGGAGGCCGTCGCCGTGGGGCGGCTTCGCCGTACGGCGATAGCGGGGAAGGGCAGAAGTCTCTGTCATACCTCCAGTCCAGGGCGCGCGCCGTTGCGTGGCCGTATGCCGTTCTCGATATGAGGACGATATGCCGACCACGGAGGCGTCGCCATTCCGCATGGAAAACGCCGGCCGCCGTATGTGTTCCGTCTGTCAGGCGCTCAGAGGCACGCGTCCGGAGCAACGTGGGAGGCATGTCCGTGTCCCGTCCTCCCCATCACGTCCCCGCGCAGACACTGCCGAGCGCTTCGTGCCCTCCATGCTGGGGCCATCTGTCGAGGACCGTGAGCCACTACGGCACCGTCGCGTGCGTGCTCGCGGTCTATCCGCCCGACTCCACGGACGCGGAACGGCGCATTGCCGAGGCGCACCGCTGGTTCACTCCGCTGTCGCTCGGCGGTGGCGTCGTCGCGTGGGTGGTGCTGTGCGCCGCGGGTTTTTCTCCGTTGCTCGCTGCGATGCTGCTCGTCGCTGCTCTGCTTCCGATCGGCATCATCCTGTCGCGGCGCTCGCGCAGCATCCGTCGGCGCGTGGTCACGGTATCGGCATGTCGGTCCGGGCTCAGCGAAGACACCGCGGCCGAGCGCGCCCAGCAGCTCCGTCTGGAGACCCTGGCCCAAGCGCTCGGCGACGCCGCTCTCGCCTGCCGTCAGGGAGTGATCGGTCGTGATCGGTTCGACCGGGTGTGGACGGCTGCCTACGCGCAGGCCGCTGTCATCGCGACCGGTTCCGCCCGGTGAATCCCCGGCTTCTCGGCGACTGTCCGAGGCCCTTTCTACTGTGTGTCTCACTCCGCAGACCGGGAAGAGGGAAGAGCCATGACCGCAGCCACGAGCGCAGCCCCGAACGGCTACACGAGCGTCGCCCCCTGGGTCGTCACCGACGACACGGGCGCGCTGCTCGACTTCATCTCCCAGGTCTTCGACGGGGAGGAACTGGCGCGGGTCGCCACGGAAGACGGTCTGATCGGACACGGTGAGATACGCATCGGCGACACCGTCGTCCTCGCCTTCGATCGTCGGCCGGAGTGGCCCGTGATGCCGAGCCTGCTTCGGGTGTGGGTGCCCGACGCCGCAGAGGCCTTCACCAGAGCCGAGGCTGCAGGGGCGACCGTGGTGACCGCCCTCAGCGACAACGCCTTCGGCCAGCGCGGTGGGCGTATCAGGGATCCGTTCGGCAACATCTGGTGGGTCGTGAGCCACGTGGAAGACGTCGATGAAGAAGTGATGTGGCAGCGGCTGCAGCAGACCGAGTATGCCGACCAGATGCGCGTCGCGCAGGAGACGCTCGACGCCGAGTTGAGCGGTCGTGCGCACGGGCGCAGCAGCGCGCCGACGCGCTAGTCGGCGAACGGCTCCCCCCGATACTTGCGGCACACGCCTCCTGTCTCTTCGACATCTTCCGCGACGGCGTCGACGACCGCGACGGCGGCGGTGCGCGTGCGCGGTGCGACCTGGCTCAGTGCGAGGGCACCGGTGCACGCGAACACGATCAGGTCGCCGGGGGAGAGCGCCTTCGGCAGCCGGGCGTGCAGCCGTGTGTCGTCTTCGTCGGTGCGGAGGACGGTCTGCACCAGGTCTCGAGCCCGGGGCGTGCGCAGCCGCTCGACGTGGGTGACCAGCGGGACGATCGCGCGGAGATCGCAGTCGACGGTCGCCGACGCCTCGCGATGCCACCCCGGAGGCTCTTCGCGGGCGGTGATCCGTGCCACCACCAACGTCACGTGCGGGTCCGCTTCGGGGTGCGCCGCAGAGGGCGCGACGGGCGCGATCAGTATGCAGGGGGTGCGTCGTTCGCGCGCGAGATCGGACAGCGCTCGCCCGGCGACGACGATGTCGTGCGCACCGATCACGGTGTCTTTCGGCCACAGCTGCCGTGCATCGCGTCGCGGGTCGTTCCATACGAATGCGGTCGAGTGCAGCACCGTGTGCAGGACGGTCATCGTGACGCCTCCACAGAGAGCGCGGCGGCGGCGCGTGGACGCACGTTTCGGAGCGTGACAGCACCGACGCAGGGGACGACGACGAGATCGCCTTCCCGGAGGTCGGCAGGAAGAGGCGCGATGGGGTGCGGCCAGGCCACGCCGCCCTCCTCGCCGGGGATCAGCTCGATCTTCGTCGTCCGCGCCGAAGAAGCCCGGCCGATGAGGCGGCACTCCTCCCACGCGGCATCCACACCGTCGAACGAGCAGTCCGTGAGCGCGATGCGCTTGTCCTCCTGGGTGTCGACGCGCAGCGTGATCCGGAACAGCAGCACGGTCACGTCGGTTCCCGCGGTCGGCAGCGGCAGGTCGCCGGTGAGGACCGCGGGTGATCCGCTGATCTCGAACAGCCGCAGGAGCGAGATGCCTCCCACCACGACATCGGTGGTCGTCGGGTGCGTGTGCACCGGCCACCTCCATCCGTCGAGGGGAGTGGGAATGCTCTGTCGAAGGGTGGGAAGGATCTCCGTGAGGGTCATGACTCCGTCCTACGCCTGGGTGATCCTGGCGATGAAGGAGTCTCACGGAACCCATGCGCGTCCATCCCGATCACTCACGACGTCCCGACCTCGTCGAAACGACGCCGACCCGGCGACGCCGGCGTGACAGGATCGGGACATGGGCACACAGGACATCCTCTTCATCGGCGGCAGCGGTGTGATCAGCGCGGCTTCGGTGCGACGGGCGGTCGAGCTCGGACATCGAGTCACCGTTCTCAATCGCGGTCGCTCCGAGGAGAGGGCGCTGCCGGAAGAGTCCGAGCTCCTGCAGGGCGACATCCGCGACGCGGACGCGGTGCGGGCAGCGCTCGGGGACCGCGAGTTCGACGTCGTGGCCCAGTTCACCGCCTTCACCCCCGCCCACGTGCAGGCCGACATCGCGCGTTTCGCCGGCCGGACCGGGCAGTACGTGTTCGTCAGCTCCGCGTCGGCGTATCAGAAGCCACCGTTGCGCTTCCCGATCACGGAATCGACGCCGCTCCGCAATCCGTTCTCCGGATATGCGCGCGACAAGATCGCCTGCGAGGACGCCCTCACCGCCGCGTATCGCGACCAGGGCTTCCCCGTGACGATCGTCCGCCCGTCGCACACCTACGACCGCACCAGCATGCCCACGCTGGCCGGGTGGAACGACGTGGCGCGGATGCGCGAGGGTCGGCCGGTCGTCGTCCACGGCGACGGTACCTCACCGTGGACGATCACGCACACGAACGATTTCGCGGTGGGTTTCGTCGGCCTCTTCGGGCGCCGTGACGTGCTCGGCGACGTCTTCCACATCATGGGGGACCACGCGCCGACGTGGGATCAGATCTACACCTGGCTGGGCGAGGCGGCAGGGGTCCGTCCCGAGCTGGTGCACGTGTCCTCCGACACGATCGCCGCAATCCGGCCGTCGTTCGCCGCAGACCTGCACGGCGACAGGGCTCACCCGATGGTGTTCGACACCGCCAAGATCCGACGTATCGTCCCCGAGTTCTGCTCCCGTGTGCCGTTCTGGATCGGTGCGCAGGAGATCATCGAGTATCACGATGCCACGCCGGCCCGACAGGTCGTCGACGCCGATCTCGACGCCGATCTGGACCGGATGATCGCGACCGTCCGCGGCTAGAGGCGGCGGTTCACGACCGCAGCGGCACCCCGATCGCGAGCCGCTGATCCGCGAGGGGGCAACGGAACACGTCGCGCTCGCCGAGACCGACCCGGTTGATGTAGCGAACCACGATCGCGTATGAGGCGAACAGGCCGACCTGGGTATATTGCACGTCGTGCTCCCGGCAGTACGCGGCGATGATCGGGGCGGCGCGACGCAGATGCGGGCGGGGCATCGAGGGGAACAGATGATGCTCGACCTGGTAGTTCAGCCCACCCATGGCGACGTCGAGGAAGCGGCCGCCGCGCACGTTCCGACTCATCAGCACCTGCCGCCGCAGGAAGTCCAGGGTCATGTCCCGAGGTACGACCGGCATCCCCTTGTGGTTGGGGGCGAAGGCGATCCCCATGTAGAACCCGAACAGTCCCAGTTGCACCGTCAGGAAGACGAAGGCGATTCCGGGGGACAGCACGATGAACACCAGTACCAGGTATCCGATCATGCGGACGCTGAGGAACGTGATCTCGGCCCACCGGCGTTCGAGCCGGCCCCGCGCGAACATCCGCCGCACGCTCGAAGCGTGCAGCGAGAGTCCTTCGAGGAGCAGGATCGGGAAGAACAGCACGCCCTGATGTCCGCGCAGCCACGTGATGACCGGTCCCTGGTGCCTCGTCGCAGCCTCGGCGGAGACGGCGATGACGGGGAGCTCGATGTCGGGGTCGGAGCCCAGCTTGTTCGGGTTGGCGTGGTGGCGGGTGTGCTTGTGCTGCCACCATCCGTAGCTCATGCCGACGAGCAGGTCGCCGAGGATGATGCTGATCCAGTCGTTCCACCGGCCGGACACGAAGATCTGCCGGTGCGCCGCATCGTGACCGAGGAACGCGATCTGGGTGAACACGATCGCCAGGACGGCGGCGGTGAACAGCTGCCACCAGGTGTCGCCGATCCAGAGGAACGCGAGCAGGCACACGCCCACAGCGATCGGGGCGGCAATGAGCTTCGTCCAGTAGTAGCCGTAGCGCCGGTGCAGGAGCCCGCGCTCGCGTACCTGCTGCGCCAACTCGGTGAAGGCGCTCGATCCTCGGGACGCGTTGTCGCGCGGACGGGTGTGGACGGTCGGACGGATGACGTCCATGATGACCTCGTCTCCGGCGTCGCCCAGAGCGGGCGGCGGAGGTGTTGTTCTTTCGCGAACGGCCCTTCAGAGCGTCGCGTTCGGATCTTCAGTTGTGCTCGCTGGTGCTGACGGTACGCGCCCAAGCTGGGTGCGCGTTCAGGGTCGGGACGGCGCCCGGCGACTCATGATCGGAAGCCCGATCAGCGTACGCAGCTGTACGTCCCGACAATGCTCGACGGTCCGCCGGGGCGATGATCGTCGCGGCGCTCAACGCTGCCTGATCAGGCGTGGGATCACCGCGACCATCGCCACCATGACGATCAGCTCCACCATCGTCTGGGTGACGACGACGAGCGGCGTGAGCGTGAACGCGTCGGGCAGGGCCAGAGCGAGCGGGAGCACGACGAGAGAGTTGCGCGTGACACCGCTGAAGACGACCGCGCGGCGGCCCGGCGTGTCCAGGCCGGCGACCCGCGCGAGGACTGCGCCGAGGGGCGCGGCGATCACGGCGAAGATCGCGAAGACCGGCACCGTGAGGAACAGACGCCCCCACGCGCCGCCAACGGCGAACACCTGCGAAGCGACGACGGCCGCGAGGGTGAGCATCATCAGCGGCACCATCGCCGTGGCGGAACCGCGTTCGATCACGCGGGCCGAGGCGAACCTCCTGGTCAGCACTTGGGTCAGTGCGGCGAGTGCGAGCGGCAGTGCGATCAGCAGCAGGAACGCGTCGATGAACGGGCGCGGGTCGACGACGCTCATCGCATCGGTGCCGAAGAAGAGGGAGAGGTAGACGGGGAGCAGCAGCATCTGCAGCAGCATGAGCAGCGGTGTCGCGGCCAGAAGTCGGGAGCGGTCGCCGCCCGCCAGGCCCGTGAACACGATCACGTAGTCGACGCACGGGGTGAGCAGCACGAGAAGCACCCCCAGCAGGATCGCCTCATCGGCCGCCACCACTCTGCTCACGCCGAAAGCCAGCGCCGGCACCACCACGAAGTTCAGGAGCAGAAGCGTGCCGAGGAAGCGCCCGTCGACGAATGCCCGTCCGATGTGCGCGAACGGCACGCCCAGGAACGTCGCGAACAGCAGAACGCCGAGGAGCGGGGTGACCGCCGACTCCCACACCGGTGCCGTCGAGGGGGAGAGGAGGCCGACGACGGCGCCGACCGCGATCGACGCCAGGTACAGCGCCACCTGATGCCGTTCTCCCCATGCCGTGAACGCGCGCACGGTCACCTCCACGACCCGGTATTCTCTCGCCCGTTAGGTCGGATGCGATACATTGCAGTGTAGGTAGAACTTCAGGCTCTACAGCGATTCCGTGCTCGAGTGGAGGACAAAAGCGGTGGCACTCTCAGGCGGACCCCTCGAGCGCAGGTCGATGAGCGACGAGGCGTACAACCGGTTGCAGGATGCGATCATCAGTGGCGAGCTGCGCCCGGGTGAACGTCTGCGAGACTATGAGCTCGCAGAGCGCCTCGGCACGTCGAAGACCCCGATCCGGCATGCCCTGGACCGCCTCGCCGACCATGGTCTCGTCGAGATGCAGCGCAACCGCTACACCCGCGTCGCCCCGATCGATCTCGATCAGGTCCGCAACGCCGTCGATCTCTTCGGAGACATCTGGATCGGCTCGGTGCGCCACGTGATGCCCCTGATCCAGGACGACGACATCGTCTATCTCACCGAGCTTGCCGACGAGATGTCCGCGGCGGTGAAGGCACGCGATGTGGCGGGGTTCGGTATCGCGCTCCGTGCGGCCGCCACCGGATTCGCGCGCATCGAGGGCAACGCGTCGCGAGCCGTGATCATCGAACGTCTCGGGCCGCAGATCCGGAGGTTCAGCCAGCACTCGCGGGATGCATTCGACTGGGAGGTCGTCGGTGCTTTCGTCGTCTCCCTTCGGGAGGCGATCCTCGAGCGTGATGCGGTGAAGACCCGCGCGGTCCTCGTCACCTTCTTCGACGAGGTGCTCCCCGCCATCATCGATCGCGCCCAGGAACAGGAGCTCATCCGCTCCGATATCCAGGACTAGCGGGCTCATCCAGTTCTAACGGACTGCAGCTCGCTCAGGCCGAGTCGGACGTCTCCGTCGGTTCAGGCGTGAAGTTCGCCCCCTGTCGCAGCGCCTGAACCTCGCTGATCCTTCGCCGGGCGAGGAACCAGCCGCCGATCAGTGCGGGGACGATGACGATCAGCGTGCCAACGGTCCAGGTTCCGGTGGGGTAGTCGAACGCCATGAGGACGATCACCGACGCCAGGAAGGCGAGGGTGAGGTAGGACGTGAACGGCGCCCCGAACAGTCGGAACGACGGCCGCACGATGCGTCCCTGCAACGCCCAGGAGCGGAGGCGCAGTTGGCACAGGATGATCGTCGCCCACGCGGCGATGATGCCCAGCGCCGACATGTTCAGCACGATCTCGAAGGCGTCGTCGGGAACCGCGAGATTGAGCAGGACCCCGATCAGGGCGAACCCTGCGGTGAAGAGGATTCCGGCGACCGGGACGCCACGCCTGCTCATCATTCCGGCGACCTTCGGGGCCGCACCGGAGGCGGCGAGGGAATGGAAGACGCGGCCGGTCGAGTACAGGCCTGCGTTGAGCCCGGAGATCGCGGCGGTGATCACGACGAAGTTCATGGCGCTCCCGGCGATCGCCCCGATCTCCGGGCCGCTGATGTGGGTGAAGAAGGTCACGAAAGGACTCTCCCCGGCTCGGTAGACCGTATACGGGAGCAGGAGTGCGAGCAGGAGCACCGACCCCACGTAGAAGACGCCGATCCGCAGGATCACGGAGTTGACGGCTCGAGGTACGAGCTTGGCCGGATTCTCGGTCTCGCCGGCAGCCGTACCGATCAGTTCGATCGAGGCGTAGGCGAACACGACGCCCTGCATGACGATGACCGCGGGAAGCACGCCTTCGGGACTGAAGCCTCCGTTCTCGCTGAGCATCTGCAATCCCGTCGGTCCCTGATCTGTCTCCCAGCCCGCGGCGAGGACCACGATGCCGATGAGGAGGAAGGCGACGAGAGCGGCGACCTTGATGATCGAGAACCAGAACTCCATCTCGCCGAACAGGCGGACCGAGACGAGGTTGAGTCCGACCACCACCACCAGCGCGACCAGGGCGAGCAGCCACTGGGGCACGACGTCGAACGCCGACCAGTAATGCACGTACAGTGCGACGGCCGTCGAGTCGACGATCGCGACCATGCCCCAATTCAGCAGGTAGAGCCACCCTGCGGCGAAGGCCAGCTTCTCGCCGTAGAACTCGCGAGCGTAGGAGATGAACGATCCGGATGACGGCCGGTGGAGCACCAGCTCGCCGAGCGCTCGGAGGATGAAGAACGCGAAGACACCGCAGATCAGGTAGGAGACAGCGAGCAGGGGGCCGGCCGTGTGCAGTCGTCCCCCCGCTCCCATGAAGAGGCCGGTGCCGATCGCTCCGCCGATGGCGATCATCTGCAGATGCCGCGCCTTGAGAGAGGTGTGATACCCGGTCTGCTCGTGTGCGAAGTCCTGGACCGACGTCGACACGTCGCCGAGCCTCTCGCGGTCGTTCTCGAGATCAGGGGCCCGGTCTCGGGCGCCCGGCTTCTCGGTGGCATCATCGCTGGCGTGCGGCATCGCGGCTCCTGTCTGGTCGGGTGACGCTCCGCAGCATCGGACGCGACCGAAAAGGGATAGACGGGTAATATGTGAAATGTTACTGATTCACGCGTCGAAACCCGATATGCCGTTCTCTCTCGTGGCGTGACGTTATCAGCAGATCCACAGGAAGAGCAAAGGGTCTTCTCCTAATCTGAAGACACCCAAGGGGAGTACTCCGACACGGTGGGGTCGTCATTACGGATGCACGTCGCATCCCGGGCCACCGGTTCCATGTTCCATGGAATGGAGAAGACTTTGGCGGTACTGTCGTACCCCGAGTCTGGAGTCCGCATTTGGATATCACCCCTCTGATCTGGATCATCACGATCGCGGTCACGATCGCCTTCTTCGTCTACGAGTTCTTCGCTCACGTGCGCACACCGCACGAGCCGACGATCGCGGAATCGGCGCGCTGGTCGATCTTCTACATCAGCCTCGCGCTGCTGTTCGGTGTGGGTATCGGCGTCTTCTCCGGGTGGACGTTCGGCGGCGAGTACTTCGCCGGATACCTCACCGAGAAGGCCCTGTCGATCGACAACCTGTTCGTCTTCCTCATCGTGATGACGGGTTTCGCCGTGCCGAAGAAGTACCAGCAGAAGGTGCTGATGATCGGCATCGTGATCGCGTTGATCCTGCGCGGCATCTTCATCGCCGTCGGCGCGACGCTCATCGAGAACTTCTCGTGGATCTTCTACCTGTTCGGCGCTCTGCTGCTGGTGCTCGCCTATCGTCAGGCGTTCAGCAACCACGAGAGCAACCCCGCGAACGGGCGCTTCATGACGTTCGTCCGTCGGCACCTGCCCGTCAGCGACGAGTACAACGGCGACCGGCTCACGGTCGTGAAGAACGGCAAGCGCTTCGTCACGCCGATGCTCCTCACCATCATCGCGATCGGCTTCATCGACCTGGTGTTCGCGGTCGACTCGATCCCCGCGATCTACGGCCTGACCGACCAGGCCTACATCGTCTTCACGGCGAACGCCTTCGCGCTCATGGGACTGCGACAGCTGTACTTCCTCATCGGCGGTCTGCTCGAGCGCCTCGTCTACCTGGCACAGGGACTCGCCGTCATCCTCGGATTCATCGGCGTCAAGCTGGTCCTGCACGCTCTGCACGTCAACGAGCTGCCGTTCATCAACGGCGGCCAGGGCGTCGAGTGGGCGCCGGAGATCCCGATCTGGTTCTCGCTGCTGTTCATCGGCGCGACCATCGCGGTCGCCACGGTGGCGAGCCTCATCAAGACGCGCCGTGCACCGGGCGACACCTCCCACGACATCTCATCCGCCGACACCACCACCAAGAAGGAGCACTCTTGAGCGCGCAGCGCTGTTCTGACTCTTCGGATTCTGACAGTACGAGCGCCCGGTTCGTCCCGGGCGCTCACCCCACCGCAGACGAGGCGGCCCGTTGATGGGCGACCTGCTCTGGAACATCGCCCTCGTCTTCGCGTTCGTGCTGATCGGCGGTGTCTTCGCTGCGACGGAGATGGCGCTGGTCACGCTGCGCGAAAGCCAGATCAATGCGATCGGCCAACGAGGGCGGCGCGGTGCGAAGGTCGCCGCCCTCGCCCGCAACCCCAACACGTTCCTCTCGGCGGTGCAGATCGGTGTGACCGTGGCCGGGTTCGCCTCGGCGGCGTACGGAGCGACATCGATCGCGCCGTCGCTGGCGCCGGTGCTCGAGTCATGGGGTCTCGCCCCCGCTCTCGCCCTCACCGTCGCGACCCTCGTGCTCACGCTGGTGATCGCCTACCTGTCGCTGGTGCTCGGCGAGCTCGTGCCCAAGCGTCTGGCGATCCAGAGAAATGCCCAGTTCGCCTACGCGGTCGCGCCTGCCCTCAACGGGTTCGCGACGGTCATGCGGCCGGTGATCTGGCTGCTCTCGGTCTCGACGAACGCCCTCGTCCGAGTGCTCGGGGGAGATCCGCACAAGACGAGCGACGAGATGACCGACGAGGAGGTGCGCGACATCGTGGCGAGCCATCAGGGGCTGCCCGATGACGAACGGCGCATCCTCGATGATGTGCTCTCCCTCCGTGGGCGCCAGGTCAGCGAGGTCATGCGACCGCGCCCCGAGGTCGTCGCCCTCGGTGAGGCCGCGAGCGTCGGCGAGGTGATGGCGCAGGTGCGCGACCTTCCCTTCTCGCGTTACCCGGTCTCGGAGACCTCGATCGACGACATCACCGGATTCGTGCACGTGCGTGATCTGTTCGAGGCCGCATCCGACGACCCGGAGCGTCCGCTGAGCGCGCTGATGCGCGACATCCCGTACATCCCCTCGACCGCGCGCGTGCTGCCGACTCTGACGCGTATGCGGGCCGAGGGTCACCACATCGCGGTGGTCGTCGACGAGTACGGCGGCACGGACGGTCTGGTCACCCTGGAAGACCTCGTGGAGGAAGTCGTCGGCGAGATCTTCGATGAGTACGACGCCGAGGTGTTCATCTCTGCGGACGACGGCATCGACGGACGTCTCAACCTGCAGGACTTCGAGGAGGCGACGGGGCTGGCGATGCCGCGCGGGTCGTCGGACACCATCGCCGGGTTCGTGACCGAGCAACTCGGACGTCTCGCGGTCGTCGGCGACACCGTGGAGGTGCCCGGAGCCACGATCCAGGTCGCCGAGGTGGACCGCCGACGCATCGCCCGCGTGCGGGTCATGACCGAACCCGTCGTCGAGCCGGAGGCGTGAGTCCAGGCGGTGGCTCTGACGAGTCCGGGCGTCACGAGCCCGGCCGTCAGGAGTCCGGCCGTCAGGAGCCCGGCCGTCAGGGGCGCCGATGTCAGAGGCGCCGATGTCAGAGGCGCCGACGTCAGGGGCGCCGCACCCGGGTGCCCAGTTCGCCGAGGCCCGCTGTGAGCACCTCGACGAGCAGGCGTGCGTGGCGCCCATCCGGGTCGAGGTCGGGATCGAAGACCGTGATGGAGGCGCCGATCGCGCGAGGCGCGAGTTCCCGCAGCAGTGCGGTGAGTTCCGCCGCGCTGATCCCGCCGGCATCGGGGCTGTCGACCGCGGGCATGATGGTCGGGTCGAGCACGTCGACGTCGAGTTGGAGCCAGTACGCGGGACCGGCGACGGCGGCGCTCTCTGCACCCACGCGAGCGGCTCCGAGAGAGGTGACATCGGCGGCGGGGGTGACGCTGCCGAGGATGCCACGTACCTCGTCCTGATCCTCATCGTCGGCGCGGTGACCGATGTGCGCGGTGTGCTCGGACCGGAAGTAGGGCGCGAGCCCGTCGATGTCGGCGATCGACGGCCAGTGTGCGCCGACCGCGGCGGCGAGGGCCTCCCCGGCCACGCTCGCGCATTCGTCGCTGTTGCCCGGGTGGCGGAAGTCGGTATGGCCGTCGATGTGCACGAGGCCGACACCGCCGCGGCGTGCGGTCGCGAGACCCGCTCCGAGGAGGATCGCGCAGTCGCCGCCGATCACGAGGGGAGCCTCGCCGCGGTCGATGGCCGCGCCGATGCGCGTGGCGAGGCGCTGGGAGTGGTCGATCATCGCGCTCTCGTTGCGCACGCGGCCGGCCGGCCGGGTGTCGTCGTCATCGACGTAGCGGCCGGCGAGGACGACGCCGGAGTCGGAGGCACCGCGTTCGACGAAGCGCGCGAAGAGGCCGACATCGCGTAGCGCCTCCGGCGCCTTCGCCGCGCCCGGCACGCTCCCGCGCTCCGGCGGGCGCAGGCCGAGGTTCGACGGGGCAGAGAGCAGTGTGATCATGGGCTCATCCTGCCGCGGGGGTCGGACATAGCGGCCCGGATCATGTCGGGAAACGCACCCCGGTGAGGCGCTCTGCCGCGGTCCACAGCTGCGCCCCGATCGCGGCGGAGCGCACGTCGTCCGATGCGGTCACCCGTGTCGGCGTTCCACGGAACTCGAGCAGTCCGCCCGGACCCCAGTAGTCGCCGTCGACGACCTCCGAGGCGGTCGCGGCATGCACGATCGGGAGGGCCCCGCCGTCCTTGCCCTGCACGAGTGCTCGGGTCGGGGAGGCCACGGCACGGACGAAGCCGGAGACCTCGGCGAGGCCCGGTCGTGGGGGAGTGAGGGGATCGACCGCATAGCCCGGGTGTGCGCAGACCGCCGCGCGAGAGGAACCCGACCAGCGTCGCGCGAGCTCGAAGGCGAAGGCCATCAACGATGCCTTCGACCTTCCGTACTGTCGGAGCGAGGAGCCGCTCCACGGTGCGTCGAGGCTGGCGGCATCGAGGGCGGCGGCGTCGAGATGTGCGAATCGGTGCGCGATCGATCCGACGGCGACCACGCGGGCATCCGGGGCGAGGAAAGGCTCGAGCTGGGCCACGAGTGCGAAATGACCGAGGAAGTTCGTGCCCACCATGAGGTCGAGGCCGTCGCTCGTGCGCGCCGAGCGGTCGGCCGCCTTCACCCCCGCGTTGCAGATGACCGCATCGAGTCGCTCGCCGATGCCCGTTGCGGCCAGGGCGATGCTGTCGAGGGAGCCGAGGTCGAGCCCCCGCACGCGCAGGTCGGCAGCCGGAACCCGGCTTCGGATCGCGGCGACCGCGATCTGCGCACGTTCGGGGGAGCGGCAGCCCAACAGCACGCGTGCGCCCCGGGCGGCGAGCTGTTCGGCGCACCAGTATCCGATGCCGGCGTTCGCGCCGGTGACCAGCACTGTGCGTCCGCGCAGGTCTGCGGGCGGGAGGGGAGCGGCATCCATCTCCCCAACCTAGGCGTTGTGCGCGTCAGTGGTCAGTCGTCGTGGTGGTGGTGGTCGTGGTCGTGCGCGTCCTCGTCGTCGAGGAGCATCCCCACCGAGGTCGCGCAGGCATCGCCCTTCCAGGCCTCGATGCCCTCGCGCACCGCGAAGGCGGCGATCACGAGACCGGCGACGGCATCCGCCCACCACCATCCGAGCAGCGAGTTGGCGATCAGCCCGATCAGCACGGCGGCGGAGAGATAGGTGCAGATGAGCGTCTGCTTCGAGTCCGCGACGGCGGTGGCCGATCCGAGTTCCTTGCCCGCACGTCGTTCCGCGAGGGACAGGAAGGGCATGACGGCGACGCTGACCGCGGTCAGGACGATACCGATCGTGCTGTGCTCGGGCCGCTCGGTCGTGACGAGCGCGGCCACGGAGGTGGCTGTCACGTAGAGCGCGAGCGCGAAGAAGGCGACGGCGATCACCCGCAGGGTCGGCTTCTCCCAGCGCTCCGGATCGCGGCGGGTGAACTGCCAGGCGACGGCGGCCGCGGACAGCACCTCGATCGTGGAGTCCAGCCCGAAGCCGATGAGCGCGGCGGATGAGGCGACGGAGCCGGCGGCGATCGCGATGACCGCCTCGATCAGGTTGTAGCCGATCGTGATGCCGACGATCAGGCGGATGCGGCGGTGGAGGGTGTCGCGGCGCGCCGCGGTTGCCGTGGCGGTCATCAGCAGGTGCAGCCTTCGCCCGAGCAGCAGTCCGGCTCGACGATGAGGGTGACCCGCATGAGCATGTCGAGGGCCGGAGCGAGGTGGCGATCCGCGAGTCGGTAGCTGCTGCGGCGTCCCTCCGGAACGCTCTCGACGAGCCCGCATCCGCGGAGACAGGCGAGGTGGTTCGACATCGCCTGCCGCGAGACGCCGAGGGTGTCCGCGAGGTCGGCGGGGTAGCGCGGTGCTTCGCGCAGCGCGAGCAGGACGCCGGCGCGGGTGGGGTCCGACAGCGCATGCCCGAGGCGGGCGACGGCGGCCGTGTGGGTGAGGGAGGCCAGAGCAGTGGTCACGCCACTACTGTACAGAAAAGGCTGAATTCAAGAAAACTTGAATTCAGCCTTCTCTGTGAGGGTCTCAGCGGATCGCGTACACCGCGCTTCCGACGATGACGGCCACGACGGTGGTCCAGCCGATGATGGCCAGAGCCTGCCAGAAGAGGATGCGCGCCCTGCCGATGCCGGAAGCCGCGAGCATGGTCGCGGTGAACTGCGTCGGCAGCAGGAGCGGTCCGAGCAGGCTGACCCCCGGAACGCCGTAACGCTCGAACGCACGCTGGAACTTCTCGCGACGCGCGGTGCCGCGGCCCGTCTCGGCCGCATCTGCAGCCGGCTCGTCGATCGTGCCGCCGCCGGCACCGGCGAGCGCCGCGGTCTTGGCGCGCGAACGGTTCACGACGGCCTGTCGGGCTCCGGAGCTGACGAGCACCACCACCAGGACGCAGAGGAAGTTGCCCACGATCGCGGCGATCGCGGCGATCACCGGAGAGATGCCGCCGATGATGCCGATGCTCACCGCCCCTTCGCCCTCGATGAAGGGGATCGCGCCGGCGAGGGCGACGATGAGCGGCTGCACGAGCTCGGGGACCTGGGCGACCAGGTTCTGGAAGGTCTCGATGAGGTTCAAGGGATGCTCCCGGTTGTCGGTGCGAACGGAGTCTCCGCCGCGATGACTCCAGTCCAGCCGAGCGCTCCGTTCGGCGGCAGTGTCGGCCCGTCATCGCTTCCCGGGCGGATCGCACGACGCATCCGTGACAACTGTCACGGCTCTATCGTGGGAGCGTGAGCAGCCGCGTCGAGCCCCTCGCCCCCGTCGAACCGAGTCCGGGGGCGAGACAGCTGTCTCGCGGTATCACGGCGACGTGGTGGTACACCGTGACCGCCGTGATGTTCCTCCAGGTGATGCTGGTCTTCGCGTGGACGGGCATCCTCGCCGCGCAGGGTCAGAACGGTCCGCTGATCCTGGTGGTCGCCGTCGGCGGCCTGGTGTGGTGCGCATCGACGGCCTTGCTCCTGTTCGACTACCGCCACCGTGTCGACGCGGTGCCGGGATTCCGCTGGAGCCGCATCGCCGTCCCCCTGCTCATCGCCGTCGCGTACGGCACCGTCGCCGGGGCGCTTGCCGGGAGCTGGCAGCTCGCGGCGATGCCGATCGTCCAGTCGGTGGTGCTCCTGAACTGGCCGCGAGGCATCCGCATCCGCGTCGTCGTGGCGGGAACGCTGCTCCTGCTGGTGCTGGCCGCCGTCGACTCCTCCGCTCACGCCTTCGGTGCGGTGCTCGCGTGGTGGGTGGCCGTGATCTACACCGCACTCTTCCCCGTGATGACCGTGAGCTCGTTGTGGTGGTGGGATGTGCTCGTCACCCTCGACCGCGCCCGCACCTCGGAGGCGAAGCTCGCCGCGACCCAGGAGCGGCTGCGGGTCGCGACCGACGTGCACGACCTGCAGGGTCACCATCTCCAGGTCATCGCGCTGCAGCTCGAACTCGCCGAGCGTCTCCTGCCGAGCGATCCGGATGCCGGCATGGAGCAGCTGCGCGCCGCGCGGGTCAGCGTCGACGAGGCGCGTCAGGGGACCAGGGACCTCGCGACGCGCTTCCGCTCGGTGCCTCTCGGCGATGAACTCGCCAACGCCCGCGACCTGCTGACCGCGGCCGGGCTCGAGGTGGACGCCGCGATCGGTGCGGATGCCGACTCCGCACCGGCATCGGCCCTCGGTCCGGTCATCCGTGAGACGACGACCAACGTGCTGCGCCATGGCGGCGGGGAACGCGCACGCCTCGTGCTCACGCGCGTCGCGGGCACGTGGCGATACGAGATCGCCAACGACGTCGTGCCCGGCGCGGTCGACGAGGGTGACGGATCCGGATTGGACGGCGTCCGTCGGCGCGTCGAAGAGGTCGACGGCACGCTCGACGTGCGTCGGGACGGGGACGAGTTCGTGGTGGTCGTGACGGTCCCGGCGCGGTCGGAGGAGACACGATGATCCGTGTGCTTATCGCCGACGATGAGGCGATGATCCGCTCCGCGCTCGCAGCCCTCCTCCGGCTGGAAGACGACATCGAGGTCATCGCCGAGTGCGAGGACGGCGAGCAGGCGGTCGTCGAGGCTCTGCGACTTCAGCCCGATGTGTGCCTGCTGGACCTCGAGATGCCCGGGCTCGACGGCGTGCAGGTGGCCGAGAAGCTGCACAGGGCGATCGCGACGCGGTGCGTGGTCGTCACCCGTCACGCGCGTCCAGGCGTGCTGCGCCGTGCCCTGGCCTCCGGTGTCTCCGGCTTCCTGCCGAAGTCCCGTGGGGCCGACGAGGTCGCCGCCGTCATCCGCCGGGTCGCGGCGGGGGCTCGCTACGTCGATCCCGAGATCGCCGCCGATGCCCTGAGCGACGAGCGCTCACCGCTGACGGACCGTGAACTCGACGTGCTGCGTGCCGGTCGGCGTGGGGAGACGACGGGGCAGATCGCACGATCGCTCGCTCTCGCCCCGGGGACGGTGCGCAACCACATCTCCGTCATCCTCGGAAAGCTCGCGGTGGGCACCCGTCAGCAGGCTGTTCTCATCGCCGAGGAGCGCGGCTGGATCTGACGGCCGATATGCTGATGCGCATGGGAACGATATGCGCAGCGCCCGTGATGGGGCGCAACCTCGTGTTCCGCGACCGCCGCGCCTGACGGCGCGCTCGCTCATCGCACGCATCTGCGCGCCGTCCACCGAGATGTCATCGCACCTCGGGACGGGCAGTCCTCAGCGACGCCTCTTCGCGTCCTCCCCCCGCCGAGGTGCTCCGATTCTTCTTCTGGAGCGCACTCATGCCTCGTTCGATCCATGGTGGCCGTCACGAACTCGGCCAGAACTTCCTCACCCATCGTCCGACCCTCACCCGCATCTCCGGCCTCGTCCGCCAGACGTCCGGTTCGATCCTGGAGCTCGGCTGCGGTGACGGCGCCCTGACCCGCGCTCTCGCACAGCTGGGCAGGCCGCTCACCGCGATCGACATCGACGAGCACCGCGTGCACCGACTGCGCGCGACGCTGCCCGGCATCCGTATCGAGATCGCCGACGCCACACGTCATCCGCTCGATGCCGAGGTGGTCGTCGGCAACATCCCCTTCCACGTGACCACGCCGATCCTGCGGCGCCTGCTCTCGCGCGGTCGCTGGAACGAGGCGGTGCTGCTCACGCAGTGGGAGGTGGCGCGCAAGCGGGCAGGCGTCGGCGGTGGCACAATGATGACCGCGCAGTCGGCGCCGTGGTTCGAATTCTCCCTCGAGGGGCGGGTGCCGGCGTGGGGCTTCTCGCCGCAGCCGAGTGTGGACGGTGGCCTGCTCGCGATCACCCGACGGGGTTCTCCGCTCGTCCCTGTCTCCGATCGGCGAGCGTACGAGGAGTTCGTTCGGGTGATGTTCACGGGGCGGGGAGGCAGTCTGCCCACCGTCCTCGCGGGTGCGGCGGGGATCCCGATGCCTCGAGCACGACGCGTGGTGGCGGCTGCCGGGGTGACCGGCCGGAGCCTTCCTCGCGATCTGCGTCCGGAGCACTGGGCCGCGCTCTGGCTCCAGGTCTCGCGGGAATGACGCGCTGAGGCCGTCGAGCGCTGAAGGGGCTCGACGGCCGCGTCCGTCACGTCGTCCTCAGTGCGCGAGGACCTCGCGCAGGCGGGCCGCGAATTCCGCGGGGTGATCGACGAATCCCGTGTGGTCGCCGGGGAAACGGGTCGGCTCGATGTCGAGCTGTGCACCGAGTGCCGTCGTCGTGCGCTCGCAGAGCTGGTCGACCGACTCCTCGCCGATACCCAGGACGAGGTCGTCCGCCCGTGCCCGCAGAGTCTCGGCGTCGGGCTCCCAGCGCACGCTGGCCGGCAGCTCGTGCTGGAACCAGAACTGCTCGTCCTCCTGATGCTGCGGATCGACCTCGCCGCCGAACCACTGGATGAGCATCTCCTCCGGCATCGGGATGTTCGCCTGCGCGAAGAACAGCCGCCAGGCGCCGACGCGGTCGCCCGAGAGGGCTGCCGCGGTGAGCTCGTCGGTGAGACGACGCTGCTCGACGCGGTCGGGGAGCAGCTCGAGCAGCGGGGGTTCGTGGGCGATGACCGTGGACGCGAGGTCTCCATGCGATTGCACGAGCGCCAGGCTGGTCACCGCGCCGCCGCTCGATCCGAAGACGACCGCCGGCCCGCGATCGACGTGGGCGATGAGTGCCGCGAGATCGTCGGCGCGCTGCTGGGGGCTCGAACCCCGGGAACGGTCGTGGAGGATGCTCCGCTTGGCGCCGCGCGGGTCGGATGTGAGCACCGTGTGATCGGTCGCGAGTTCGACGGCGAACGGGGCGAAGGCATCGGCGTCCATGGGGGCGCCGATCAGGGCGAGGAGCGGTCCTTCACCGCGGAGTTCGTAGTGGAGACGGACGTCGGGCAGGTCGAGCGCAGCCGTGGTGGTGCTCATGTGGTGCTCCTTGTCATCGAGGTGGCGTTCCCCTGTTCTGCGGTTTCGGTAGGTCCAGGTTCGCCCCCCGATGCGTCCTGGCGCCATACCCGTCCGCAGAGTGCCGCGGACGATCGCTGTCGCTGTCGCTGTCGAGAGGTACCCTCGACGCATGCCCGCCTTCGCAACGCTCGCGACCTCGGTCGGCGTCATCGGCGTCGTCAGCGACGGTGCGGCGATCACCCGCGTCGCGTGGCGATCGACTCCGCCCGAAGGGAGCCTGGCGCCGTCAGACGCCACCTCCGATCCGCTGCTCGCCGAGGCGCTCGCCCAGCTCGCCGCGTACTTCGCGGGCACCCTGCATCGCTTCGACGTCCCCGTCGATCTCGGGGATCAGACGGTCGCGACGCGGGCGGTCCTCACGGTGCTGCACGAGACGGTCGGCCACGGTGAGACGATCACCTACGGTGGACTCGCCGCGCGCAGCGGCACAGATGTGCCGGCCCGGGGGATCGGGTCGATCATGGGGGCGAACCCCGTCCCGCTGATCGTGCCCTGCCACCGGGTCGTCGCGGGCGATGGGCTCGGCGGGTACTCGGGCGGCGATGAGGGACACGGGCTCGAGACCAAGCGCTGGCTGCTGGAACACGAGGGTGCGTTGCCGACCTCTCTGTTCTGAGCGGCTCTCTTCTGAGCGGAAGCCGCCTCTCGTGTCATCGCGTCATCGCGGACGGGAACACCCTGCGAGAATGGACGGGCCGAGTCCCGAGCCGAGGAGCCAACGTGCAGTTCATCTCCACCCGCGGCGGCATGCAGCCGCAGTCGTTCAGCGAGACGCTGTTGGAGGGCCTCGCGCCCGACGGCGGACTGGCGGTACCCGAGGCCATGCCGACCGTCGACGGCGAGACGCTCGAGCGCTGGCGCGCGCTGACGTACCCGCAGCTGGCGACCGAGGTGCTCGGTCTGTTCGCGACCGACATCCCCCGCGCAGACCTGGCGCGCATGACGGATGCGGCCTACGCCGACTTCCCCGACGGCGTGGTGCCGCTGCGGGTGATCGATGACGAGCTCACCCTGGTCGGGCTCTCCGAAGGCCCGACGCTCGCGTTCAAGGACATGGCGATGCAGTTCCTCGGCCAGGTGCTCGAGTACACGCTGGAGCGCAACGACTCCGTGCTCAACATCCTCGGCGCCACTTCGGGAGACACCGGATCCGCGGCAGAGCACGCGCTGCGCGGCAAGGAGCGCGTCGCGGTGTTCATGCTGTCGCCGCAGGGACGCATGAGCGCGTTCCAGCGGGCGCAGATGTTCTCGCTCGACGATGCGAATGTGCACAACATCGCGGTCGATGGTGTCTTCGACGACTGCCAGAACCTCGTGAAGAAGCTCGCAGGAGACCTCGACTTCAAGCGCTCGCAGCACTTGGGGGCCGTGAACTCCATCAATCTGGCGCGCATCACGGCGCAGACCGTCTACTACTTCTGGGCGTGGCTGCGGGCGACGGACGCCGGTGGCTGGACCGAGCTGTCGTTCACGGTGCCCTCCGGGAACTTCGGCAACATCCTCTCTGGGTTCTTCGCGAAGCAGATGGGACTGCCGATCCGGCGCCTCGTGCTGGCGGCGAACGAGAACAACGTGCTGGACGAGTTCTTCCGCACCGGCGTCTACCGGCCGCGCAGTGCGGCCCAGACCCTCGCGACCTCGAGCCCTTCGATGGACATCTCCAAGGCGTCGAACCTCGAGCGGTTCATCTTCGAGCTGGTCGGTCGCGACCCGGCCCGCGTCGTCGGCGCCTGGGACGACCTCGAGGCGCAGGGCCACTTCGACTTCTCCGCCGAGCAGGAGCGCTTCCTGGAGGAGTTCGGCATCGTCAGCGGCACCTCGACGCACGAGGATCGACTGGCGACCATCCGCGCGGTGTACGAGACGACCGGTGAGGTCATCGACCCGCACACGGCGGACGGCGTCAAGGTCGCACGCGAGTACGTCGAGCCCGGTGTGCCGATGCTCGTGCTCGAGACGGCCAAGCCGGAGAAGTTCGCCGAGACGATCCATGAGGCCATCGGCGTGGAGCTCGGCTACGCGCCGGAGCTGCAGGAGATGCTCGACGCGCCTCAGCACGTGACCGAGATGGGTGACGACGAGCACGCGCTCCGCGCCTTCATCGAGACCAACGCGCTGCACTGACCTTCGACCTCGACCCGCGAGGTGGTCGAGACCACGCCTCGAGCCGAGACCCACCCCTGGCGATGTCCGCAGGGGTGGGTCTCGTCGTCGGTCGTGATGTACCGGCGGCCGTGGACGGAGCGAGTGGTGTGCGATCTGCACATCCATGGGTGATTCTCGTGCGATATGCACATGTCGGCCGTGTGGGAAGCGTCGCTACTGTGGCGCACAACCCGTTCCCTCCTCCCGAAGGATCCTCATGGCACGCACGGCGCACGCAGACGACTTCGCGCTCTCCCGAGTGACTCCCGAGGCCCGCAGACCCTGGTTCGGAATCGCCGTGCAGCGATTCGGGCAGGTCTCGGCCCTCTCGCAGTTCCTCCTCGGCGCGACCCTCGGTTACAGCATGACTTTCGGCGAGGCCGTCCTCGCCTTCCTCTTCGGCTCGCTCATCCTCGAGGTGATCATGTGCGTGGTCGGCTTCATCGGCCAGCGCGAGGGCCTCAACACCGCTCTGCTCGCACGCTGGACCGGCTTCGGCGAGATCGGCGCCTCGCTGGTCGGCCTCGCGATCGGTATCAGCCTCATCGGCTGGTTCGGCATCCAGTCGGCCATCTCCGCGCAGTCACTCGACGCTCTCATGCCCGGTGCCCTGCCGGTCTGGGCCTGGAGCCTCATCTTCGGCCTCGCCGTCACCGCGATAGTGGCCTTCGGCTTCGTCGGGATGCAGTGGCTCGCGAACATCACCGTTCCGCTGTTCCTCATCCTGGTCGGCTGGTCGGTCATCACCGAGCTGAGCCGTCACGACATCGGCGAGCTGCTCACGGGACCGGCGCCCGGACCCACGATGAGCGTCTGGGCCGGAACCGGCATCGTCGCCGGTGGTCTCATCGTCGGTGCGATCATCACGGGTGACATGACCCGCTTCAACCGCTCGCGCGCCGACGTGATCAAGCAGACCGTCCTCGGTGTCTCGCTCGGCGAGTTCGTGATCGGTCTCGCCGGCGTGCTGCTCGCCCACGCGGCCGCCACGGGCGACATCGTCGCGATCGTCACCTCGTCGGTCGGTTTCATCGGCCTGTTCATCGTGCTCACCGGCACCCTGAAGATCAACGACTGGAACCTGTACTCCTCCACGTTGGGCCTGGTGAACTTCATCTCGACCGCGTTCGGCAAGAACCTGCACCGCGTCACGACGACCATCGTGCTGGGCGTCGTGGGATCGATCCTCGCCGCGGTCGGCATCCTCGGACAGTTCACCGAATTCCTGATCGTGCTGAGCGTCGCGTTCCCGCCCATCGCCGGGATCATGGTGGCCGAGTACTACATCGTGCGCCGCTGGCGCCCCGACCTCGACGCCACCCGCGAAGCCGGCACCCTTCCGACGACCGCTCCGCGCATCGTTCCCGCGACGATCGTCGTGTGGCTGGTCTCCGCGCTGGTCGGCTACTTCGTGACCTGGGGCATCCCGTCGCTGCTGAGCCTCTTCCTCTCGATGGTGCTCTACATCGTGGCCGGCAAGCTCGGCTGGGTCCGTGGCGTCGGCGTGGCGACGACACGACAGGCCACCTCGGTCGAAGCAGCAGCAGCGGCCTGAACCGCCGAGACAGACACCCCTCACAGGAAAGCGAGAATCATGCATATCGGCATCGACGTCGGCGGCACCAACACCGACGCAGTCCTCATGGACGGCACCCGCACGCTCGCGGGCGTGAAGCACTCGACCACCCCCGATGTCACCGGTGGCATCATCCAGGCGATCGAGGACCTGCGGGCCGGGCACGCCTTCGAGGGCGCCGACGTCGATGCCGTCATGATCGGCACGACGCACTTCATCAACGCGCTCGTGCAGGCCAGCCGCCTGGCACCGGTCGCCGCCCTCCGGCTCGGACTGCCCGCCACGCGGGCGCTGCCGCCGCTGATCGACTGGCCCGAGGTTCTGGTCGAAGCCACGCAGGCCCGCAGCTATCTCGCCCACGGCGGCTATGAGTTCGACGGCCGGCCGATCTCGCCGCTCGACCCGGACGAGATCCGGGCGCACGCGGAGGACATGAAGGCGCACGGCATCCGCTCGGTCGCGATCTCGTCGGTGTTCAGTCCGGTCAACCACGACCTCGAGGTGCGGGCGGCCGAGATCGTCGCGGAGGTGCTGGGCACGGACGCCGCCATCTCGCTGTCCCACGAGATCGGTCGCATCGGGCTGCTGGAGCGCGAGAACGCGACCATCATCAATGCGGCGCTGCGTGAGCTCGCATCGGAGATCGTCGACGGGCTCACCTCCGCCGTGCGCGCCCAGGGCATCGAGGCGCCGATCTTCCTCAGCCAGAACGACGGCACGCTCATGGACGAGGAGTACGTGCGGCGCTACCCGGTCGCGACCTTCGCCTCCGGCCCGACCAACTCCATGCGCGGGGCTGCTGCCACGAGCGGACTCGACGACTGCGCCGTGATCGACGTGGGCGGCACCACGGCCGACATCGGTCTGCTGATCAACGGCTTCCCGCGTGAGACCGCGAACGAGGTGAAGGTCGCGGGCATCCGCACCAACTTCCGGATGCCCGACGTGCTCTCGCTCGGCATCGGGGGCGGGAGCATCGTCGACGAGGAGACCGCCGAGGTCGGTCCGGCTTCGGTCGGATACAAGCTGACCACCGAGGCTCTGGTCTTCGGCGGTTCCACCTTGACCGCCACCGACATCGCGGTCGCCGCGGGGCGCGCACAGGTGGGCGATGCGAGCAAGGTCGCTCACCTCGACCCGGCATTCGTCGAGCGGGTGCTCGCCCGCATCGCCGAACGCGTGTCCGAAGCCGTCGACCGCATGCGCACCTCGCCCGAGCCCATCGCGGTGGTCGCTGTCGGCGGGGGATCCATCCTGCTCCCCGACGAGCTGCCACTGTTCGGCACCGTGCACCGCCCGGAGAACTATGCGGTCGCCAACGCCATCGGCGCGTCGATCGCGCAGGTCGGCGGCGAGATCGACAAGGTCTACGCGATCGAACCGGGGCGTCGCGACGAGACCATCGCCGAGGTGCGCGCCGAAGCCGTCGACAAGGCGATCGCGGCGGGCGCGAAGCCGTCGACCGTGTCGATCATCGACTTCGACGAGGTGCCGATCCCGTACCTCCCCGGCAACGCGACGCGCATCCGCGTGAAGGCCGTCGGCGACCTCGACATGGGAGCGTGATATGAGCTGGACGATCACTCCCGCGCACATCGACGGTCTCGCCCGCGGTGCTGCCGTCCTCGGCACCGGCGGGGGAGGAGACCCCTACATCGGAGCGCTGCTCGCTCGTCAGGCGCTGACCTCCGGCGACGTCACGGTCGTCGGCCTCGACGAGGTCCCCGACGACGCTCTCGTGCTGTTCGTCGCGATGATGGGAGCACCGACCGTGATGGTCGAGAAGCTCCCGAGCCTCGCCGAGGTCATCGAACCGGTCAGGGCGCTCAGCGTGCACCTCGGCCGTCCGATCACCCATATCGCGTGCGCCGAGGTCGGAGGGGTCAACTCGACCATCCCGATCGCCGCCGCTGCCGCGCTCGGCCTTCCGCTGCTCGACGCCGACGGCATGGGGCGGGCATTTCCGGAACTGCAGATGGTGCTCCCGACGCTGTACGGCGTAACGGCATCGCCGCTCGCGTTCAGCGATGAGAAGGGCAACACCGGCGTGCTGCAGACGGTCGACAACTCGTGGACCGAGCGCATCGCCCGCGTGGCCTGTGTCGAGATGGGGTGCTCGGTCATGATCTCCGGGTTCTCGATGTCGGGATCTGCCGCGCGGGAGTCGCTCGTCTCGGGGTCGCTGTCCCGCTGCATCGAGATCGGGCGGCGTATCGCCGCCGCACGCGACGAGAAGACCGATCCGGTCGCGGCGGTCGTCGAGCTTCTCGGCGGGCGCGAGCTGTTCGACGGCAAAGTCGTCGATGTGCACCGCGCCACCACGACCGGCTTCGCGCGCGGACGTGCACGCATCGACGGCGACGGCGACGCGACGCTGACGCTGCAGTTCCAGAACGAGCATCTCGTGGCCGAGGCCGAAGGGACTGTGCTCGCGACCACTCCCGATCTGATCATGGTGCTCGACGGGGAATCCGGCGAGCCGATCACGACCGAGGCCCTGCGGTACGGGCAGCGGGTGCGGGTGATCGCGGCACCCGCAGATGAGCGCTGGCATTCGGAGGCGGCGCTCGCGATGGTCGGCCCCGGCTACTTCGGGTACGACATGCCGTCGCACCGCTTCGACGGCAGCATCTCGGCAGGATTCGTCTCGACGGGAGCCGCGGCATGAGCTGGCAGCTCACCGCCGCAGACCTTCCCGATCTCGCCCGCGGTGCGACGCTGCTGGGCACCGGCGGCGGGGGCGACCCGTACATCGGCAAGATGCTGGTCGAGCGCGTGCTGGGGGAGGCGAGCATCACGATCCTCGACCCGGACGAGCTCGCCGACGACCTCTTCGTGATCCCGACGGCCCAGATGGGCGCGCCGACCGTGATGATCGAGAAGATCCCCGCCGGGACCGAGCCCACCCTCGCCCTGCGCACGCTCGAAGAGCACCTCGGGCGGAAGGCGGACGCGACGATGCCGATCGAGTGCGGGGGCATCAACTCGATGATCCCCCTCATCGTCGCGGCGGAGACCGGGCTGCCCGTGGTCGACGCCGACGGCATGGGCCGTGCCTTCCCTGAGCTGTCGATGGAGACCTTCGCCGTGTACGGCGTGCACGGGTCGCCCCTCGCGCTCGCGGGAGAGCGGGGTGAGAAGGTCGTGATCGACACGGGAGACGACGACCGCCAGATGGAGTGGCTCGCCCGCGGCATCACCATCCGACTCGGCGGTGTGGGACACATCGCCGAGTACGCGATGACCGGAGCCGACGTGCGCCGGACGGCCGTTCCCCGGACGATCTCGATGGCCCTCGCGCTGGGCCGCGCCATCCGGATCGCCCGTGAGGAGCATCGCTCGCCGTTCGACGCGATCGCCGAGACCCTGGCGAGCACGCTCTACCCGCACCTGCGCGAACTCTGCGTCGGCAAGGTCGTCGACGTCGAGCGGCGCACGACCGAGGGGTTCGCCAAGGGGAGAGCCGTCATCGCGCCCCTCGGTGCCGACGAAGGCGACACCTTCGAGATCTCCTTCCAGAACGAGAACCTCATCGCCCACCGGAGCGGGACGCTGGTGGCGATCGTGCCCGACCTCATCTGCGTGGTCGATCACGAGACGGCGGAGCCCATCACGACGGAGGGCCTCCGCTACGGGCAGCGCGTGCGGGTGCTCGGCATCTCCACACCGGAGATGATGCGCACACCCGACGCGCTCGCCGCCTTCGGCCCGTCCGCGTTCGGCCTCACGGCGGAGTTCGTTCCGCTCGAGACGCTGGCCGCGGGTGAGGACGTTTCTCCCTAGGCTGGAGCGCATGATGCTGCAGCGCGACGACCTCACGGCGCTCGCCCGCGGCTATGCGCTGCTCGGCTCCGGCGGCGGCGGCTCGACGACCATGCTCGAGCTGATGCTCGCCGGTGCCGAGGGCTGGCCGATCGAGGTCTCGCCGATCTCGGCGCTCGACCCCTCCACGCCCTGTCTCGGGGTTGCCTTCGTCGGCTCGACCATGCTGCTGGAGGAGCGTCTTCCGGGTGCGGCGCCGTTCACCCGGCTGCTCGACGCCGTCGAGCGGTGGATCGGTCATCCGGTCCCGGCGGTCTGTTCCCTCGAAGGCGGAGGCATGAACGGGCTGGCGCCGTTGCTGCTGGCCGGGTCGCATGTCGTGGTCGATGCGGACTGCACCGGCCGGGCCGTTCCGGGACTCGACCAGATGTCGCTGTTCGTGGATCGCGTCCCCGGCCTCGTGTTCGCCTGCGATACGGGCTTCGATGGCGTCGCGCTCGTCGAGGCGCACCGGGCGATCGATGCCGAGCGTGTCGTCCGATCGGCGATCATCCAGGCCGGCGGGGTCGGCTGCGCCGTGCTGGGCGGGTTCACGGTCGGCGATCTGCGGGAGCACGCGATCGGCGGCCACCTCGCCCATGCGCTCGACCTCGGTCGGGCCTATCTCGGCGCCGCGACCGCTCCGCTCCCGATCCTCGCCGATGCGCTCGGGGCGGAGCTTCTCGCCGAGGGGCGCATCGTCTCGGTCTCCTCGTCTGCGCACGATCCCCACGTGAACGCGGTGGAGATCAGCGGGCTCGCCGGGGCCGTGCACCGGGTGGTCAGTCGCTCCGAGACCCTCGCCGTGCTGACCGACGGCCGTCTGGTCGCATCCGCGCCGACGATCATCGTGGTCATCGATGCGATCTCGCGGGAGATCCTGGAGGTCACCGAGCTCCGACTCGCGCGGAACGTCGCGGTGCTCGCCATCCCCGCGCCGGAATGGTGGAATGCCCGACCGGATCGGCGGGCGAAAGTGCTGCCCTCGGCATACGGACTCGACGATCTGGACGCGGCGTGAACGAGAGACTGCAGTTGAGCGCGCTGCTCGCCCACGGCGAGAACGGCGGGCTTCGGAGAGTCGCGGGCCCCGAGGACGCCGCGTGGGAAGCGGTGACGGTAGGGGCGGGGGAGTCCGAGCTGAGCGCGAGCGGGCCCGATCGGCTCGCAGTCCTGACGGCGACCGCCCCGACGTCGACCTGGCAGCAGGACGCGCTGCTGCGGCGGCTGCGTGATCGCGGATACACGGGACTGGCGCTCTCGGGAGCGGCCTCGTTCGATGCCGGTGCTTTCCGCCTCGCGGATCGGATCGGTCTGTGCCTGCTCGATGTCGAACGTCCCATCCAACTCGCGAAAGCGTGCTGGATGCTGATCGAGGCGCGGGATGCGCTGACGCTCAGCCAGGTGCGCAAGGTCGCGCAGTCGTTCGAGTACGCCGCCGATGACCTGGCCGATCTGCTGGGGCACATCGCCGCGAACCTCGGTGTCGGTGCCGCGCTGATCGACTCGTCGGGAGTGCTGCAGGAGGCAGGTGCGCATCTCGACGAGCGACTGCACGCCGCGATCGGTTTCGAATCCTGGCTCGATCGGGCCGGTGTCGGCGATGCGGCGGCCGCGTCGGTGCGTGTGGACAGCCCGGGGCGCAGCGGGTTGCGGCTCGTGCTCTTCGGTCGAGGACTCGGGGAGGCACAGGTGCAGTCGCTCTCCGTCGCCGCCGAGGTGGCGATGCCGGCGGTCGCCGCACGCATCTTGATCGACGAGGTGGCGGCGGTGAACGACGTCGCCGTGTCCTCCGGGCTGCTGCGCGACTTCGTCGATCTGCATGGGACGGCCGACGCCGATGTCGAGCGGCGCATGGCCGAGCGCGGCTGGCGCACCGGTGGACATCACCTCGGCTTCCGGATGGTGGCGAGGGGACGACTCGATTCCTTCTCGCTGCTGCGGACGGTCAGTGCCGGGCTCAGCGCCATCGACGGCGATGCGCACGCGACGACGGCCGGTCGAGGACTGAGCGGGTGGCTGACCTTCCCGGAGTCGCCGGATCCTGACCGGGTGGAGCGGGCGGTCGCGTCCCTGCGGGAGCTCCATCTGAGTGCCCTGCGCGATTTCGCCGTCGCCACCGGCATCGGCTCGCTCCAGGGAGGACCGGAAGGACTCGCCGCGACTCTCGACGAGGCGGGGGATGCGGCGCGCATCGCGGCGTCGCGATCGGCGACGGGGTGGTTCGTGCGCGTCGACAGCCTCGGACTCGAGCAGCTCCTGCTCGCCTGGACCGGGAACGACACGTTCGTCCCCGCTGCGGAATCCCTGCTCGCACCGTTGCGGGAGGGAGGGGGAGAGCTGCTCACCACCCTTTCGTCGTACCTCGACCACGAATCGGGCATCGCTGCGACCGCGACGGCGCTCGGTCTGCACCGCAACACCGTGACCGTGCGGATCCGGCGTGTGCAAGAACTCCTCGGCATCGACCTGACCGACCCGGAAGCGCGCTTGGCGCTGCATCTCGCCTGTCGGGCGGTGCAGCCGCGCTGACGCGGAGTGGTCTCACTCCTCCGGGTCGCCGTGCAGCATCCACGGGATGCCGAAGCGATCGACGAGCATGCCGAAGAGGCCGCCCCACGGGGGGACGTCCAGCGGCATCGTGATCGTCGCGCCGTCGGAGAGCTTCTCCCACACGGCGCGGGTGGTGTCCTGGGAGTTGCCGCTCAGTGACACCGAGAACCCCTGCGGCTTCTCGTAGGGAATGCCGTCGGGGGAGTCGGAGGCCATGAGCACCAGACCGCCCGGAGCATCGAGTTGGGCGTGCATGACGAGGTCCTTCTGGCTCGGATCCTGCACCATGTCGGGGAACTCTCCGAAGGTGTTGATCACCAGGTCACCGCCGAGGACGCTCTGATAGAACTCCATCGCCGTGCGGGCCTCGGTGCGGAACGAGAGATACGGGTTGAGAGCGGGCATGAAGACTCCAGGAGTGTGTGAACGGTGTCATGACCGGCACCGCTGGAACTTAGTCTGCGCTCGGATCGAGAGGGTCCGCAAGAGGGATCCGGAGCGACGGCGGCCCTAGGCCGGGAGCGCCTTGACCGCGGCGGTGAGCACCTGCGGGACCGTCGGCACACCGGTGGCCCGGAAGACTTCGGTGCCGGTGGAATCGTGGATGATCACGGTCGGTGTGAACCCGATATCCAGCTTCTCGGCAGCATCCGGATCCTGTGCGACGTCGATCTCGGTCACGGTCGCGTCGGGGAGGAATCGTGCGGCCTCGGCGAGAACGGCCCAGGTCCGGGCGCAGGCGCCGCAGAACGACGATGACACCAGGGTCAGTTCCATGTGCACCTCCAGGGGGCGCCGCGCGCCACCCTGGATGCAACCGTCACCTGTTCCGTGGTGTTCCCGTGAGACGGCGGAGGTGTTCAGGCGACGGAGCGCCGCACGCTCGGTCGGATCAGCCTCGAGAGGTCATCCGCGGTCGAGGCCGAAGGTGTGCTTCACGAGCGCGCGCACGTCGCGGTCGAGGCCTTCGATACGGCTCTCCACGGCGTCGATGCGAGTGTTCACCGAGACGAATCGCGCATCGACGGCCTCGAACCGCGCGACCATCTCGGTGCGGAGCCCACCGATCTCTGACCTCACGCCGCCGATCTCGGCTCGCAACACTCGGATGAACAGCGTCGAGACCACCGTGACCATTCCGAACATCAGCGCGATGACGGCACCGATCATGGTCCAGATCTGCGGCTCGGTCATCGTGATCACGCTCTCATTCTGGTCGGATGATCTCATCCTGCCAAGACCACGAACCTGGATGCGGCGAGTGGGGAGAAGCCTGTTCCGGAGCAGTATGTGGAGAGGGACTGGAGCAGGGGCACCGCTAGCGGGCGGCGAGCCATTCGGCGAAGCTCTGGCGTCCGAGATCTGCGTCAGGACCGGGGAGAGCATGCCCCGCTCTCATGCCGGCCATCTGCGGCCCCGGCACGTTGAGTCTCGGTATCCATCCGCGGAATCCCGTCCGCCGCGCGAACGCACGCACCATGTCAGACAACTGCTCTTCCCGAGGGCCGGCGAGGTCACGCACGCGTCCCTGCGGATCGGCAGTGGCGAGTGCTGCGAGACGCGCGCCCACTTCGCTCGCAGCCACGGGCTGTGTGCGGGCGTTCGGGGCGATGTGCACGGGTCCCAGCTTCGCCCGGGCGAACATCTGCTCCGCGAACTCATGGAACTGCGTGGCCCGCAGGATCGTCCACGGTACGCGCGACGCCTCGACGATCTTCTCCTGGGCGATCTTGCCGGCGTAATAGTCGTAGGGAATGCGGTCGATCCCGACGATCGACAGCAGCACGACCTGTCCGACTCCCGCATTCGACGCCGCTGAGACCAGGTTTCCGGTCGCGGCGGTGAAGAACTCGATGGCCGCGCTCGCCTTGAGCGTCTCGATGCTCGCGACGTCGACCACCGCGTCAGCGCCTGCCAGGGCGTCGTCCAGCCCCTGCCCGGTCACCAGGTCGACTCCCTGCGACCGGCTGAGGACGACCGCGTCGTGTCCCGCTGTGCGCACCGCCTCGACGGTGTGCCGTCCGACGGTCCCGGTTCCTCCTGCGACGGCGATCCTCATCCGTGTTCTCCTTCGTCTCGGTACATCTTCTCCGGAATCGACGATGCAGGGACCGAAACGCGTGATGTCGGATCGCGCCGGAACGCGGCCCCGCTGCTGGGTACGATGGCGACTGTGACCACACCGACCGTGCGCCCGGGCATCGCCGAGCGACTTTCGCAGATGATCCGGATACCGACGGTCTCGGCCGAGCTCGAGGAACGCGGACCTGCGCCCTTCGAGGAGTTCGTCGCGCTGATCGCGGAGCTCTACCCGTTGACGCACGAGGAGCTGGGTCTGGAACGGCACACCGACTTCGGCCTCCTGTTCCACTGGGAGGGGAACGGTGCGACCTCCGACGAGCCCGTCGTGCTGATGGCCCACTACGACGTCGTCCCGGTCGACGAGAGCGACGACTGGACCCATCCGCCGTTCGCCGGCGTGATCGCCGACGGATCGGTGTACGGCCGCGGAGCGCTGGATGACAAGGGCCCGCTGATCGTGGTCCTCGAGGCGGTCGAGAATCTGCTCGCCGACGGGTTCGTGCCGCCCCGTGATGTGTACCTCTCCTTCGGGGGCAACGAGGAGACGTACGGACGCGCCGCCGAGGAGATCGCGCGAGTGCTGCGCGAACGCGGGGTGGTCCCGTGGCTCGTGGTCGACGAGGGTGGTGCCGTGGTCGACGCGCCCCTGCCCTTCGTCCCCGGCCGTGCCGCGATGATCGGTGTCGGGGAGAAGGGCGTGATGACGCTCCGGCTGACGGCCCGCGGCGACGGCGGCCACGCCTCCGCTCCGCCGTCGTCGACCGCCGTCCGGCGCATCGCCACGGCCGTGGACCGACTCGGACCCACCACCTTCCGCCCGCGGGCGTCGAAGGCGATCCTGCGGATGCTGTCGCAGCTGGCCGGGCAGACTCCGGGCCTGGCTCGGCACCTGCTGCGGTTGCTGAGTTCTGCCCCGCTGCTCACCGCGCAGGTCTTCGCCGCCCTCGGCGGTGAACCCGCAGCTCTCGTGCGCACCACGGTCGCGCCGACGATGCAGTCGGGCGGTACTGCGGCGAACGTGCTGCCGTCTCAGGCATCCGCCACCGTCAACCTGCGCATCGCGCTCGGCGAGACGACGCAGCAGACGGTGTTCCGGGTACGTCGGCGCATCCGTGACCCGCTCGTCACGGTCGAGGTCGTCGAAGCGAGCGAGCCGTCGCCGGAGTCACCGACGGACAACGCCCAGTTCGCGCTCCTCGCCGAAGCCCTCGACGTCGCTTTCCCCGGGGTGCCCGCGGTGCCGTATGTGATGATGGCCGCCACCGATTCGCGACACTTCCACCGGTTCTCGCCGGCGGTCTACCGCTTCGCACCGCTGGACATGTCGAACGCCCAGCGTTCCTCGATCCACGGCGTCGACGAGAGCGTCGAGATCGCCGCCCTGGAGCGGGGGGAGCGATTCCACCGGGCGCTGCTCGAACGGCTAGGGTGATCTCACCCTTCCCCCGGAGTGTGCCGGGGAACCCGAAGCAGAAGCAGGAGACGCGATGACGCGCACCCGCACCCTGGGCACCCTCGCCATCGTCGTGGGCTTCCTCGCCTTCGTGGAGTTCACGAGCGGTGTGCTGCAGGGGTACTACACCCCGATGCTCACCGACATCGCGCGCCATCTGGGGATCCACGACGCCGATGTGAACTGGCTCGAGGGGGCGCAGCTGATGCTGTCGGCACTCGTGGTCCCGGCGTTCGCGAAGCTCGGTGACATGGTCGGCCACAAGCGGATGCTGCTGATCTCGACCGCTGTCACCGCCGCCGCCGCTCTGGTGCTGCCTTTCACCGACTCTTTCCCGGTGTTCCTCGCGGCGTGGGCGCTGATGGGGTTCTACGTGGTCTGGCTTCCGCTGGAGATCGCTCTGATCTGGTCGCGCTCGCGGCGCATGGAGGGGCGTTCCTCGATCACGGCGAAGGCAGCGGGCCTCCTCGTCGCGGCGCTCGAAGGAGGGGCGATCATCGGCGCGCTCGTGGGTGGCGCGCTCATCGATGTCCTGCCGCTCACCGTGGTGCTGCTGGTGCCTGCCGTGCTGATCGTGGTCTGCTTCTTCGTGATCCTGTTCGGGGTCAAGGAGTCGCCGGAGCCGACGGGCGGTCTCTTCGACACGGTCGGCCTCGTACTCATCTCCCTCGCCCTCGTCTGCTTCACCGGGGGTCTCAGTCTGCTTCGGCTGGAGGGCGGCCTGACCAACCCCTGGTCCTGGGCGGTGGTGGTGCTCGGCGTCCTGCTGGTGATCCCGTTCGTCCTCTGGGAGCTCCGCGCCGACGATCCGCTGATCGATGTGCGCATGTTCCGTTCGCCGGCGCTCGGCCCCGTCTTCCTGACCGCCGGGCTCTTCGGCGTCAGCGTGCTCGGCGCGCAGGCCCCGCTGTCGACGTTCGCGCGTACCGATCCGACGGTCTACGGCTACGGTCTCGGCACGAGCGGCTTCGCGACCTCGCTGATCATCGGCGTGTATCTGATCGCCATGATCGCGGGGGCTCTCCTGTTCCCGACCGTCGCCCGGCGGGCCACGCCGCGCCTGACCCTGATGGGTGCGTCCGTGCTGGTCGGCATCGGGTTCCTCCTCTTCCTTCCGTTCCACGACACGTACGCGCAGGTCATCACGAACATGGTCGTTGTCGGACTCGGCTCGGGAGCGCTGGTCGCCGCGCTCCCCGCCGCTGCCGCATCGGCCGCTCCGGCCACGCAGACCGGTGTCGCGACGGGGCTCACCAACTCGGTGAAGACCGTCGGCGGCGCGATCGCCTCGTGCGTGTTCGGCATCGCGCTCCTGCATGGGGTCGCGAGCACGGCAGGCGCGAGTGAGGGAACGGCCGGGTCGCTCGCGGGCTACTTCACGGTGTGGATCGTCTGCGGGGTGACCGCCCTCGTGGCCGCGGTGATCCTCGTGTTCGTCCCGAAGACCGCGTTCACCGACCGATCTGTCGAGACCGAGGCGGCCTCGGCCCTCTGACGCTCAGGCGCGCAGCCCGAGTGCGTGCACGATCTGCGGCCACGCGAGGGCACCGAGTTCCGCGTCAGCCGATGGTGAGCCTCCTCGTGCCATCGTCACTCCACCGGTGGCGATCGACTCGCCGGGCAGGATCATCCGGTGCCCGGCGGGGGAGTGCGTGATCAGCCTCGTCTCCCGTCCGTTCGCTCTGCGGCGCTCGACGATCTCGGCGGCGAACCGGTCGCTCGGCCAGACACGGTCGTCGCCTCCCGCGATGAGCACGACGACGCCGCGGATGCTCTCTGAGAGGATCGTTGCGGCTGCAGTGGCGTCAGGAGCGCGATCGAGGCTCGACTGGTACAGGGTCCGGTACTCGGGCGGTTCGGTCGACGGCGACCACGACGAGTCGAACGGGACAGCCGGGAGCGGAGCCCCCTGCCAGGTCCAGTGCGATGACCAGTCCCCGTCGGCGAACCCCGCCCAGACGACGGATGACGGTGCGACCGCGACCGTCGCGTCGACCGGGTGAAGGGACGCGGTGACCAGGGCAGCCTCCGCACCGAACGACGTTCCGAAGATCGCGATGCGGTCGGCATCGTGCCGCAGGAGGTCCAGCTGATCCGTGAACAGCTCGATCGGCACTTCGTGGGGTGAGGGGCGCTGACCCGCACCGCCGAACCAGCGGATGGCGCGGACCCGGGCCCCGTGCCGTGCGAACAGGTCGGCCCGTTCTGCCTCCACGCGCCCACTCGACCCCGCGAGGAGCAGGATCGCGGTGCCGTTGGGTACTTCCGGATAGGCGTCATACCGGTCGGGTGGGGCGACCGAAGCGTGGTCTCGAAGCGTCGTCATCCGTCGCGGTCGAGACCGAACGTGCGCTTCACGATCGCCTGCACGTCGCGGTCGAGCCCGTCGATGCGGGTGTTCACGGCATCGAATCGTGCGTTCATCTCGGTGCGCAGACCGCCGATCTGCCCGTTCATCTCGGTGCGCAGACCGCCGATCTCACTGCGGACGATCCGGACGAACAGGGTCGAGACGACCGTGAGCGTGCTGAACATCAGCACGGTGAACGATCCGATCATGGTCCAGATCTGCGCGTCATTCATGAATCCCACTTCCTCATCGTCGCATCGATTCGGCAAGCCTGCCAGAGCCCGGGAGCCGAAGATATCGGTCGCGCACGAGAGGGGGAGAACCCGGCCTCTGACGTGTCGGAGCAGGTGAAGACGATCCGCCCGCGGATCTCGCGGGGAAGGGGTGGAGAGGAGACCGGGCGGCGGGATCCCACCGCCCGGTCCTGCTCAGTCGCCCTTCACGTTGACGATCTGCCGCAGCGTGTGCCGGATCGACACGAGTCCGGCGGCATCCGCCATCACCTGGTCGATCGGCTTGTACGCCTGCGGAATCTCGTCGATGAAGGCATCGGTGTCACGGAACTCGATGCCCGTCATCGCCTCTCGCAGCTGGTCGTGCGTGAAGGTCCGCCGCGCCGCCGAGCGGGAGTACTCCCGTCCGGCACCGTGCGGGGAGGAGTTCAGCGACTGCGGGTCGCCGAGCCCTTCCACCACGTACGAGGCGGTCCCCATCGACCCGGGGATGAGGCCCGGTCGACCGGCGTCCGCCTGGATGGCGCCCTTCCGTGACACCCACACCTGCTTCCCGTAGTGCTTCTCCGACTCGGTGAAGTTGTGGTGGCAGTTGATGCGCTCCTGTTCGTCGACCGGGGTTCCGAGGAACTCCGACACCTGCCGGATGACGCGATCCATCATCTCCTCCCGGTTCAGCAGAGCGAAGTGCTGGGCCCACCGCAGCTCCCGGATGTAGCGGGTGAACTCCGGTGTGCCCTCGACCAGGTATGCCAGGTCGGGGTCGGGAAGGTCGATCCACCACTGCCTCGCCAGCCGCTGGGCGACGGTGATGTGGTGCCCGGCGATCTTGTTGCCGACGCCTCGCGAGCCCGAGTGCAGGAACAGCCAGACCCGATCGAGCTCGTCGACCGACACCTCGATGAAGTGGTTGCCTGAACCGAGCGTGCCCAACTGCAGACGCCAGTTCCCGGCGTACTGCGCCGGGTCGAAGCCGTGCTTCTCGGCGAGCTGCTCCAGCTCGGCGATGCGCGGTTCCGCGGTGGCCACGACCTTGCGGTTGTACCGGCCGGCCGACAGGGGGATGGCGCGCTCGATCTGCTCCCGCAGGTCGGCGAGCCGACGACCGTCGACGTCGCTCCCCGTGAACTGCGTACGAACGGCGATCATCCCGCAGCCGATGTCGACGCCGACGGCGGCGGGGATGATCGCGCCGAGCGTCGGGATGACCGAGCCGACCGTCGCCCCCTTGCCGAGGTGCGCGTCCGGCATCAGTGCCAGGTGCGGGTGGATGAACGGCATGCGGGCCGTGGTGTGCGCCTGAGCGAGTGTCTTCTCGTCGATCAGGGACGCCCACGACAGCAGCCGTGCGGAGAGCCTCTCCATGATTCCTTTCCTTGTGGTGATGTCCAGCCACAGGTCAGAGGAGTCTCCAACGGAAAACGCCCCGGACCTGACGGTACGGGGCGTTGCGAGAGCGGATGCTGTCACACGGCGCGTGCCGGAGGGTACGACTCGTAGCGGTCATTGCGCTTCTGCTGAAGCGGCAACACCGCTGCCTGGGGAAGGTTCCGCTGCGCGGTCATCCGTCGTGCTCCTCGGCTGGCGTGCTGCGCCGATCGGCACAGCTTTGCCACACTAGGGCGCGACACGCCCGGGAGTCAAGCCGTCTCACGGGGCGGGTTGTGCATGAACTCGACCCGGATGCCGTCCGCGTCCTCGACGAACGAGGCGTAGTAGCGCTCCGAGTAGCGCGGGTACTCTTTGGGCTCGCGGACGGCTGTCCAGCCGGCGTCGACCGCGACCGCGTGCAGGCGGTCGACCTGCTCGCGCGTCGGTACCGCGAAGGCGATGTGCTGCCAGCCGATGCGGCCATGACGGTGCGGAGCGGAGTCCTCATCCCAGGTGTAGAGGATGATCTCGGTCTCGTCGCCGTTGTTCCATGAGATCGAATGATCGTTCGCGCCCCCGCTCTGATACCCGAGAGCGGTGAGCACGGGGTGGAACTGCGCCCGTCCGCGCTCGAGGTCGTCGACGGTGATGCCCAGATGATCCAGAAGAGCCACGGGTCGAGTCTTCCAGCAACCGCCGACGTCGTACTAGTGCGGGGCGTGGTATTCGGCTTCGCCGCGCTTCCAGTAACCCTTCACGACGGCTTTCGCGGTGTCGACGCTCCAGCGCTCGAGCAGCGCTCGGCCGGGCTTCACGATCGACTGCTCGGCGGCGATAAAGACGAACGGGTCGGCACCGATCGCGTGCTCGGCGGTCAGCCCCTCGAGGAAGGCGATGAGGGCGGAACCGGAGGGCGCCTCGCCACGATGCAGCCACTCGATGTCGACGGGCGCGTCGATGTCGACCTCTCGGCCGGGGTTCACGGTCTCGATCACGATGCGTGCGGGCGTGCCGTCGGGGATCAGTGCGGCGAAGCGACGGATCGCCGGAATAGCGGTTTCGTCGCCCACGAGGAGCCACGAGCCGGGCTCACCGGACAGAACGGCCGCTCCGCGGGGACCGCCGACACCGATCGTCGATCCGAGCGGTGCCGTCGCCGCCCACGGCGCGGCGACGCCCTGGTCACCGTGCACGGCGAACTCGACGTCGAGCCAGTCCTCGCCCCAGGCGAGCGGTGTGTATTCGCGGCTGGGTGACGCTCGGAGCTCCTCGACGGATTCGGTGGGGCCCGCGGGGAAGAACAGGCGCATGTGGTCGTCGGAGCCGGGAGAGTCGAAGCCGGCGAGATCGGAGCCCGTCAGGCGCACACGCACGAAGTCGGGGGCCAGCCACTCGCGGGCGCTCAAGGTGACGTTGCGGAAGCGCAGCTCGAGGCCGCGACGCTCGATCGAGAAACCGGATTTCGTATCGCTCATAAAGTAAGGCTAACCTAAATGTGCCGAGGGGAGTCGCCCTCCACTCTCGGCTTCCGGCGCCGCAGCGTGCGCATCGATCCCGCAGAACAGGAGTCTCTCCATGTCCGTGCCCAGAACCCTCACCGCCACGAGCGCCGCTCTCGTCGGCCTCCTCGCCCTCGCCGGCTGCACCTCCGGCGGCTCGGCGGAACCGGAGAAGACCGAACCCGCAGCAGCGACCGTCACGATCGAGGACAACACCGGCACGCACGAGATCGCGACGCCTCCCACATCCGTCGTCGCGCTCGACAACCGCACCTTCCAGACGCTTTCCGACTGGGACGTCGAGCTCTCCGCCGGGGCCGTCGCGCTCATGCCGGAGACCGTGTCGTACGTGAAGGACGACGCGATCGTCGACATCGGACTGCACAGCGAGCCCGACCTCGAAGCGGTCGTCGCCGTCGAGCCTGACCTGATCATCAGCGGCCAGCGGTTCACTCAGCACAACGCCGCGATCGCCGATCTGGTCCCCGACGCCACGATCGTCGACCTCGAGCCGCGCGAAGGTGAGCCCTTCGGAGACGAGCTCAAGCGCCAGGTCACCGTCCTCGGCGAGATCTTCGGCAAGCAGGACGAAGCCAAGAAGCTCGTGGACGACTTCGACGCCGCTGTCGAGCGCGCCAAGGCGGCGTACGACGATGCCGACACCGTCATGGCCGTGAACACCTCCGGCGGACAGATCGGCTACCTCGCCCCGACCGTCGGACGCTCGCTCGGACCGATCTACGACATGCTCGGCTTGACCCCCGCGCTCGAGGTCGACGACGCGACCGACGACCACCAGGGCGATGACATCTCGGTCGAGGCGATCGCCGCCTCGAACCCCGACTGGATCCTCGTGCTCGACCGTGACGCCGTCTTCGCGGCCGACACCCCCGACTACGTGCAGGCCGCGGAGATCCTGGAGAGCTCCGAGGCGCTCGCCGGCGTCACCGCTGTGAAGCAGAAGCAGATCGTGTACATGCCCACCGACACGTACCTGAACGAGAGCATCCAGACGTACACGACGTTCCTCGACGACCTCGCCGACGCCCTCGAGAAGAGCGCGAAGAACTGAGGTACGGCGGCGGCATCCGGACGATCCGGGTGCCGCCGCCCCATCATCATGGTCTCCACCGACATCGCTCCGCCGCCCCGCTACGCCGGGCGGCTCTTCGACGTGAAACTGCTCATCGGCGTGCTGATCGTCGTCGTCCTGCTCGCGATCTCGCTCTTCACGGGTGTGTACGACGTCACCGGCGCGGACGACGGCGCCCAGATGTTCCAGATCACCCGAGTGCCCCGCACGATCGCCCTGGTCCTCGCCGGCGCCTCGATGGCCATGGCGGGCCTCGTCATGCAGCTGCTCACCCAGAACCGCTTCGTCGAACCGACGACCACCGGCACCACCGAATGGGCCGGCCTCGGGCTCCTGATGGTCATGATCCTCGTGCCGCAGCCATCGCTTCCCCTCCGGATGGCCGGCGCGGTGCTCGCAGCGTTCATCGGCACGATGGTGTTCTTCGCGTTCCTGCGCCGGGTGGCACTCAAGTCGTCCCTGATCGTCCCGATCGTCGGCATCATGCTCGGGGCCGTGGTCGGCGCATTGTCGACGTACCTCGCGCTGGCCACCAACTCGCTGCAGATCATCGGCGTCTGGTTCGCGGGCAGCTTCACCTCGGTGATGCGAGGTCAGTACGAGATGCTCTGGATCGTGGCTGTCATCGGGGTGATCGTCTTCATCGTCGCCGATCGGCTGACCATCGCGGGGCTCGGCGAGGAAGTCGCCACCAACGTCGGCGTGAACTACAACAGGATCATCCTGCTCGGGACGGTGCTGATCGCGGTCACCACCGGCGTCGTCACCGTCGTCGTCGGCAATCTGCCCTTCCTGGGGCTGATCGTGCCGAACATCGTCTCGATGGTGCGCGGCGACGATCTGCGCAGCAATCTTCCGTGGGTGTGCCTGCTCGGCATAGCGATCGTCACCGTGTGCGACATCATCGGACGCACGATCATCATGCCGTTCGAAGTGCCGGTGTCGCTGATCCTCGGGGTGGTCGGCGCCGTGGTGTTCGTCCTTCTCCTGCTCAGGCAGCGTCGACGTGGCTAGCGGGGGGACGGGCGACGTGACGACCACCGGCGTGCTCCGGTCGTCGGGCTCGTTCACGACCCCAGGGGCGCGCCGGCGTTACGCCGTGGTGCTCGGGATCCTCCTGGTCCTCGCGGCAGGGTCGGGCTTCGGTCTGCTCGCCTGGGCGAATCCGATGCCGGTCGGCTCCACCGGGTTCTGGCGGATCGCGCAGCATCGCGCCACCGACGTCACGGTGATGGCCCTCGTCGCGGTCGCTCAGGCCGTCGCCACGGTGAGCTTCCAGACCGTCACCAACAACCGCATCATCACGCCGTCGATCATGGGGTTCGAATCGCTCTATCGAGTCGTGCAGACCTCGACCGTGTACCTGTTCGGAGTGGCAGGGATCGTGGCGATCCAGGGAATCGGGCAGTTCGCGATCCAGGTCGCGATCATGGTCGGTCTCGCCGTCGCCCTCTACGGTTGGCTGTTGTCCGGACGCTACGGCAATCTGCAGATCATGCTCCTGGTGGGCATCGTGATCGGAGGCGGCCTCGGGGCGATCGCGACGTTCATGCAGCGCCTGCTCACACCCAGTGAGTTCGACGTGCTCGCCGCGCGTCTGTTCGGCAACGTGTCCAATGCCGACCCCTCGTACCTCCCGCTGGCGATCCCGCTGGTCGTCGCGGCGTCTGCGTTGCTGTGGCTCCGTTCGCGCCGGCTCAACCTCATGGCACTCGGCCCGGACGCTGCGCGCTCCCTCGGCGTCGATCATCGCCGCGAACTGTTCATCGTGCTGTTCCTCGTCGCCGTGTTGATGGCCACCTCCACCGCGCTGGTGGGACCGATGACGTTCCTCGGCTTCCTGGTGGCGACGCTCGCCTACCAGTTCGCCGACACGCACGACCATCGGCTGATCTTCCCCGTCGCGGTGCTCACGGCCTTCACGATCCTGGCCGGGGCCTACTTCGTGATGAAGAACATCTTCTACGCGCAGGGGATGGTGTCGATCCTGATCGAGCTCGTCGGCGGCACCGTGTTCCTCATCGTCATCCTCAGAAAGGGCAGACTGTGATCGCTCTCGACGGCGTCCGCCGCGAATACAGCAGCGAGGTCGCGATCGGCCCCGTCGACCTCGAGATCCCCGCCGGCGGAATCACCGCCCTGATCGGTCCGAACGGCGCGGGCAAGTCGACGCTGCTCACGATGATCGGGCGTCTGACCGGGATGGATGCCGGTGCCATCGAGATCGCGGGGCTCGACGTGGCCTCGACGAGATCGAAGGATCTGGCGAAGGTGGTGTCGATCCTCCGTCAGGAGAATCACTTCGTCACCCGCCTCACCGTTCGCCAGCTGGTCGGTTTCGGGCGCTTCCCGCACTCGAAGGGCAGGCTGAACCGGGCCGACGAGGAGATCATCAGTCAGGCGATCGACTTCCTCGACCTCGGCGCTCTGGAGGGGCGTTACCTGGACGAGCTCTCCGGCGGGCAGCGTCAGCGCGCCTATGTCGCCATGGTCCTCGCCCAGGACACCGAGTTCGTGCTGCTGGACGAGCCACTGAACAACCTCGACATGCGGCACGCCGTGCAGATGATGAAGCATCTGCGCCGGGCCGCGGAGGAACTCGGGCGCACGATCGTGATCGTGCTGCACGACATCAACTTCGCCGGGCACTACGCCGACCACATCTGCGCGATGAAAGACGGTGCGGTCGTGGAGTTCGGCTCGCCGGCGGCGATCATGACGGACGACGTGCTCACGCGGGTGTTCGACACCCCGGTGCGCGTGGTCGACGGACCGTCGGGCCCGCTCGCCGTCTACTACTGAGTCGGGGCGACCACTCAGAGCTCGATGCCGTGGTCCTCGTCGTTGACCCCGGCGTTGTTGCCGCGGCGCGACTCGTATCCGAGGAACCAGCCGAGCCACACGATGGCCGCGAGCAGGACGCCGAGCCAGACGTTCTGGAAGATCAGCCCGATCACGACGCCGACGATCAGCAGGCCGACGGTGACGAGGATGCGCAGCATGGAACGGGACATGTCACCAGCTTAGGTGCCGACATCAGCGGCGGCGATGGTCTTCGGGTGCGAGACGAGGCCCCCGGCGCGGTTCCTGCACACCACTCGCATAGATGAGGCGGACGACGCGTTGTCGCTGTCCGGCCCACGGCGCGAGGAGCTCGATCATCCCGGTGTCATCGGTGCGTGCACCCGTCAGCGCGTGGCCGACCTCATGGGCGAGGTGGTAGTCGCCGATACTGACCGCGTCCGGATCCCCGAGAGCGCGGATGCGCGTCTCCGCCGACGTCCAGACCCCCACGCCGGGAAGGCTCGTGAGCACGCGGTCTCGGTCATCCCCCGAGGCGGCGGCTCGGACGGCTCGGGAGATGCGATCTCCGCGCTCGGCTGCACGCACGATGGTGCGCGACTGGGGCGGCTCGACGCCGGCACGATGCCAGGCCCAGGACGGGATGCGATGCCACTGGTCGGGGGACGGCGCGGCGAACATCGGCCGCGGGGTGGGACCCGGAGCGGGTGCTCCGAACCGCGAGATCAGCCAGCGCCACGCGCCGAAAGCCTGCATGCCGGTCACCTTCTGCTCGATGATCGCGCACGCGAGCGCATCGAACACCTCGTCGGTACGCGTCAGACGCAGCCCCGGGTGGCGTCGTGCGGTGTCGGCGATGAGCGGGTGCAGGGAAGGATCGAAGTCGGAGGCGTCGTCGTGGGCACCGCAGAGCGCGGGCACCAGATCGAGGGCGATGCCCGATCCCGGGCCCCACGCGGTCGCGTGGACCTCGCCGCCGAGCATGCGCAGAGCGAGGGTCGTCGGTCCGAGGGGTGTGCGCAACGCGCGCCAGATGACGGTTCCGTCGATGACCATCGTCGGGTCGTTGCGACCGCGGCGGAGCATGCCGACCGTTCGGTGGAGATCGAGCTCGTGCGGCGGGCGGTAGACGGTCTCCTGAGCAGTGTCCGCGGGGGCGGCGTCCGCCGAGGCGGAGCGCGCTGTCAGGGTCATGCGCCCACCCTACGCGCAGCTGCTGACACCGGCTCCCGGCGACTCAGAAGCGGTCGGGCGAGGGGGTTCCGTGGCCGTAGCGGATGACGACGTCGGCGTGGCGGTCGAAGCGGTAGCCGATGCCGCGCACGGTGCGGACGATGTCCTCATAGCGACCCAGCTTCGCGCGCAGGCGGCGCACGTGCACGTCGATCGTGCGCTCACCGGGCGTCTCGTCGTCCTGGGCCTGCCAGAGCGCGGAGACCAGCTCGCTGCGTTCGATCGTGCGCCCCTCGCGGAGCACGAGGTACTGCAGCAGCTCGAACTCCTTGTATGTGAAGGCGGCGGACTCGCCGTCGATCAGCACGCGCTTGCGGGAGATGTCGACGGTGACGCCCGTCTCCTCGTCCGTGGTGTCCTCTTCCGCAGCGGCCTTGGTGCGCGCGATGGCACCGGGCTCCTGCAGAGCGAGACGGACCACGTCGAGGTCGCGGCCGCCCGATCCGTGCGGGGCGAGGGCGACCGTCGCGTGCGTCTCGGCTCCCGGGGCGAGCTCGGCGAGGGTGCGGCGCAGCGCGTCGACGAGAAGGGGGAGGCTGACGCCGGCTTCGGCGGCCTTGATCTCGTCCAGCCCGACGTAGAGGGCGAAGCCACGGGGTGAGCGCACGGCGGGAAGATCGGCTCCTGCGGCGGACAGGGGCGCGGCGGCTTCGTGCTGCGTGCGGATCGCGGCGGTGGTGGCGGGACGCTCGAGAAGTGCGGTGTTCGACATGATGATGAAGTCCTCAGGACGTGAGCCCGGATCGAGCGGGGCTCTGATGCGTTGCATGAATGACCGGCGGAGCCGGGAAGCGAGCAAGGGTGGATGCTCGGAGACGCTGACCTCGCAGATCGCGAGGAGTTCAGGTCAGGCGGGGTGGCTGTTCGTTCAGCGACACATTCGGCAACACATGCCAACGCGACCGGGCATCATCATCCCGGCAGTCCCGTTCGCCTCCTGGGCGGACAAAGGGCGTGCGTTGGTGGTCATGGGGGGATTATGTCCGATCGTGACGCCCCATGTCAAAACGCCCGGCGGCTCCGGGCGGGCGTAACGTGGTTCGAATGACGATCTCGCACACCGTCGGAGGCTTCATCCTGACCGACGAGAAGGACGCTTCGCGCTACACGCTCATGCGCGACGGGACGCTCGTGAGTGTTCTGGACTACCGGGACGACGGGCGCACCATCGCGCTCACCCGAGCCTTCACGATCCCGACTTTCCGGGGCAACGGCTACGCGGGAAAGGTCGTCGAGGGTGCGGTGGCCGACATCGAGGAGCGCGGTGATCGCAAGGTCGATGCCGTGTGCTGGTACGTGGCCGACTGGTTCACCGCGCACCCGGAGCACTCGGGTCTGCTGCGCTCCCGCTGACTCCCCGGTCATATGACGAACTGTTACGGTCGCTCCCTGCGAGGATGAGCTCATGAAACTCGCCGAGGCCCTCACCGCACGCGCCGACCTGCAGCGCCGCATCGAGCAGCTGCGGGCGCGTATCGTCGCGAACGCCCGCTACCAGGAGGGCGAGGAACCGGCGGAGGACGCGGCCGCGCTGATCGTCGAGGCCGATGCCGCGCTCACGCAGCTGCGCGATCTCATCCGCCGCATCAACGCCACCAACGCGCGCCTCGACCTGGGGGCGGACGGCACCATGACCGATGCGCTCGCCGCCCGTGATGTCCTGCGCCTGCGGCATTCGGTGCTGACCGATGCCGCGACCGCCGCCTCGGGGGCCAACGACCAGTTCCTCCGCCAGATGAGGTCGGAGCTGCGTCAGGTCTCCGCGCTGCCCGTCGCGCCGCTGCGCTCCCGTGCCGACGCCGTGGCTCAGGAGCTGCGCGAGCTCGACAATCGGATCCAGCAGGCGAACTGGTCGAACGACCTCGAGGAGGAGAGCGGAAGTCGGTAGTCACGACGAGGCGGGCACAACCCTCAGCCGGCGGGGCAAGCCGGCACCTGTCGGGCGGAGGGCAGCCCAGATATCGCATCGCGCAGCCCCGCACGCCGCACAGGTGAAGGTGCACACGGCATCTCGCATCACCGCGTGCCGATCATCGTGACGAGGGTGGGTCAGGGGACCTTCCGCTTCCTCCTCCGCAGGGCGTGAGAGCGGTGCTGCGGCACGCCTCGGATGAAATGTCGGAGGGGGTTCGTACGGTGTGAGTATGCGCATCCTGCACACCTCCGACTGGCACATCGGCCGGACGTTCCATGGCAACTCGACCATGGACGCCCTCGCCGAGGTGCTCGGGGCGCTCACCGCGCAGGTTCGCGAGAACGCGGTCGACGTCGTCGTCGTCGCGGGAGACGTCTTCGACTCCGCCACGCCCTCCGGAACCGCATACACCCTGCTCGGCGATGCGCTGGTGGCGCTGCATGAGACAGGGGCGCGGGTGATCGTGACCAGCGGCAACCACGATTCGGCCGCGCGCCTCGGCTTCCAGGCGCGGCTGCTCCGCGAGGGCATCCACGTGCTGACCGACCCGCTCGCGGTGGGAGCGCCTGTGACCGTCAACGATGCGCACGGGCCCGTGCACTTCTTCGGCATTCCCTACCTCGAACCCGCCATCGTGCGACAGCACTGGCCCGATGGTGACAGCTCCGGGCGCCCGTTGCGCACGCAAGCGCAGACCATGGCTCACGCGATGCACCTGGTCCGCGCCGGCATGGAACAGCACCCGGGGCGCTCGGTCGCGATCGCGCACTGCTTCGCCGCCGGTGTCGACGCCACCGCCGGGCTCGAACGCGAGGTGCGTCAGGGCGGCCTCGACGTCGTGCCGCTGAGCGTCTTCGACGGTCCTGACTACGTGGCGCTCGGCCACATCCACGGGCGTCAGCAGCTCAGCGATCGGGTGCGCTACGCGGGCGCTCCTCTGCACTACAGCTTCGGCGAGCAGCACAAGCCCCGCGGTTCCTGGCTCGTCGACATCGATGCCGACGGGCTCTCCGGAGTCGAATGGTTGGAGCTGCCGGTGCCGCGCCGCCTCGTCACACTCACGGGCGCGCTCGACGATCTCCTGTCGACCGAACTGGTCGCAGAACACGCGGGCGACTGGGTCTGCGCCGTCTACACCGACGCCGTGCCGCAGACAGAGCCGATGCGGCGTCTTCGCGAGAGCTACCCGTACTGCGCCATGGTGCAGCACCAGCCCTCGGTCACCGCCGAGGCGGACAAGCGCTCCTATGTGCAGCGTCTGCGCACCGCGGTCACCGATGCCGACCGCATCGAGGCCTTCCTCGAGCACGTCAGGGCGGGGCACGGAGCGACAGAGGCGGAGGGCGAGCTGATCCGCGCGGTGCTCGACGAGCGAGTTCGTGCCGAGGCTCTCGTCTAGATGCGTCTTCATCGCCTGGAGGTCGAGGGGTTCGGCCCCTTCCGGTCACGTCAGATCGTCGACTTCGACGCGTTCGCCGACGACGGCATCTTCCTGATCGCCGGACGGACAGGGGCGGGCAAATCCAGCATCCTCGACGCCGTCTGCTTCGGGCTCTACGGCGGAGTGCCGCGCTACGACGGTGGCGAGAAGCGGCTGCGGAGCGACCACTGCGAGCCCGACGATCCCTCCGAGGTCGTCGTCGAATTCAGCACGCCGACCGGCCGCTTCCGGGTGACCCGGTCGCCCGAGTACCTGCGCCCGGCCAAGCGCGGGGGAGGGATGACCAAGCAGGCCTCGGCCGTCGCCCTCGACGAGTGGACGGATGTCGGGTGGATCGGTCGTGCGGCACGGGCCGTCGATGTCGCCGGAGAGCTCGACGAGATCCTGCAGCTCAGCCGTGAGCAGTTCCTGCAGGTGATCCTGCTCGCGCAGAACCGGTTCTCGGAGTTCCTCCTCGCGGGCAGTCGAGACCGCCAGGCGCTTCTGCGCCGCCTGTTCGGCACCCAGAGGTTCGAAGATGTGCAGGCGCGGTTCGACGAGCGTCGTCGTGTGGCCGAGCACGCTCTGGGCGCCCGGCTCGCGACGGTCGAGGCCCGCGTCGAGGAGGCCGAGCGGCTGGTGTCCGCCGATGGCCTGTCAGGAGAGGGCGATGAGACCCCGCCCGAGACGGTTCGCGCCCCGTCGTCGATCGAAGATCGACTCGACGCCCTCCGACGTGCGAAGGCCCGCGCCCACTACCGCGCAGAGCGTCGAGCATCCGAGCAGGTCGACGCGGAGAAGCGGTCGGCCGCAGCCGACGAGTCTCTCGCCGTGGCGCGGGACGAGCAGCGGGCGCAGCGCGAGCGCGACCGCGCGAGGTCGGCGCTCGAACGACTCGAGGCCGAAGCGCCCCAGATCGACGATGCCCGCGCAGAGCTCGCTGCGGCCCGAGCCGCGGAGGCGCTGCGGTCGACGATCGCCGCAGTGGCGCGCGCGCATTCCGCGCTCGCGGTCGCCTCCCGAGACGAACAGGACGCCCACGCGGCGGGCGAGGCGCTCGGTCTCGACGTGGACGGCGACCTCGAGGCCTGGACGGCGGCGGCGACCAGAGAGAGCGGTGCCTGGCAACACGCGCGAGAACTCGAGGAGAGCGCGCCGACGCTCGACGCCGAAGTCCGCGCAGCGGAGGAGGCGGTCGTGGCAGCGACCGCGCGCATCGAAGCTGCGAACGTGAGGCGTGCCGCGCTTCCCGACGAGATCGCCGCGTTGCACACGCTGCGCGACGAGACCCGTCGCCTCGCCGATCGGGGGGAAGACCGGCAGGCCGCGCAGCAGGCGGCAGAGCTACGCCTCACGGCGGCGCACGAGGTGGAACGGCTGCGAATCGCCGAGATCTCCCTCGAGCAGGAGCTCTCGCAGGCCACCGCGCTGCACGCGGATACGCAGTCAGCTCTGGCGCGACTGCGTCAGCGACGAGCCGACGGCATGGCCGGAGAGCTCGCCTCGACGCTCCGCGACGAGCACCCCTGTCCGGTCTGCGGCTCGCTCGATCATCCGGCGCCGGCCACGCATTCGGATCCGGTCTCGCCCGAAGACATCGCCGCCGCAGAGGGCGCGCGAGATGCCGCATCGCAGAAGGAGCGTGATCTGGCGTCGAGCTCCTCGACGTTGCGCGCCGAACTCGCCGCCGTCACCGCCCGCGCCGACGGTCGGGATGTCGAACAGGCCGAGAGCGAGTACGCCGAGGCCGCTGCGGCACTCTCGAGCAGCCGTGCCGCCGCCGAGGCGCTGAAGACGCTCGACGGTCGCATGGACGAACTCGTCGCCCGTGTCGAACTCCTCGACGCCGAGCGGGAAGACGATGCCAGGGCTCTCGCAGAACTGCGCGAACGGCATGCGCTCCTCCGCCAGCGCAGCGCGGAGGCACACGAGCTGATCGCCGAGGCGCGGGGCGGTTTCGACACGGTTGCCGCACGGATGTCCGACACCGAGGCGAAGATCGCCGCGGCCCGCGCCGTGATCCATGCGATCTCGGAGCGGGCACGCAGGGTCGAAGCTCTCGCCGAAGCCGAGGCGGAGCGCGAGGCGGCGCTCGCAGACTCCGTGTTCGATGACGAGGCGGCGGCGGAAGACGCTCTACGCTCGGCCACAGAGCAGGAGGCGCTCGACACGCGGATCGCGCAGCATGCGGTGCAACGAGAGAAGGAACGGGCCATCCTGTTCGACCTCGAGTTGCGCACGCTGCCGGAAGAGCCGATAGACCTCGCGCCGGCCGAGCAGGCATCGGCGGACGCACGCAGCGTCTGGACGCGCGCGGTCGACGAAGCCGCCAGAGCCGCGGCAACCGCAGAGCGGCTCGGAGGGCTGATCGACTCGGCTTCGGACGAGCAGGCTCGCACCGCCGACGATGCCGCGGAGTTCGAGGTGCTGCAGAACCTCGCCGACACGATCGCGGGGCGAGGTGCCAACACCCGCAAGATGACGCTGGAGACGTTCGTGCTGGCCGCGGAGCTCGAGGAGATCGTCGAGGCGGCCAACCGTCGACTGCACGACATGTCCGCCGGTCGGTATCAGCTGCAGCACTCCGATGCGCTCGCTGCCCGCGGGGCGGCATCCGGACTCGGCATCGTGGTCTTCGACGCCTTCACCGGGCAGACCAGGCCGCCGCAGTCGCTGTCAGGGGGCGAGACGTTCCTCACATCGCTCGCCCTCGCCCTCGGACTGGCCGAGGTCGTGACCGCGCGCGCGGGCGGCATCCGTCTCGACACGCTCTTCATCGACGAAGGATTCGGTTCCCTCGACGGCGACACGCTCGATGTCGCCATGCGCACTCTCGACGAACTGCGGCAGGGGGGCCGCACCGTCGGAGTGATCAGTCACGTCGAGGCCATGCAGGAGCAGATCCCCGCCCAACTCACGGTGCGCGCACTGCCGAACGGACCGAGCGTCATCGAGGCGCGCTGACCCGAGACCGAGACCGAGATCGAGGCTGACGCGAGCGCGGGAGGGCGCCCCCTTCGTCAGACGCCGTACTCGCTGCGGATGAAGTCGCGCAGCTGCACGCTGCATCGTGCGACGGCCTCGCGCCAATCCGTCAGCGCACCGTCCTCGGCCTGATCGGAGACGGCGCGGAACACGCGGATCGGCACATCGAACTGTGCGGCGACCCAGATGAAGGCGTACGTCTCCATGTCGACCAGGGCAGCCCCCGACGGACGGATCACGGCGGTGACTTCGGCGTCCTCCACGAAGTGGTCACCGGTGGCGATCAGAACACCTTCCCTTCCGGTGCTGACGCGCGCCGGAAGGGAGACGTGCTGGCCACGGACGCCGTCGAGGTCGGTCACGTCGTGCTGGAATGCGGTTCCGACCTCATGCACGGTCGCCTCGAGAGCGGGGTCGATCGCGCCCGCCGTGCCCACGACCACGATCTCGTCGTAGACCCGGGCATCGAGCGCGCGGGTGAGCGCATACGTCGCCGGCAGCTTGCCGGGGCCGGTCACGAGTCGGTCGAAGCCGTCCAGCTCTTCCGGGAAGGCGGACAGTTCGGAATCAAGGGCAGCGACGAGGAGCTTCACCGCCCCATTCTCTCAGGACTTCACTGGCAGGAACGTGCGAACGCCGCGGCGTCACCCGTGCGTAACACAGAGGGGCGATACTGATTCGAGGACAAGACGGAGGATGACATGTCGTTGCAGCAGCAGATCTCTGAAGACCTCGGCGTCCGGCCGGAGATCGACCCGGAAGCCGAGGTCGAGCGCCGGGTCGGGTTCCTCGTCGAGTACCTTCGCTCGACCGGCGCGAAGGGCTTCGTGCTCGGCATCTCCGGTGGGCAGGACTCCACGCTGGCCGGACGCCTCGCACAGCTCGCGGTCGAACGGGTGCGGTCCGAGGGAGGCGAGGCGAAGTTCCTCGCCGTGCGTCTGCCCTACCGCGTGCAGCACGACGCGGCAGACGCCGAGGCCGCCCTCGAGTTCATCGCACCCGACTCCTCGGTCGAGGTCAACATCCAGAACGGTGTCGACGGGGTCGAGGAGGACATCGAGTTCGCGGTCACGAGCGACATCAGCGACTTCAACCGCGGCAACATCAAGGCCCGCGTCCGCATGGTCACGCAGTACGCCCTCGCCGGCCACGACGGGATGCTCGTCATCGGCACCGATCACGCCGCCGAGGCCGTGACCGGCTTCTACACGAAGTTCGGCGACGGTGCGGCTGACGTCCTGCCGTTGTCGGGGCTGAGCAAACGGCAGGGGCGTTCGCTGCTGCAGTTCCTCGGTGCTCCGGACCGCCTCGCGTTCAAGGTGCCGACCGCCGACCTGCTCGACGGCCAGCCCGGCCGTGCCGACGAGGACGAGCTGGGGCTCACCTACGAGCAGATCGACGACTTCCTGGAAGGGCGCGACGTCGAGCCCGAGGTCGCCGGCCGCATCGAGGCGAGGTACCTCGCGACGCAGCACAAGCGCCATCTTCCGGTGACGCCCGACGACACCTGGTGGCGCTGACCCGCTTTCCCGGGAGGCCCACGCTTTCGCCCGTGTCGGATGCCGCGGATAGTGTCGAAGCATCCGACAGAACGGGAGCATCGTGCGGATCGACACTCAGGCGCAGCGCGTCATCTGGAGCGCGAGCGACCTCAAGGCGGCCGCGGAGTGCGAGTTCGCGTGGTGTCGAGCGATCGACGCGAAGCTCGGAAGAGTGCCGGCGGTCGAAGAGCCGGAAGACGCGACCCTGAAGCGGGCCGCGGAGTTGGGCGATGTGCACGAGCAGAACGTGCTGGCCCGCTACATCGACGACCTCGGTGACGAGAACGTCCACCGCATCGAGAAGGTCTCTTCCGTCGATGCCGATGCATTGGCGGCTGCGGTCGACGAGACCATTGCCGCCCTCCGCTCGGATGCGGAGGTCGTCTTCCAGGCGGCTTTCGCGACCGAGGAGTTCGTCGGTTTCGCCGACTTCCTCCGCAAGGATCACGACGGCCGCTGGCGGGTGCAGGACTCCAAGCTCGCCCGCAAGGCCCGCGTCACGGCGCTCATGCAGCTGGCGGCATATGTCGACCAGCTCGATCGCCTCGGCATCCCGCGCTCCGACGAGGTCGACCTCATCCTCGGCGACAGCACGCTCAGCACGCACGCCGTCGACGATCTCCTTCCGCTGTTCCAGGTGCGGAGGGCGCGACTGCGCGCCCTCATCGCCGATCGACGCATCGCCGAGGGTGCGACGGGCGCGCCGCTCGCATGGGGCGATGATCGCGGCGACCTCCAGATCGTGGCCTGTGGCCGCTGCGCCACCTGCGAGGAGCAGGTGCTCGCGCATCGCGACCTCCTGATGGTGGCGCGGATGCGTCCGGTGCAGCGAGCACGTCTGCGGGCATCCGGCATCGAGACGATCGACGAGTTGGCCGTGGCACCCGACGCTCCCGCGGGCATGAACGTCGACACGTTCGAGACTCTCCGAGCCCAGGCGCGTCTGCAGCTGCGTGCTGACGCCGAGGGAGCACCGACATTCGACGTCCACTACGCGCAGGCGATCCACACACTCCCGCTGCCCAGTCACGGCGATATCTTCTTCGACTTCGAGGGCGACCCGCTCTACACCGAACCCGCTCCCGACGGCGAGGCGCTGTGGGGGATCGACTACCTCTTCGGCTGGGTCGACAACGCGGACCAGTACTCGGCGTTGTGGGCTCATACCTTCGCCGACGAGAAGCGGGCTCTCGAGATGTTCCTCGACTTCGTCAATGCGCGCAGGCTGGCGCATCCCGGCATGCACATCTACCACTACGCGCCGTACGAGACCTCGCACCTCGTGGCGATGGCCGCGCGGCACGGCGTGCGCGAGGGCGAGGTCGATCGGCTGCTGCGCGAGGGCGTGTTCGTCGACCTCTACCCGCTCGTGCTGCGGACCGTCCGGGTCGGCTCCCGGTCGTACTCGATCAAGAAACTCGAACCGCTCTACATGGGCGATGACGTGCGCACCAGCGACGTGCAGAAGGGCGACGACTCGATCGTGCAGTACGTCGCCGCTCGTGAGCTCGCGGCGGCGGGGGAGAAAGCCGAGGCCGACGCAGTGCTGGCCGACCTCGCCGATTACAACCGCTATGACTGCGTGTCGACACGACGCCTGCGCAACTGGCTCATCGACATCGCACGCCGGAAGGGCGTGACGCCCGCGCCGCCCGACGATGCCGACGAGGTCATCTACGAGCCGTCCCCCCGTTCCGTCGCGCTGCTCGCCGATGCGGAACGCGCCGTGGAAGACGGCGGCGACGGGCTCGTGCACCGTATCGCCGCCGCGGCCATCGACTACTTCCCCCGCGAGGCGAAGAGCTTCTGGGTGTCGCATTTCCAGCGGCTGCGAGAGCCGGTGACGATGTGGGACGGCACGCGTGATGTGGTGAAGGTCGATCGCCCGTCGTCGGTCGTGCGCCGCGAGTGGAGCATCGGCGAGGGACGACGTGTGATGTCGCGTGACATCGAGATCCGCGGCGAGGTATCGCCCGGCACGACGCTCGGCCCGGGTGCGCAGCCGTTCGCGCTCTACGAGGTCCCGGCCCCCTTCGACACCGAGGTGCCTTCACGCGCCGTCCACGTGCCGCACACCGTCACGGTGGTCGAGGTGCTCGACGACGGCTACCTCGTCTCCGAGTCGGCAGTGCAGGGTCAGACCTGGGACGAGCTGCCGCTCGCTCTCACCCCGGCGGCGCCTCCGCGAGTGGTCTCACTGCAGGGAGCGATCGACGAGTGGGCCGATGCCGTGCACGCGGCCGCGCCCGGCTTCCCGCACGACGCGGCGACCGACATCCTGCGTCGAATTCCCCCGCGCACGACATCGGGCGAAGCACTGCCCCCGGCCCGCGACGATACGATCGATGCCATCGTGCGTGGTGTGCTCGACCTCGACCGCAGCTACCTGGCGGTGCAGGGCCCTCCGGGGACAGGGAAGACCTATACCGGATCGCGTGTGATCGCGCGCCTGGTGAACGAACACGGTTTCAAAGTCGGCGTCGTGGCGCAGTCGCATGCGATCATCGAGACCCTTCTCGCGCGCATCGTCGCCGACGGCGTCGCGCCGGCGCAGGTCGCGAAGGCGCCGAAAGATCCCGAGGCAGAGCCGCCGTACACCGTGATCCCGAAGAACGGCATGGCATCGTTCCTCGCCGAGCATGCGGGCGAGGGGGCCGTCGTCGGTGGCACGGCCTGGGACTTCAGCAACACCCAGCGTGTCGATCGTGCCGGCCTCGATCTTCTCGTGATCGACGAGGCGGGTCAGTTCTCGCTCGCCTCGACGATCGCCGTCGCGGCTGGGGCGAAGCGGCTGCTGCTCCTCGGCGATCCGCAACAGCTCCCGCAGGTGAGCCAGGGCGCGCATCCCGAGCCCGTCGACACCTCGGCCCTCGGCTGGGTGATGGACGGCGACCCCGTGGTGCGGCCCGAATACGGGTACTTCCTCGCACGGTCGTGGCGGATGCATCCGTTCGTGGCTGGGCCGGTGTCGAAGCTCGCCTACGCCGGACAACTCGCCTCGGCGCCGGGAACCGAGCGCCGCTCACTCGACGGAGTCGATCCGGGGCTGCACGTCGTGCCGCTGCGCCACCGCGGCAACGCGACGCAGTCACCGGAGGAAGCCGCCGAGGTCGTACGACTCGTGCGCGATCTGGTCGGGAGAACGTTCACCGACAACGACCCCGACGCCTCGACGAGGCCGCTCACGCCGTCCGACATCATCGTCGTCACGCCTTACAACGCGCAGCGTCAGCTGGTGCTCGACGCGCTTTCCGACGCCGGCTTCCCCGACGTTCCGGTGGGCACTGTCGATAACTTCCAAGGCAAGGAGGCTGTCGTCTCCATCACGTCGCTCGCCGCCTCGAGCGGACGGGACGCTCCCCGCGGACCCGAGTTCCTGCTGCTCCAGAATCGGCTCAACGTGGCGATCTCCCGCGCGCAGGTCGTCGCCTATCTTATCCACTCGCCCGCGTTGCTCGACGATCTGCCGTACACGCCGGAGGGAGTGGCTCGGCTCAGCGCCTTCGCCCGCTTGGTCGGTGCGGCGGAATGAGCGAGCCGACGCACGCGCACTCGACAGACGAGATCCTGCGCGCGGCTGCGGCCTGGGTGTGGTTCCCGCGCGACAGCGAGCACGAGCGCAGTGAGCTGCTCCTCGTGCGGGATCCGTCGAGATTCGGCGGCGGAGTCCGCGGTTCCCAGGTGAGCTCCGTCCTCGAGCCCACGGAGATCGTCGACCATGCTCTGGAGCGGACGAGAGCGTGGGGCGCGTCGAGATTCACCTTCTGGACGAACCCCTCCGACCGTCCGGACGTCGAGGAGGAGCTTCGTCGGCGGGGAGCGGAGCATATCGACACGGTGGCGGTGTTCGCTCGACCGGTCGATGGCGCCGCAGCAGTCGATGTGCCGGACGACATCACCGTCGAGGTCGTGCGCACGCTGGAGCAGGTGCGTGACGTCGACGCGGTCAACGTGCCCGTGTGGCAGCAGGAGCCCCTCGACCCGCAGGGACTGCGGGCGGAGCTCGCCGAGGTGACGACGGCGCTCGAGACTCGCGAAGGCTTCCGGATTCTCGCGCGGATCGGCGGCCGGGCGGTCAGCACCGGCGGGTGCACGATCGACGGTGGATTCGTCCGGCTCTGGGGTGCTTCGACACTGCCGGAGTACCGTGGTCGCGGCGCGTACCGCGCGGTCCTCGCCGAACGCCTCCGAGAAAGCGCAGCCTGGGGAGCGACGACGGCGCTCGTCAAGGGGCGCATCTCGACGTCGGCGCCGATCCTGGCGCGCGCCGGCTTCACCCACTTCGGCGATGAGCGCGCCTACCGCCTGACTCTCGAGGCCTGACCCCGTCGGGGCAGGTCCGCGTCAGACCGTGCCGTAGAGCCGATCGCCGGCGTCGCCGAGTCCGGGCACGATGTACCCCTTCTCGTCGAGGCGCTCGTCGAGCGCGCCGAGCACGAGGGTCACATCGCGGTCGCCCGCCATCGCCTCGATCGCGGCGACGCCCTCCGGGGTGCCGAGCAGGCAGATCGCCGTGACGTCCTTCGCACCGCGGTCGAACAGGAACTGGATCGCGGCGGCCAGCGAACCCCCGGTCGCCAGCATCGGGTCGATCGCGAAGCACTGACGGTCGCTCAGATCATCGGGCAGACGCTCGGCGTAGGTCGTCGGCTCGAACGTGGTCTCGTCGCGCACCATGCCGAGAAAGCCGACCTCGGCGGTCGGGAGCAGCTTCACGAGGCCTTCGAGCATGCCGAGACCGGCACGCAGGATCGGCACGACGATCGGTCGCGGTTCCGAGATCTTCACGCCCGTCGTGGTGGTCACCGGGGTCGTGATCTCGATCGGGCTGACCTTCACGTTGCGTGTCGCCTCGTACGCGAGCAGCGTGACGAGCTCCTCCGTGAGCTGCCGGAAGACCGGCGACGGCGTGCGCGCATCGCGCAGTACCGAGAGCTTGTGAGTGATGAGAGGGTGGTCGGCCACGTGAACACGCATGGATACAGGGTAATGCGCCGCGCGGTCGGGCACGACATCGAAGCTCCGCCCGCGCTCGGCGGCTGTCGTAGGCTCGACGCATGACCGCTGCAGACGACCTCGCGATGCAGCGCGCCCTCGTGCTCGCCGCCGAGGCGGCCGCGGCATCCGAGATCCCCGTCGGCGCCGTGGTGATCGACGGGGGAGGGCGGATCATCGCCGAAGGGCGCAACACCCGCGAGGAGACCCACGATCCGACCGGTCACGCCGAGATCGAGGCGCTGCGGCGCGCGGCGGCGTCCGTCGGTTCCTGGAACCTCGACGGGCACACGCTCGTGGTCACCCTCGAGCCGTGCATCATGTGTGCCGGTGCCATCCTGCAGTCCCGCGTCGGCCGTGTGGTGTTCGGAGCCTGGGACGACAAGGCCGGCGCGGCCGGGTCCATGTACGACGTGCTGCGCGATCGCCGGCTGCCCTACCGGGCCGAGGTCATCGGCGGCGTCCAGGCCGACGCGGCCACAGCGGTGCTGCGTTCGTTCTTCGAGCAGCGTCGCTGAGTCGAGCTCCGCTCAGTCGGACGACTTCAGCACGAAGACGTCGGTCGAGGGCTCGGGGTCGATCGCCGGGCGGTACACGTCGGGCTCGATGTAGACGATCCGCGCCACCGGAACGGCCTCGCGGATACGGGCCTCGATCGCGTTGATGTCGTCGGCGGCCTCGCGCAGCGGCTTGTCGGCGTTCAGCGCGATCTTCGCGGCGACCATCAGCTCGTCCGGGCCGAGGTAGAGCGTCTTCATGTGGATGATCTTCTCGATCTCATCGCCCGCGTTGATCGCGTCCACGATACGGTCGTGGTCCGCCTGCGTCGCGCCTTCACCGACCAGGAGGCTCTTCGTCTCGACGCCCAGCACGATCGCGATCAGCACCAGCAGCACACCGATCATCACGGTGCCGAGTGCATCGAACATCGGGTTGCCCGTGATGAGGGTGAGGCCGACGCCGAGAAGGGCGAACGTGAGGCCGGTCAGCGCTCCCACGTCTTCGAGCAGCACGACCGGGAGCTCAGGTGCCTTCGAACGACGCACGAACGACACCCACGACTGGCCCTTCTCCCGCACGAGGTTGCTCTCGCGCACGGCGGTGCGCAGCGAGAAGGATTCGAGCCCGATCGCGACGACGAGCACGACGAGCGGCAGCCACCACCACGTCTTGTCGAGCTCGTGCGGATTCGTGAGCTTCTCGACGCCTTCGTAGATCGCGAAGAGACCACCGACCGAGAAGAGGATGATCGAGACGACGAAGGCGTAGACGTAGCGCTCTCGCCCGTACCCGAACGGGTGCGCACGGTCGGCCTCGCGTCGGGCCTTGCGCCCTCCCAGCATCAGCAGCAGCTGGTTTCCGGAGTCGGCGACGGAGTGGATCGCCTCCGCGAGCATCGAGGCAGACCCGGAGAGGGCCCAGGCGATGAACTTCGCGAGGGCGATGCCCATGTTCGCCAGGAACGCCGCGACGATGGCCTTGTTGCCTCCGGATGCACTCATGGGACGAGTCTAGAACCGCCCGCCCGAGGATGTCGGAGTGCCCGCCGTAGGATGACGACATGGCTGACTCGCTTCCTTCGCTCGCTTTCCTCGGTGCCGGCTCGATGGGTGGTGCGATCCTCCGTGGGGTGGTCGCCTCGGGTATCCCCATCGACGGCGGCATCGCCGCGACGAACCGCACCGCGGAGAAGGCGGAGGCATTCGCCGGGCTCGACGGCGTCACGAGCATCGCGCTCGCCGAGCGGCCGGACGGCAACGCCGAGGCGGTGGAGGGCGCCCGCATCGTGCTGGTCGGCGTGAAGCCGGCCATGGTGCCCGACCTGCTCCGCGAGATCGCCCCGCACCTCGCCGCCGACACGATCGTGGTGAGCGTCGCCGCCGGCGTCACGCTGCAGACCTTCGCCGACGTGCTCGGTGCGGATGCCCGCGTCATCCGCTCCATGCCCAACACCCCGTCGACCGTCCGCAAGGGGGTCACGGGAATCGCGGCAGGCGCCGCGGTCTCGGACGATGACCTGGCTCTGGTGCGTCGCCTCTTCCAGACCGTCGGAGCCGTGGTCGAGGTGCCCGAGTCGCAGATCGATGCGCTGTCGACGATCTCGGGCTCCGGTCCGGCGTACGTCTACCTGCTGATCGAGGAGTTCACGAAGGCCGCGGTGGGCATGGGGTTCGACGACGCCGACGCCCGCCTGATGGTCGAGCAGACGTTCATCGGCGCGACGGCGCTGCTCGACGCCTCGGGCGAGGACCCGACGGAACTTCGTCGTCGGGTCACCAGTCCGAAGGGGACGACCGAGCGTGCGGTCGCCGTGCTCCAGGACGCGCATCTCGAACGCACCTTCGCCGATGCCGCCGCTGCGGCTCTCGCGCGTGCCAGGGAACTCGCCGCCGGGGCGTGAGTGATGCGACTGCGGATCGAGGGCGCGATCTGGTACTGGCGCGGTCCCGCGCCCTTCCATTTCGTCACGGTGCCAGCCGCCGAGAGCGAGCTGATCCACGAGATCGCTTCCGTCGTCACGTACGGGTGGGGCATGATCCCCGCATCGGTCACTGTCGGTGAGACCACGGTGACCACCGCCCTGTGGCCGAAGGACGGCGGGTACATCGTGCCGATCAAGAAGGCGCTCCAGGACCGCGAGGGCGTCGGAGTGGGCGACGTGGTCGAGATCACCCTCGACATCGACGCCTGACGGGTTCCGGTCTCGCTCAGCTCTCGCTGGACACGTCGGCGAGCACATCGGGCCAGCGACGATCCAGGACCCTCCCGCCGAGCACGGTTCCACCCCAGATCGTCAGTCCGCCGAACGCGATGCCGCATGCGAGGCTGACCCAGCCGAGGGCGGGGTTCCAGATCGCCGCGATCGCGAATCCGAGTGCGGGGGCACCGAGGGCGAGCGTGATCGGACCGATGATGATCATCGCGAGCAACGACTGCACTCCTCCGGACGAGCCGCGTCCGAAGGGATTCGCCTCCGGGGCGGGTGCGCGTCCGGGGAGGAAGCTCCCCACCCATGCACCGGCGCCGCCGGCGATCGCCGTCAGGCCGAGAGCGGCGCCGAGACTGCCCGGCAGCAGGTCGGGACGTCCGGCGAGGAGGCAGGTCGCCACGCACAGCACGATCGTCACCGGAACCGCGATCAGCCCGAAGCCGAGCAGGCGTCCCGCGCGGTCGGCGGCACCGCTGACCCCGGTGAGGATGTGGATGGCGACGGCATCGTTGTCGTAGGCGATCGCCATCTGCACGATTGTTCCGGCGAGCAGGGCGTTGATCGCGGGGATCAGGGTGATGGCCGGGGCGAAGCCGATCGCCTCCTCCTGCAGACCGTTCATCAGCGCGATGCCGATGAAGATCGCCGGCAGCAGCAGGAGCATCACGATGTTGACCAGTTGGCGCGGATCACGACGGAAGTAGCGCAGCGACCGTGCGGCGATCGCCCCCATCGAGTTCGCCGGCAGCACCCGGTCGAGCAGACCGCCGGAACGCACCCGTCCGCCCCCGCTGCTCTGGATCGGCGAGACGAGTCGCGCGGCCAGCAGCCGCTGCGACGCGAACCACAGCACGACCACCGTCGCGAGGGCGATCAGCAGGCGGAGCGCGGCGGTGAGGATGTCACCCTGTGCGGCCGAGGCGGACACCCCGAATACGGCACCCACCGGTGTCCAGGCGGCGATGTCGGCGATGGTGGTGAACGCCTCTCCGACGTCACCGACCCTGGTCAAGGCCCCGATCCCCAGGTTGAGGATGAGGCCGGACGAGGCGGCGAGCAGCACGCCGAGGGTCAGCACCAGGTCGCGTGTGCTGCGGCGCGCCAGCCAGCCGGCGAGGAGGCCGCTCACCACGCGGGCACCGAGCACACAGGTGCTGACGGCCACCGGGATCATGATCACGGCGCTCAACAGAGCGGGCATGCTGACCGACCAGCCGAGCAGCATCAGCAGCAGGGCGACCGTGGTGCCGATACCACCGATGGTCGTGGCTCCGGCGACGACGAAACCCGGCAGCAGTGCGGGTGCGGTCACGGGCAGCAGAGCGAAGCGCTCCGGAGCGAGCGAGTCGTCGGCGCTGACCAGGATCGACCCGATCCACCACCCGAGCACGATCACCGAGCCGGTGAGCACGATGGCGGTGACGGCGCCGTCGGGCGCGGCGAAGCGCAGCGCGACGAGTCCGGCGGTGAGCCCGGCGAGGAGCCCGAGCGCCACCATGCCCGTGATGATCAAGGTGACGATCATCCAGGGATTGCGGGACAACTGATGGCGGAGCTGCCGCCAGCGCAGACTTACGAGGAGCGCAACCATGCGAGCGTCTCCGTTCCGAGGTCGTGCGCCCCCACGAGCGTGAGGAAGCGCTGCTGCAGGGAGAGGCCGGCTCGCACCTCGTCGAGCGGGCCGTGCGCGAGCAGGCGTCCCTCTGCGACGATGGCGACTCTGTCGCACATCGATTCGACGAGTTCCATCACGTGGCTGGAAAGCACGACAGTGCCGCCGCCGTCGACGAACGATCGCAGGATCTGCCGGATCGTCTCGCCCGACACCGGGTCCACGGCCTCGAGCGGCTCGTCGAGGATGAGCAGGCGCGGAGCGTGGATCAGCGCGCAGGCGAGTCCGATCTTCTTGCGCATGCCCGCGGAGTAGTCGACGACGAGCGTGTCGCGGGCGTCGGCGAGCCCGAGGGCCTCGAGCAGGTCGACGGTCCGGGAGACGACGTCCGCCTCGGCCATGCCGCGCAGGAGCCCGGTGTATCGCAGCAACTCGGCGCCGGTCAGTCGGTCGAGCATGCGGATGCCGTCGGGCAGCACGCCCATACGCGCTTTCGCCTCGGCGGGGTTCTGCCACACGTCCGCGCCGAGCACCCAGGCGGTTCCCGCATCGGGACGCAGCAGGCCCGTGGCCATCGCGAGGGTGGTGGTCTTGCCCGCCCCGTTCGGGCCGAGCAGCCCCAGCATGGATCCGGCCGGCACGTCGAGGGAGAGACTGTCGACGGCGACCTTCTGCCCGAACTGCTTGCGAAGCCCGCGAAGGGCGAGGACGGGAGGAGCCGCGGTGTGGTCGGTCATGGGTCCCATCCCATCACGACGACGCGGACCCTCACATCCGCCGCGAGGGGGAGTCGGCAGACCGGACGACGCGTCGTCAGCGGTCGAGGCCGGCGAAGCGCTCGATGTCGCTGTTGGTGCCCGAGACGATGATGAGGTCGTGGTTCGTCACGATCGTGTTTGCCTCGGCGTAGCGGAACGGCTTGCCCGGACTCTTCACCCCGACGACGGTGACCTTGTACTTGGATCGCACGCCGGACTCGTTCAGTCCGACGCCGCGGATGAACTTCGGCGGGTACATCTTGGCGAGGACGAAGTCGTCGTCGAAGCGGATGAAGTCGAGCATCCGTCCGCTCACGAGGTGCGCCACGCGCTCACCCGCTTCGCGCTCGGGGTAGATGACGTGGTTGGCGCCGACACGGGCGAGGATCTTGCCGTGCGACTGGGAGACGGCCTTGGCCCAGATCTGCGGCACCTTCAGGTCGACGAGGTTCGCGGTGATCAGCACCGACGCCTCGATCGAGGATCCGACGGCGACGACCGCGACCTGGAAGTCCTGGGCGCCGATCTGACGCAGCGCGTCGATGTTCTTCGCGTCGGCCTGCACGGTGTGCGTGACCCGGTCGGACCACTTCTGCACGAGTTCGAGGTTGTCGTCGATCGCGAGCACCTCGCGGTCGAGGCGATCGAGCTCGCCGGCGCAGGCAGCGCCGAACCTGCCGAGACCGATGACGAGGACGGGAGCGTCGCCCCGCAGGACTTCAACCAACGATCGGCCTTTCCACGGGCAGTGAGTAGTACTGCGTTCGCGATGTCGCGGCGACCGCCGCGGCGAGTGTCACTGTACCAACGCGGCCCATGAAGATGGTCGCGGCCATCACGTACGAGGCCGAATCGGGAAGTTCCGCGGTGAGCCCCGTCGACAGGCCGACCGTGCCGAACGCCGAGATCACGTCGAACAGCACGTGGCTGATATCGGCCTTGGTGATCTGGGCGATGACGATCGTCGACAGCGCGACGATCGTGGCCCCCCACGCGACGACGCTGAGGGCCACGCGCTGCACGTCGCTCGGGATGCGGCGGCCGAACGCCTCGACGGACTGACGGCCCTTGGCCTCGGACCACACGGCGATGGCGAGCACGGCGAGGGTGGTCACCTTGATGCCGCCGGCCGTCGACGCCGAGCCGCCGCCGACGAACATCAGCATGCTGGCCGCGAGCAGGGAGGACCCGTTCAGGTCGTCCATCTCGATCACGTTGAAACCGCCGGATCTGGTCATCGCCGAGAGGAAGAACGCCTGGAAGGTGGTGTCGGTGGCGTCCATGGAGCCGAAGGTCTTCGGGTTGTTGAACTCGAGGATGACGAAGACGGCCGCGCCCAGGATGAACAGGAGGATGGTCGTGACGAGGGTGAGCTTGGTGTGCAGGGACCAGCGCTTCACGTGCCAGACGTGCTTGGCGAGCGTGTAGATGACGGGGAAGCCGATGCTGCCGAGGAAGACGCCCACCATGAGGAGTGAGAGCACCAGGTAGTCGTCGGCGAACACCGCGACGCCGCCGTCGTTGGGAGCGAAGCCGGTGTTCGTGAACGCCATCGCCGCGAAGTAGGGCGCCTCCCAGAGCGCCGCGATCGGGTCGACCCCGGCCATCACGAGCGCGGGATAGAGGAGGATCGCGAGCGACGCTTCGATGATGAGCGCCGAGACGGCGACGGTGGTCAGCAGCTGGCCGACTTCGCCGAGCCGCACGGTCTGGCTCTCGTTGACCACGCCGCCGTGCGCGCGCATCGGATTCGTGTCGCCGGCGGCCATCAGCTTGGCACGCAGGCCGAGGCGCTTCGAGATCAGCATGCCCATGAGAGACGCGAGGGTGAGGACACCCAGGGCGCCGATGTTCACGCCGAGGAACACCACGACGTGTCCGAAGGGGGACCAGTAGTTGGCCATGTCGACCGTTGCGAGTCCGGTGACGCAGATGGTGGAGACAGCGGTGAAGAGGGCGTCGCTCAGCGGCGTGACCGTGCCGCTCGCGGAGGCGATCGGCAGGGAGAGGAGAACCGTGAACACGAGGATCAGCAGCGCGAAGACGACGATCGCGAAGCGCGACGGCGACGAGGTGACGAGGTGCTTGACCCATCCGGCCGCACTCTTCAGGCTCTGCCGCGGGGACGACGCCGAAACGATGCCCGACATCGCTGCCCCCTCTGGTTTCTCCTTCGGTCGCGCCGAGCGACCGCACGGCGCCTGTCGCCGAGCCTTCGTCATGGTACTCCGTGCCGGGGACGACTACCCTGAACTCATGACGGACATCTTCGACGTGATCGCAGACGGTACGAGGCGAGACATCCTCCAGCTCCTGCTGCGGCGCACGACCGAAGGGGAGGCCGGCACCAGCGTCAGCCAGATCGTCGCCGATCTGGGCATCAGCCAGCCCACCGTGTCGAAGCACCTGAAGGTGCTGCGCGACGCCGAGCTGGTCACCGTGCGCGAAGACGGTCAGCGCCGTTTCTACAGCCTCGCGGTCGAGCCGCTCGAAGTCGTGGACGACTGGCTGGTGCCGTTCCTGGTCGACGCCTACGGCGACAGCGCACCCGACATCGATTACCACGCGGTTCCCGAAAGCGCGGCGCATGCCGCCGAGGTCGTCGGACGGGCGGCCGCCTCCGCGAAGCACGTCGTCGCGAACGCGCTCAAGCGGCTCGGAGCGTGACGGTTCGAGCGACGCCGAACGACCGCATCAAAGGCTTGTAGCTATTTAGCAAAGCTGTTAAATTCTAGGCATGAACCTCCTCATGCGCACACTTCGCGGCCGTATGCGGCGCCGTCTGCTGCTGACGTATCGGGTCGATCCGTCGGTGGCCGGCGAGATGATCCCCGCCCCCTTCCGCCCGCAGCTCATCGACGGGAGCGCGGTCGGCGGGGTGTGCCTGATCGCGCTGACGGAGCTGCGTCCCGGTTGGCTGCGACCGCGGTGGGGCATCTCCACGGAGAACGCCGCGCACCGGTTCGCGGTCGAGTGGGACGAGAGCGGGACCACGCGCACTGGCGTCTACGTGATCGAGCGGCACTCCTCGGACATCGTGCCCGTCATCGGCGGGGGTCGGTTCTTCCCCGGCGTGCAGCGGCGCGCGCGGTTCGACATCGACGAGACCGACTCGCGAATCCAGGTCCGGATGCAGGCGTCCGACGCGAGCGTCTCCGCAGACATCGAGGTGTCGGAGGAATGGGAGAGCTCGCTCTTCCCGACAGTGGGCGACGCTTCACGGTTCTACCGGGCTGGCGCCACCGGCTGGTCGCCGCGACGCGACGGCAGGGGAGCGGAGGCCGTAGAGCTGTCCGCGGCGCGCTGGGCCGTGGAGGCGGGCCGCGTGAACGAGGTCAGGTCGTCGTTCTTCGACGGTCTTCCGCAGGGCGCCGCGCAGATCGACAGCGTTCTGGTGATGCGCGATCTCCCCGTCAGCTGGCGGAGACCCGCAACGACTCGCCCCTGACGACAGGGGGGCTTGTCATCAGGGGCGAGGTGCGGGTCCCCACACCCGGGGCGGACTCGGCGGTGCCGGCACGAGCCCTGCGTCAACAGTCCCAGCGGCAGATGAGCGAAAGCCGCAGAACGCCTATGTCTCCGCTGGGATGTGGGCTCCGCGGGGATATGTCTTCGCGGGGATGCCCGCTGCCGCGGGTCCGCTCAGCGTCGCCCGGCTTTGCGGCGGAAGAGCCACGCACCCCAGGCGACTGCGATCGCGAGGATGACGACGCACCAGCCGATCGCCCACCACGCCTCGCTCTGCACGGGAGCATCAGTGAGCAGCCCGCGGATCGTCTCCACGATGGGTGTGATCGGCTGATTCGCGGCCACCGGCTGCAACCACTCCGGCATGCTCGCCACCGGGACGAACGCACTGGACAGGTAGGGGAGGAAGAGCAGCACGAAGCCGTAGCCGTTCGCCCCTTCCGGGCTTCCTGCGGCAAGGCCGATGGCGGCGAACAGATACGTGATCGCGAGGATGTACAGCGCGATCAGGGCGGCGAGCCCCACCCACTCCCCTGCGCTCGCGCTCGGACGGAAGCCCACGAGCACTCCCACGCCGATCACGATCGCCGTGGCGATGAGGTTGCGCAGCACGCTCGCGACGACGTGCCCGGTCAGCACCGCCCCCGCTCGCAGCGGCATCGTGCGGAACCGGTCGATGATGCCGGTGCGCATGTCGTTCGCGACATACACGGCGGTGGAGGAGGCTCCGAACCCCGCGCAGGTGAGGATGATGCCGGGCACCACGTAGTCGACGTAGGCGCCGGACGGATCGATCGCTCCGCCGAACACCCACGTGAACATGAGCATGAGCATGACGGGCAGCATGATCGCCATGAGCAGCGATTCGCCGTCCCTCAGCGAGTGGCGCAGGCTGCGACCGACGAACACCGCCTCGGCGGTGAGGCCTCGCAGGCGCGGGCGCGGTGAAGGGGCGGGGAGGGCAGATGCCGCGGAGCGAGGGGCGGCGAGGGTGATGTTCATGCGAGCTCCTTCACGGGGTGGTCGATGGGGGCGGCCGCGGTGACGGCGAGGAACACGTCGTCGAGGGTGGGGCGGCGCAGGGTCACGGTGCCGTCCTCTCCGTCTTCGTCGAGCAGGTCGAGCGCTCGCCGGAGGTCGGCGACCGTGCCATCGGTGGGGATCTGCCGGTGAAGCTCGCCGCGGCGGTCGTGGAGTTCGACGGTGTCTCCGCCGACGCGCGCCTTCAATGCGGCAGGCGTGCCGAGGGCGGCGACCCTGCCGTCGTGCAGCACGGCGATGCGGTCTGCCAGCTGATCGGCCTCCTCCAGGTACTGGGTGGTGAGGAAGACCGTCGTCCCCGCGTTCGCCAGCATGCGGATGATGTCCCACAGCCTGCGACGGCTGCGGGTGTCCAGACCCGTGGTGGGCTCGTCGAGGAACAGCACCTCCGGCGTCACTACGAAGCTCAGGGCGAGGTCGAGGCGACGTCGCATTCCGCCGGAGAACGTGCGCACCATGCGGGAGGCGGCATCCGTGAGATCGAACTGGTCGATCAGGTCGGCGGCACGTCGTCGCGCGGCTGCCCGTCCGAGCCCGGCGAGCCGCGCGAACATGACGACGTTCTCGGACGCGCTCAGTGCATCGTCGACGGCTGCCGCCTGGCCGGTGAGGCTGATCCGTCTCCGGACCTCGATCGCCTGCGTCCCGATGTCCCAGCCGGCGACCCGCGCCGAGCCGGCGTCTGCCGCGGTGAGGGTGGTGAGGATGTTGATTGTCGTGGTCTTGCCGGCGCCGTTCGGCCCGAGCAGGGCGAAGACCTCGCCGCGGGCGACCGCGAAATCCAGTCCGTCGACGACGGTCTTGTTCCCGAAGGCCTTGCGCAGCCCCTGCACCTCGATGGCTGTCTCCATCAGGCGCTCCTTTCTGTGTATGTAGAAAACTGTGTATCACCAACGCAACTGTGTATGACCGTAACACACTGTTTAGCTAATAAACAGAAGTAGGATGAGCGCATGACTGAGACGGAGCCGCCGGAGCTGCCACGCGGGATCGCGCTGGCGTGGGGTGTCGCCGCGAACCCGCAGCGTGGTCCCAAGCGCGAGATGAGCGTCGAGAAGATCGTCGACGCCGCCGTCGAGCTGGCGGATGCCGAGGGGATCGGCGCCGTGTCGATGGCCGCGGTCGCGGCGCGGCTCGGATTCACGCCGATGTCGCTGTACCGATACGTGACGGCGAAGGACGATCTGCTGCTGCTGATGCAGGAAGAGGCGACGGGGCTGCCGCCGCAGAGCCACCTCGAGGCCGACGGCTGGCGCGGACGACTGATCGCCCTGTATGAAGAGCAGGTCAAGCTCTACCTGCGCCATCCCTGGATGCTGTCCCTGCCGATCACCGGATCGCCGATCACCCCGAACAGCTCGGCCTGGCTGGATGCCGGGCTCGCCGCTCTCGACGGCACCGCGCTGACGACGGAAGAGCGCATGGCCGTCGCGCTCGCGGTGACCGGGCATGCCCGCTGGTGCGGGATCGTGCAGGCCGGCTACACCGAGCAGTCCCGCGGCACGGGACTCACCCCCGATGAGGTGGCCGCGAACGAAGCCGCTCTCTTCGATCGGGTGATCACGGCCGAGGAGTTCCCCGCGCTCCGTCGCGCGATCGAAGACGATGTGTTCACCTCGACGGCCGATCCGTTCCGGTTCGCCGTCGAGCGGACCCTCGACGGGGTCACGGCGTACATTGCGGGCCTCGACCGCGGAGAGATGCACGCCGAGGCGGCGGAGTGGATCGACATCGACCCGGCCGAGGTGTCCGGGGATCGTCGGCTCAAAGAGGCGCAGAAGGCGGTGCGCGAGGCTGAGAAGGCTCTGCGGGCGGCCCGCAAGATCGAGCGTCAGGCATGGCGGGAGGCCAGGGAGCGGTCGGCGAAGGTGAAGAAGTCCGGCTGAACCTGAGTTCTCGCGGTCTGTCGCACCTCACTGATCACACGAGTCACAGAGGTTTACACGCGTCCCAGCTACCACATAGAGTGTGCACATCGAGAAAGGGGTACGTGGGATGCCCGAGGTTCCTGACGTCCGATTCCTCACGGTTGCTGAGGTCGCAGAGCTCATGCGCGTGTCCAAGATGACCGTGTATCGGCTGGTCCATGCGGGGGAGTTGCCGGCCGTCCGTTTCGGGCGCAGCTATCGCGTACCCGAGTCCGCTGTGGCTGATGCGCTGCAGCGCCCGATCGCCGACGTCGGCTGACGTCGATCGCCTTCTCGTGCTCCGCCGCCGGTGGGCGGTCGATGCGTGTGACAGGCGACGCCTTCGGGTTTGCTAGACTGACCCGAGGCATTTTCCGTGCCCGTACCCGGGTGTCCGATTTCGGCGACACCCAGCCACTGACTTAGTGAGGTTTCCGTGGGTTCTGTCATCAAGAAGCGCCGCAAGCGCATGGCGAAGAAGAAGCACCGCAAGCTGCTTCGTAAGACTCGCCACCAGCGTCGCAACAAGAAGTAAGCGACCAGACACGAGCGCCTGTCTTCGGACGGGCGCTTTGTGTCTCCGGCCGCATCTCCGTCCCGCCGAGAGGATGTCATGAAGTCGATCACCGTCACCGAGCTCGCCAAGCGCACCGGTATCCCGCTCATCGATGTGCGGGAGGTGGACGAGTTCGCTGCCGGCCATGTGCCGGGGGCCGTCAACATCCCGATGTCCGAGATCGGCAACCGGCTGGAAGAGCTGCCTGCCGAGGCGTTCGACGTCATCTGCCAGGCAGGCGGGCGCTCGGCTCGTGTGGTCGAGGCTCTGGAGTCGCGCGGTTACGACGCCACGAACGTCGAGGGCGGCACCGGCGAGTGGATCGCCCAGGGCCGCGCGGTCGAGGTGCCGTCGGCGTGACCACGCTGACTCTGATCGGCAAGCCCGACTGCCATCTGTGCGACGTCGCCTCCGACGTCATCGATGCCGTCGTCGCCGATCTGCCCGACGCCGCCGCCGAGCAGATCGAGATCGTCGAGGCGTCGATCCAGGACGATCCCGCGCTGTACGAGCTGTGGTGGGAGAAGATCCCGGTCGTGCTGATCGACGGCGAGCTGCACGCGCATTGGCGCGTCTCGCCCGACCGGCTGCGAGAGGCGCTCGAAGACGCACTCCGTGGTGAATCCCCGACCGAACTGAAGGAAGCCCTGTGACCATCCGCCATGTCGTGACCTGGAAGCTCGCCGCCGAAGACGCCGCCGAGCGTGGTGCCCAGGCTGCCGAGGTCGCTCGCCGGCTGAACGCTCTCGACGGTGTCGTCCCGCAGCTCCTCTCCATCTCCGCCGGCGCGAACGTCGCCTATCCGGAGGCGAACTGGGACGTCACGCTCGTCGCGGACTTCGCCTCGGTCGCGGCGATCGACGAGTACCAGGTGCACCCCGCGCACGCCGAGGTCGCCGCGTACATCCGATCGGTCGTCGCCTCGCGCGTCGCCGTCGACTTCGAGGTCTGACACCGCGTCGCACCGACCCAGGAACTCGGTTTCCACGTGTGATCGGGGCGTACTTGCAACACAAACGTAATGCGCGCGGATGCCGATGTCATTGGTCACGCGACGAGCCGCATGTTTAGATGAACTCCTACCCGTCAGCGGGCCTCCGTGCCCTCGACTCACAGGAGCCGACATGCCTCGTCGCAACCTCATCGCCGGCCTCGCCCTCGTGGCGACGGCCACCCTCGCGCTCGCCGGCTGCGCCACCGGATCATCCGACGCGGGAAGCAGTGACGCTCCCGCCGCCGACGACAAGTACGGTCTCGTCGAGGCCGGAACGCTCACCGTGTGCTCCGACGTCCCCTACCCGCCGTTCGAGGTCGAGGACCCCTCCAGCGAGACCGGCTACTCCGGCTTCGACATCGACCTGCTCAGTGCGATCGCCGAGAAGATCGACCTGAAGCTCGCCGTGCAGGACGTGGGCTTCGACGCGCTCCAGTCCGGCACCACGCTCGCCGCCGGCACGTGCGACATCGGTGCCTCTGCGATGACCATCACCGACGAGCGCAAGGCGAACATCGACTTCTCCGACCCGTACGTCGACTCGCTGCAGTCGCTCCTCGTGCGCGCCGACTCGGACATCAAGTCGATCGACGACCTCGACGGCAAGAACGTCGGCGTGCAGCAGGGCACCACCGGCGAGACCTACGCGGGCGAGAACGCTCCGGGTGCGCAGCTGGTGCAGTACCCCTCGGACGGTGAGCTGTGGCCGGCCATGCAGGCGGGTCAGATCGACGCCATCCTGCAGGACCAGCCCGTCAACTACGTGCACGAGCAGGACGACCCCGACTACAAGATCGTCGAGACGTACCCGACCGACGAGTCGTACGGCTTCGCCTTCGCCAAGGGCGAGAAGGACGAGCTGCGCGACGCGGTCAACAAGGCGCTCAAGGAGCTCCAGGACGACGGCGGATACCAGAAGATCTACGACGAGTACCTCGCGGCCAAGTGACCGGCGGGGTCGGTAGAGCGGGAGGTCCTCGACGATGGCGTTGAGGCGTACCACCAAGAGCAAGCTGTATCGCTACACGGTCTACGTGGTGCTGATCGTGATCGCCGTCTGGGCGATCGTGAGCACCGACTGGGCGAAGATCGGCCCGCTGTTCTTCAATCCTGAAGTCGCGGCGAAGATGTTCCCCGGGATCATCACGACCGCGTTGGTCAACACGCTGTGGTTCACGGCCGTTGCCTTCGCCGGGGGGCTGCTGCTCGGAGTCGTGCTGGCACTGATGAAGCTGTCGACCATCGCGCCGTTCCGGTGGATCGCGACGTGCTGGATCGAGTTGTTCCGGGGGCTCCCCGCGATCCTCACGATCTTCGGCATCGCGTTCATCCTGCCGATCGCGCTGGGCGTGCCCGGCACGAAGCTGGGCGGACCCGTCGTGCTCGGTCTCATCGGTCTCGTCCTCGTCGCCTCGGCATACATGGCCGAGACGATCCGTGCGGGCATCCAGGCCGTTCCGAAGGGCCAGACCGAGGCGGCGCGCTCGCTCGGCATGTCGCCCATGAAGACGACGTTCTGGATCATCGTGCCGCAGGGGTTCCGGATCATCATCCCGCCTCTGACCAACGAGTTCGTGCTGCTGCTGAAGGACACGTCGCTGCTCTTCGTGGCGGGTTCGTTCATCTGGTCGAAGGAGCTCACGACCTTCGCCCGCGATGCGAGCACGCAGAACGCGAACGGAACGCCGCTGATCATGGCGGCGATCCTGTACCTGATCGTGACGATCCCGCTCACGCGCTTCAGTGCGTGGCTGGAGCGACGGATGTCGAGGCAGCGATGATCACCGACCTGATTGATGTCCACGCCCCCGCGATCGACGTGCAGGGGCTCGTGAAGTCGTTCGGCGACAACGAGGTGCTCAAGGGCATCGACCTCACCGTCACCAAGGGCGAGGTCGTGTGCGTGATCGGACCTTCGGGCTCGGGCAAGTCGACGCTGCTGCGTTCGGTGAACCTGCTCGAGGAGCCGACCGGCGGCAAGGTGCTGATCGAGGGGATCGACATCACCGACCCCGACGTCGACATCGACCGCGTGCGCACCCGCATCGGCATGGTCTTCCAGAGCTTCAACCTCTTCCCGCACCTCGATGTGCTGGGCAATCTCACGATCGCCCAGCAGCGCGTGAAGAAGCGGTCGAAGAAGGAAGCCGAGCTGATCGCGCACGCCATGCTCGCCCGGGTCGGTCTGGCGGAGAAGGCCGACGCCTACCCGGGGCACCTGTCGGGAGGGCAGCAGCAGCGTGTGGCGATCGCCCGTGCACTGTGCATGAACCCCGACATGATGCTGTTCGATGAGCCCACCTCGGCGCTCGACCCCGAGCTGGTCGGCGAGGTGCTGCAGGTCATGCGATCGTTGGCCGACGAGGGGATGACGATGCTCGTCGTCACGCACGAGATGGGATTCGCACGCGAAGTCGGATCCCGCCTCATCTTCATGGACGGTGGGCACATCGTCGAGGAAGGCGACCCGCGCGAGGTTCTCGGCAACCCTCAGCATCAGCGCACGAAGGACTTCCTCTCGCGCGTGCTCTGACCCGAGATCTGGTTCGCCGACACCTATCGCAATCGCCGAGACCCCCTGTTGCAGACGTCTGCAACAGGGGGTCTCGGCGTGAAGCGTGGGTATCGAGCTCAGTCGGCCTCGACGACCTCGGCGTCTGCGGCGTTGCGACGCACGGAGTCGATGCCGTTCAGGGCGGCGGACTTCGACGAGTAGCCTTCGCTGATCGCGATGACCTCGCCGTTGCCGGCCTTCAGACGGAACCGGTACTCGCCGGACTTGTCGGTGTACAGCTCGAACGTGCCTGCCATGAGGCGTCCTTTCTCTCTCGGATGGAGGGAACCCCGCCCCTCGGGCCTCACGCTAGCGCTCGGGTCAGGCCCGGGGGAAGAGCGATGGGTTCAACCGCGCGGGTGCACGGCGACAGGCTCGGGAGCGATCGCGATGCGCACCCGATCCCCGAACGCGGGGTGGGTGCCCGGCGCATGCTGCACCCGGACGAGCTCACCGGATTCGGTGCGGACGAGCGTACGACGCATGCTGCCGAGGAAGGTGCTCTCCTCGACCAGGGCATCGGCTGCGGCGTCGGCCTCGGATGCGAAGTAGACGTTCTCCGGTCGCAGATACACGTCGACCGGCCCGTCCGCCCGTGACTGGAGAGGAAGCCGCTGCCCCCAGACCATCACATGATCGCCCTCGGCGACCCCGGATACGACGCTGGACAGGCCGACGAAAGCCGCGACTCCGGCGGTCGAGGGCATCGTGTAGAGCTGTTCGGGGGAACCGATCTGCTCGATACGACCGTCGTTCATCACGGCGATCCGGTCGGAGACGGCCAGCGCCTCCTCCTGGTCGTGGGTGACGAACACGGTCGTGATGCCGAGGCGCAGCTGGATGCGGCGGATCTCGTCGCGCAGCTGCACGCGCACCTTCGCGTCGAGCGCGGAGAGCGGTTCGTCGAGAAGCAGCACCTTGGGCTCGGTCACCAGCGCACGGGCGAGCGCCACCCGCTGCTGCTGTCCGCCGGAGAGCTGGTGCGGAAAGCGATCGGCGAAGTCGGCGAGTCCGACCAGCGCGAGGGCATCGACGGCGCGGCGCGAGGCTTCCGCCTTCGCGATCCCGCGCCGGCGCAGGCCGAAGGCGGTGTTCTCGGCGACCCGCAGGTGCGGGAAGAGCGAGTACGACTGGAAGACCATCCCGATGTCGCGCTTGTTCGTGGGCACTCGGGAGACGTCTCCGCCGCCCAGGAGCACGGCCCCCTCGTCCGCACCCTCGAGACCGGCGAGCACACGCAGCAGCGTGGTCTTGCCGCAGCCGGAGGGGCCGAGGAGCGAGACGAACTCCCCGGGGGCGATGTCCAGGTCCACACCGTGCAGCACCCGGTTGCCGCCGTAGCTCTTGACGATGCCCTGCAGCTCGACGCGCGTTCCCTCGCCCGCCTGCGAGAGCAGCAGGTTGTCCTTGGTGCGCGGCAGCGCGTGGTCGAGGGTCATGAGCGGGCCTTTCCGGTACCGCGGGCGACGCGGCCGATGACGAGGAGCAGGAGGAAGACGAGCACCAGCGCGAGCAGCGTGAAGATCGCCGGCGCATAGGGATCCTGTTTGTTCACGACGACCATGGCGGTCTGGAACACCTGGCGGTTCAGGAGCGAGGCGATCGTGAACTCGCCGAGCACCACCGCGATGGAGATGAGCGATGCGGCGAGCAGCCCCTGGCGGAGGTTCGGAGCGAGCACCCGGAGGACGACCGTCGGCCAGCTGGCGCCGAGCGACCGTGCGGCCTCGGCGAGGGTGCGCAGGTCGGCGGCATCGATCGACGCCTGGATCGAGCGGAACGCGAACGGCAGCACGGTGATCCCGTAGGCGAAGGCGAGCGTCCAGGTGCCGGTGCCGAAGGCGCGACCGATCTGCAGGTAGATGGGAGCGAGGCCGACCACGAGCACGATGGCGGGGATGGAGATGGGCAGCAGCACCGCGAACTCGAAGGCGGGCTTGAGCTTGGGGAAGCGCAGGTTCACCAGGATCATGGTGGGGGCGAGCAGGAGCAGCACGATGGCCACCGTGACGACGGCCAGGATCAGGGAGTTGCCCAGGCCCGCCCAGATCGGCCTCAGGGTAGCGGCCGCCGCGGGGTCGAACAGCGCGATCCAGCGGGCGAACGACAGCCCGCCCTCGGGGTCGCGCAGCGTGAAGAGGAACGTCGACACCAGGGGAACGGCGAAGAACGCACCGACGAGGATGCCGATGACCCCGCGGGTCGCGAGGGAGGGACCGAGCCGGTTCACGACTGCCACCTGGCCGCGCGTCGTTGCACGAGGGAGTACAGGGCCATCACGATCCCGACGATCACGATCATGCCGAGCGCGAGGGCGCCGGCGAGGTTCTCGCGGCCGAGGACCGTCTCGCTCGTGAGGGCAGTGCGAATCTGCAGCGGCACGATCTGCGCTCCCTGACTGGCGAGGGCGGCGGCGGTGGCGTACGACGAGAACGAGTTCGCGAACAGCAGCAGCAGGCTGGCGAGGAACGACGGCGCGAGCACCGGGATGCCGATACGCAGCCAGAAGCTCGCGCGGGTGCCGCCGAGTGTGAGGTTGGCCTCGGCCCACTGCGGCTTGAGCGCGGCGAGGGCGGGCATGAAGGTGATGACCATGAGCGGGATCTGGAAGTAGAAGTAGGGGAGGACGAGACCGGGCAGCTCGTACAGCCAGGTGCCGTTCTCGAAGATGTTGACGCCGAACGAGTCCTTCAGGAAGACCGTGACGACACCCTGGATGCCGATGGTCGCGATGAAGGCGAACGCCAGCATGACGCCACCGAACTGGGCGAGCACACCGGCCGCGGCGTCCACAGCCGAGCGCGTTCGGCCTTCGGGGTCCATGCCGAGCAGGGCGTAGCAGACGAGCGCACCGACGAGCGCACCCACCACGGCGGTGAGCAGCGAGAGCCCGGCGGAGTTCGCGAAGGTGTTCAGCACGACGGGATCGGCGAGGGCCGACATGTTCGACCAGGTGAAGGAGCCGTCCTTCGTGAAGAAGCCGGAGCCGATCGACAGGATCGTCGGCACCGCCAGGAAGAGCACGACGTATGCGGCGAACGGGACGAGCCCGAGCCAGGCGAAGGACGGAGCGGACCGCCGGGCCCTCGCGTGCGGCGAGGACCCGGCGGAGGTGGTGGGGGCGGATGCCGCGGCATCCGCCCCCGTTGCGGTGAGGGTGGTCACTGGACCGCCGAGGCCCACTTCTCGCCGAGCAGCGTGCCGGCGTTCGTCGACTGCTCCTCGGTCGGGACGACCGTCTCCTCCGGTGCCTCGGGGAGTGCCGCAGCGAGGTCGGCGTCGATCGTGCCGGCGTCGGTCATGGCCTCCATGCGCACCGGACGGGCGCCGCCCTTCAGCCAGAGGTTCTGCACCTCGTCGCTGTAGAGGAACTCCTGCCACAGGCGGGCAGCAGCCGGGTGCGGGGCGTCGGCGTTGATGGCCTGGTTGTAGTACCCGGCGTAACCGGTGCCGTCGAACACGACGACCTTCCAGTCCTTGTTGTCGGCCGTGTGCGAGGCGTTCAGGTAGTCCCAGTCGAACACGACGGGGGTCTCGCCGCTCGCGATCGTCGCGGTGGTCACGTCGACCTTGAGCAGGTTTCCGGCCTTCTGCAGCTCGGAGAAGAAGTCTATGCCCGGCTGGAAGTCGTCGAGCGTGCCGTCGGACTGCACGGTGGCGAGGCCGACGGCGGCGAAGGCCGCACCGGCCTGGGTCGGGTCGCCGTTGATCGCGACGGCGCCCTTGTAGTCGGCCGAGAGCAGGTCGGAGAGTTCGGCCGGAGCGTCGAACTTCGACGAGTCGTAGCCGATCGACATGTACCCGCCGTAGTCGCCGACGAAGAGGCCGGTGGGCTCCTTCAGCTCCTCGGGGATGTCATCCCACGTCTGCACCTTGTACGGCGCGAAGACGTCGGTGTTCTGCAGGGCGACCGTGAGGCCGATGTCGAACACGTCGGGCGCGGTGTCGAGTCCCTCGTTCGTCTTCGCGGCCTGGATCTCCTCGGCGCTCGAGACGTCGGGGGAGGCCTCGTTGATGGTGATCTCGGGGTACTTCTCGGCGAACAGGTCGAGGATCTCGCCGTAGTTCGCCCAGTCGCGGGGGAGCGCGATGACGTTGAGCGAGCCTTCGGCCTTGGCTGCAGCCTCGAGGTCGGCGAAGGTGCCGAAGTCGGTGACAGAGGTCGCGGCGGAGGCGTCGACGTCGGAGCTGCCTCCGCCGGTCGCGTCAGCTGCGCCGGAGCAGGCCGTGAGTGCGAGTGCGGCCGTGGTGGCCAGGGCGATGCCGGCGCCGATGCGCGCGCGGCGGGTGAAGCGAGCCATGAGTGTCCTCTCGGTGTCCGGCGCTGTGAGCCGGTTTCGGGTTGCGAGAGGACACTATGAGGCGCAGGTTGCCGCCCGTCGCGGGTCTGGTGAACGGACGGTGGCGAGCCGGTGGCCGAACAGGGCCGCGGAGCTCAGCCCTGCGGCACGCTGTACTTGAAGCCGCGGTGCGAGCCGATGTAGCCGAGACGCTCGTAGAAGCGGTGCGCGTCGGTGCGGGCGGCATCGGAGGTGAGCTGCACCATGGTCGCGCCGACTGCGGGGGCTGCGGCTTCGCCGACCCAGCGCATCACGGCAGAGCCGATGCCCGACGAGCGCAGTGTGCTCTGCACCCGCACCGCCTCGACGAGCAGCCGCCGCGCGCCGCGGCGCGCCATCCCGGGGATCGAGGTGAGCTGCAGCGTCGCGACGATCGCGCCGTGGAGCTCGACCACGAGCAGATCGTTCGACGGCTCGGCCAGGATCTCGACGAGCCCGCGTGCGTACGCGGGACGATCCTCGTCGGACGCCACATCGCCGCGGGCCGCGCTGATCGGGTCGTCGGCGAGCAGTGTGATCACGGCATCCGTGTCGTCGACCGTCGCACGGCGCAGGAGCGCGGTTCCGATACGCGATTCGAGCGGCTGGGGCAGCGGGAGGGCGTCGAGCATGCCTCCAGTCTGCCAGCGCCCGCGTCCGGTGCGAGCGCGGATGCGGGGGTCGTGCCGACTCTCTGGAATCATGGCGAGGTGGATATCGGCGCCGTGCTCGGACTCGAGCAGCTCACGTGGGGGGTGCTGCTGCTCGTGGTGATCGCCGCGTTCTGCGCCGGCTGGATCGACGCGGTCGTCGGCGGGGGAGGGCTGCTGCAGCTGCCGGCCCTGCTGCTGATCCCCGGCATCTCCCCGGTGCAGGCGCTCGCCACCAACAAACTCGCCTCGGTGTTCGGCACCGCGACCAGCAGTGTGACCTACTACCGACGAGCCAGGCCCGACCTGCGCACTGCCGTGCCGATGGCGATCATCGCGTTGATCGGGTCCTTCGGCGGAGCAGCCGTCGCGACGGTGCTGCCGCCGGCCGCGTTCAAGCCGATCATCGTGATCGCGCTGCTCGCGGTGGCGCTGTTCACCGCGTTCAAGCCGCAGATGGGCGCGGCGACCCAGCTGCGGTTCGACGGGCACAAGCACCACATCATGGCGGGTGCCGCGGGGCTCGGCATCGGCTTCTACGACGGCATGATCGGACCCGGGACCGGCACCTTCCTCGTGATCACCCTGGTCGCGCTGCTCGGCTACGACTTCCTGCAGGCGAGCGCCAAGGCCAAGATCGTCAACCTCGCGACGAACGCGGGTGCGCTCATGCTGTTCATCCCGCACGGTGCCGTGCTGTGGCTGCTCGGCGGCATCCTCGCAGTCGCGAACGTCGCCGGCAGCTACCTCGGCTCGCGGATGGCGATCTCGCGCGGGACCACCTTCATCCGCGTGGTCTTCCTCGTCGTCGTCATCGCGCTGATCGCGAAGCTCGGCGTCGACGTGTGGAACGAGAACATCGTGCCCGCGTTCGCGGCGCTCTCGTCCTAGGCTCGAGATGCTCTGCGGCGCGCGGCCTGGGGGATCAGGCAGAAACGCCGGATCAGGCAGGTTCTTCGCAGAACCGCCTGATCCGGCGTGTGTGCCTGGGCTCGCGCGAGGCGGTGGGCGTCAGGCCTCGTCGTCCTCGGGCTCGTAGTCGACACCGGCCTCGGCGCGCTGCGCGTCGGTGATCGGTGCCGGGGCGGAGGTCAGCGGGTCGAAGCCGTTGCCCGACTTCGGGAACGCGATGACCTCGCGGATCGACTCGGTCTTGGTCAGGTGCTGCAGCACGCGGTCCATGCCGAGTGCGATCCCGCCGTGGGGCGGTGCGCCGAACTTGAACGCGTCGAGCAGGAAGCCGAACTGCTCGTCGGCCTGCTCGTCGCTGATGCCCATGACCTCGAACACACGCTTCTGCACGTCTTCGCGGTGGATGCGGATCGAGCCGCCACCGAGCTCCGAGCCGTTGCAGACGATGTCATACGCGTAGGCGAGAGCGGAGCCGGGGTCGGTGTCGAACGTGTCCTGGAACTCCGGCTTCGGGCCGGTGAACGCGTGGTGCACGGCCGTCCAGGCCCCCGCGCCGACGGCGACGTCGCCGGAGGCCACGGCGTCGGCTGCCGGCTCGAACATCGGAGCGTCGACGACCCAGGTGAACGCGAACTCGTCGGGGTTCAGGTAGCCGAGGCGGCGGCCGATCTCGACGCGCGCGGCGCCGAGGAGTGCGCGGCTCTCCTTAGTGGCACCGGCGGCGAAGAAGACGCAGTCTCCGGCTTCGGCGCCGACGAGGTCGGCGAGCCCGGCCTGCTCGGCCTCGGACAGGTTCTTCGCGGCGGGGCCACCGAGCGTGCCGTCCTCGTTGAACAGGACGTAGGCGAGGCCGCGTGCGCCGCGCTGCTTGGCCCAGTCCTGCCAGGCGTCGAGCTGCTTGCGCGGCTGCGAGGCGCCGCCGGGCATACGCACCGCACCGACGTACTCGGCCTGGAAGACGCGGAACGGGGTGTTCTGGAAGTACTCGGTCGCGTCGACGAGCTCGAGGCCGAAGCGCAGGTCGGGCTTGTCGGAGCCGTACTTGGCCATGGCGTCGGCGTAGGTCATGCGCGGCAGCGGGGTCGCGACCTCGACGCCGATCGTCGCCCACATCGCCACGATGAGCGACTCCATGAGGGTGATCACGTCTTCCTGGTCGACGAAGCTCATCTCGATGTCGAGCTGCGTGAACTCCGGCTGCCGGTCGGCGCGGAAGTCCTCGTCGCGGTAGCAGCGCGCGATCTGGAAGTACTTCTCGACGCCGCCGACCATCAACAGCTGCTTGAACAGCTGGGGGGACTGCGGCAGGGCGTACCAGCTGCCGGGGCTCAGACGAGCGGGCACCAGGAAGTCACGGGCGCCCTCAGGCGTCGAGCGGGTGAGGGTCGGGGTCTCGACCTCGGTGAAGTCGTCGGCGTGCAGCACGTCGCGGATCGCCTTGTACACGTTCGAGCGCAGACGCAGGGCAGCGGCCGGGGCCGGGCGGCGCAGGTCGAGGTAGCGGTACTTGAGGCGGGCTTCCTCGCCCACGGTCTCGGTGTCGGCGAGAGCTGTGGAGACCTGGAAGGGCAGAGGCGCGGACTCGTTCAGCACCTCGACGTCGGTCGCGATGAGCTCGATCTCGCCCGTGGGCAGGTTCGGGTTCGCGTTGCCCTCGGGGCGCAGCGAGACCTCGCCGGTCACCTTCAGCACGAACTCGTTGCGCAGCGGGTGGGCGATCTCCTCGTCGCGGATGACGACCTGGGCGATGCCGGAGGCGTCCCGCAGATCGATGAAAGCGACTCCTCCGTGGTCACGACGGCGATCGACCCAACCCGAGAGGGTGACGGTCTGACCGATGTGCTCGGCTCGCAGAGAGCCTGCCGAGTGGGTGCGAAGCACGGAGTATTCCTTCTGATCTGGGAAATGGGGAACCCGCCCATTCTACGGGGGCGGTCGGGAGGTCTTCGGCCCGGTCACCCACTCCCGGGCCGGCATATCAGTAGGATCGCCACGACACAGCTCTTACACAGAAAGGGTGCACGTGGACAACAACGGCATCTCCGATCTCTACGCATCGATCTTCTCCGGTACCACGGGCCTGATCGCGCTCGTCTTCTACATCCTCGTCGCCATCGGGCTGTGGAAGGTCTTCACGAAGGCCGGATACCCCGGCATCCTCGCGATCATCCCGATCGTGAACCTCGTCTTCCTGGTGAAGATCGCCGGATTGTCCGGCTGGTTCGCACTGCTCTACCTCATCCCGATCGCGAACCTGATCCTCGCGATCATCGTCGCGTTCAAGCTCGGCGAGCGCTTCAACAAGGGCGGGGTCTTCTCGTTCTTCCTGCTGTTCTTCTTCCCGTACATCGGGTACCTGATCCTCGGCTTCGGGGATTCGCGCTACAGCAAGGCGTGAGATGACGGCGTCCCGGTTGCACCTCGTCCGACACGGCGAGGTGCACAATCCGGCCCGCGTGCTCTACGGTCGTCTTCCCGACTACCACCTGAGCGACGCGGGCCGGGGGATGGCCGCAGCGGCCGCCGGCCATGTGGCGGCGCTCGACCGTCCCGTCTCCGCGCTCTATGCGTCGCCGCTCGAACGCGCGCAGGAGTCGGCAGAGCCGTTCGCCGAGCGCTTCGACCTCGTGCCGGAGATCGACATCCGTCTGATCGAGCCGACGAACGTGTTCGAGGGGACGCAGATGCGTCGCTCGCTGATGAATCCCATGAACTGGTGGCACCTGCGGCAGCCTTCGCTGCCCAGCTGGGGCGAGCCCTACTCGTCCATCGCGGAGCGGATGCTCGGTGTCATGGACGAAGCCTGGGACGCGGCGCCCGACGGCGACGTCGTGATGGTGTCGCACCAGGCGCCGATCTGGATCACCCACCTCCGCGTCGCGGGGCTTCCGCTCCGGCACGATCCGCGCACCCGACGCTGCGCCCTGTCGAGCGTCACCTCGTTCGAGCGCGTCGGCGATGTCTGGCGCGAGGTCGCGTATGCCGAGCCTGCGGCGACCGGCGGCGCCGTCGACGTCGGCGCGGTCTGATCCGCGATTCGGGCGTGATCAGTGCTCAGCGGCCAGCAGCGACTGGATGATGCCGACCGCTGCGAGCTGACCGGCAGCCGCGGCCAGCAGCACTGAGGCCATGGGCCCGGGAAGGGTCGCGCGGTGCGCGAGGTCGCCTGCAGCGAAGACGCCGGGGCGCGAGGTGCGTCCGAACTCGTCGATCTCGATGCACCCGGAGTCGAGCATTCCCAGTCCGAGCTGGGCGGCGAACGGCGACCGCTGGCGCATCTCCCCGGCAGAGATGAATACGCCGTCGACGACGCTCTCGTCGGTGTCCGTGTGAACGCGGACACCTCCGTCGACCTTCTCGACGGAGGTGACCGGCGTGCGGCGCACCTGCGCGCCTTTCGCCTCGAGAGTTCGGATCTCGTCGTCTGCGAACTCCTCCCCGACGGGTGCGACGGTGATGTTCCCGGCGATCCGACCCAACAGGCCGATGAGGTGCTCGGCCCGAGGTGCGGCGCCGATGATGGCGATGTCCCTGCCGGCATGCTCGTGTCCGTCGCAGAACGGGCAGCTGAAGGCGAATGTGCCCCACAGGTCGTGCAGCCCCGGGACATCGGGAAGGTCGTCGGCGACGCCCGTGGCGAGGATGACCCGACGTCCCTCGACGACGGTGCCGTCGGACACGCCCACGACGAACGCGCCCTCGACGCCCGAGACGCTCGTCGCCGCCGCGTCGCGGATCTCCACGTCGTCGTACTCCGCGAGCTCGGCGCGGGCGGTCGCGCGCAGCGCCGACGGTGGCATCCCGTCCGCGCCGATCATGTTGTGCATGTGCAGCACGGTGCCGTTGCGGTACTCGCCCGAATCCAGGAGCAGAGTCGAGCGGTGCATCCGTCCGAGGGTCAGGGCGGCCTGGAGTCCTGCCGGTCCTGCGCCGATCACGATGGCGTCGTACATGGGGGTCCTTCCGGTGGCGGGGTTGCTTTCCCCGTCAGTCTGTGACTTCATGTCAACATGAAGTCAAGCGATGCGCACCCCTGGTCCGTCGGCGACGTGGCCGAGCGCTTCGAGCTGCCGACGAACGTGCTGCGGCACTGGGAGTCGGTGGGGCTGCTCACTCCTCCGCGCGACTCCGCAGGGCGGCGGCGCTACGGCGAGGATGAGGTCGTGCGCATCGCCGTGATCCAGCGCAGCAAAGCAGCGGGGATGAGCCTCGAACAGATCGCGGTGCTGCTCGACGACGGGAGCGCCGGGCGGCACCAGGTGTTGCAGCAGCACCTGGACGACATCGATCGCCGTATGGAGGAGATGCGTCGATCGCGGGAGATGACCGAGCACGCGATGGGCTGCCGCGCGCACGACATCGCCACCTGTCCGCGGTTCCGGGCGGGCGTGGACGACGTCCTGGCGCGCTTCTGATGGGCCTCCGAAGGGTGCTCGTTTCCGGCTCGCGCATAGGAAGCTCTGCGTAAACTCGGAGTCGTGCCAAGCGATTCGACGGTCCGTCCGATCCGCAGCGGCCGCTCCTCCCGCACACGGCGCTCGCGCCGTGCGGTCGGTGCCGCGCTCGCTGCGGTGCTCGCCATCGGTCTGAGCGCCTGCGCTCCCGATCCGGTCAGCGAATCGTTCCTGAACGGCGAGAACACCGGTTATGTCGCCGCCGACGGGGCGATCGTCGAGATCCCGGTCTCCGAGCGCGGTGAACCCGTCGTCTTCAGCGGAGTGACCGAGAAGGGCGAGGAGTTCGACAGCGCCGACATCGCCGGACAGGTCGCTGTCGTCAACTTCTGGTACGCCGGCTGCGCGCCGTGCCGCCTCGAAGCAGCCGATCTGGAAGGTGTCTGGCAGGACTTCCGCGATCAGGACGTCGCGTTCATCGGCATCAACACCCGTGACCAGGCGGACACGGCAGTGGCCTTCGCGAACGAGTACGGTGTCACGTACCCGAGCCTGATCGACGTCGACACCGCCCAGGCCAAGCTCGCCTTCGCGAAGGAGACGCCGATCGCCGCGACGCCGACGACCCTCGTGCTCGACAAGCAGGGCCGGGTCGCCGCGCGCATCATCGGCCCGATCGACGGCAAGTCGATCCTCTCCACGCTCGTCAAGGACGCCCTCGCGGAGACGTCGTGACCACCCGGGGAACGTCGTGAATCCCGAAGCGATCATCGGATCCGGGGCCCTCTGGATCGCGATCCCGGTGGCGATGCTCGCGGGACTCGTCTCGTTCCTCTCCCCGTGCGTGCTCCCGCTCGTCCCCGGCTACCTCGGCTTCCTCGGCGGTGCCGTCGCGCCTCGGTCGACCGCTGCTGCCGGTGCGGAAGGCGGGACGAAGACGCAGACCACCGAAACCGCGACGAGGGGGCGGCTCGTCGGGGGCGTGCTGCTGTTCATCCTCGGGTTCACGATCGTCTTCATCCTCTACACCGTGCTCGGCGGAACGGCCGGGGTCTTCCTGCTGCAGTGGGGCGACCTCATCACCCGCATCCTGGGCGTGGTCATCATCGCGATGGGCCTCGTGTTCCTCGGCCTCTTCGGCTTCGCGCAGAAGGAGTTCCGCTTCCACGTCGACTCCAAGGCGGGGATCGTCGGTGCGCCGCTCCTCGGGGTGGCGCTCGGGATCGGCTGGGCACCGTGCATGGGGCCGACGCTCGCGGCCATCCTCGCCCTCTCCTTCAACGCCGGCGATCCGGTGCGCGCAGGTTTCCTCGGCCTGGCCTATTCGCTGGGCCTCGGGATCCCGTTCCTGCTCGTCGCCCTCGGCTTCGGCTGGGCGACGAAAGCGGTCGGCTTCCTCCGCCGCCACGTCCGGGTCGTCAACATCGTCGGCGGCGTGATGCTGATCCTGCTGGGCATCCTGATGGTGACCGGCCTCTGGACCGACATCATGTCGCGCCTGACGGCGGTGATCGGAAGTGTCATCCTCCCGCTCTGATCGCTCCACGACGTCCACCAGCTCCGACAAGAACCCCCGCACTGAGAAGGCCATGACCAAGAACAAGGGTGCCGCGAACAGCGACTCCAGCGATCCGCTCCGCCCGTCCGACCACGTCGACGGCGACGACTCGATCACCCAGCCGCGGCTGGGGTTCGTCGGCTGGCTGCGCTGGGGCTGGCGTCAGCTGACCTCGATGCGCACGGCGCTCATCCTGCTGCTCGTGCTCGCGATCGCCGCGATCCCGGGCTCGATCTTCCCGCAGCGGATGGCCGACCCGAACGGCGTCACGCAGTGGGAGCGCGACAACCCCGACCTCTTCCCGGTGCTCGACGGGCTGAAGCTGTTCGATGTGTACCTGTCGCCGTGGTTCTCGGCGATCTACCTGCTGCTGTTCGCTTCGCTCGTCGGGTGTGTGATCCCGCGCATCAAGCACCACGCCAAGGCACTGCGCGCGCGTCCGCCGCGCACTCCCGCTCGACTGCAGCGGCTCGAGGACTACCGTGCGATCACGCGCGATCCGTCCGCGGACTCGGGCACCAGGACCGGTGACGCCGAAGCGGAGGCGGCCGCGTCCATCGACGTCGCGACGAAACAGCTGAAGGCCCTCGGTTACCGGGTGGAGCGCTACGACCGCGGACGCACGTTCTCGGTCTCCGCCGAGCGCGGCTACTGGCGCGAGACCGGCAACCTGATCTTCCACCTCGCGCTCGTGGGCGTGCTGGTCACGGTCGGCATCGGCGGCGGCTTCTCGTACACCGGTCAGCGCGTGCTGGTGGAGGGGGAGACGTTCGCCAACACGCTCCTCGACTACGACTCGATGAACCGCGGTCGCTTCGTGGGTGACGATGCGTTCGCCCCGTACTCGATGCGCCTCGACTCGTTCGATGTGACGTATCAGCCGTTCGGCGAGCCCGGCTCCGGACAGGCCGGCGACTTCTCCGCCAACGTCACGGTGCAGGAGAACGGGGAGGAGCGCACGGGGTCCGTCAAGGTCAACGAGCCGCTCGGGGTGGCCGACGACGACGTCTTCCTGCTCGGCAACGGCTACGCGCCGACCGTGACCGTGCGCGACCCCGAAGGCAACGTGGTGTTCACGAACAGCACCCCGTTCCTCCCGCAGGACAACAACATGACCTCGCTGGGCGTGCTCAAGGTGCCGGACGGGCTGGCCGAGCAGGTCGGCCTGGTCGGATTCTTCTACCCGACGACGGGTGTGCTCGAGAGCGGCGCGTTCTTCTCCGCGTACGGCGACCTCACGAACCCGACGCTCACGCTCGACGTGTACACGGGCGACCTCGGCATCAACGAGGGCGTGCCGCGCTCGGTCTACGTGCTCGACACCACCGGGATGACAAAGCTCACCGGCCGCACCACCGACGTGAAGTCGATCGAGCTGGCCCCCGGACAGACCGCGCAGCTGCCCAACGGCCTCGGCTCGGTGACCTTCGAGGACGAGTCGCCGGCCGGCGCGACGGATGCCTCTGAGTCGGTGAAGCGTTTCGCCTCGCTGCAGATCCACCGCGACGAGTCCGGAGTGTGGGTGCTCGGCTTCGCGCTGCTCGCCCTCGGCGGCCTCATGATCGCGCTGTTCGTTCCGCGCCGACGCGTGTGGGTCAAGGCCACGGCGCACGATGGCGAGATCGCCCTCGAGTACGCGGCCCTCGCGCGAGGGGAAGACCCGACGCTCGCGGCAGCCGTGGAAGACCTCGTCGCCGGTCACGCCCGACTGCTCGATGCGGCCGGGGGCACCACGGCGCGCCCACCGATCGATGATCCCGCGGACGAGTCCGCCGAGCCGGAAGCCCCGGCAACCGACACCCGGAAAGTAGACTGACACCATGCTCGAGCTCAACGTGATCTCGCCGGTCCTGCTCTGGACGGCGATCGCGATCTACGCGGCGGCCTTCGTGGCGTACGCCTTCGATCTCGCGCGGCGCTCGCAGGCGACGGCCGATGCGCAGAACGTGCGCGAGTCTGTGCTCGTCGGGGCCGGTGGCGGCAGCATCACCGCATCCACCGGCGCTCCCGTGGCAGACGCCGCTCCGCAGCGATACGTGATGGCCCGGATCGGCACCTCCCTGACCGTGCTCGGTTTCCTCTTCCACCTCGCCGCCGCGGTCACCCGTGGCATCGCGGCAGGCCGGGTGCCGTGGGCCAACCTGTACGAGTTCGCGATGATGGGCACGCTGCTCATCATCGCGGTGTACCTCGTCGTGCTCACTCGCATCGACCTGCGCTTCCTCGGTACCTTCATCACCGGCCTCGTCGTGGTGCTGCTCGGCCTCGGTGCGACGAACTTCTACGTCGATGTCTCGCCGCTGATGGACCCGCTGAAGAGCGTGTGGCTCGTCATCCACGTGTTCGTGGCCTCGGTCGCGACGGCGTTCTTCGCCCTCGCATTCGCCCTGTCGGTGATCCAGCTGATGCAGTCGCGACGTGAGCGACTTCTCGGCGAAGGCGCGAAGAAGACCGGGCCCGGCTTCCTCCGTACCTTCCCGAACGCCGTGCGCCTGGAGAGCCTGGCGTACATGTTCACCATCATCGGCTTCATCCTCTGGACCTTCACGCTCATCGCGGGGTCCATCTGGGCCTACTACGCCTGGAGCCGTTTCTGGGGCTTCGACGTCAAGGAGACCTGGACCTTCGTGATCTGGGTCATCTACGCCGGATACATCCACGCCCGTGCGACGCGCGGCTGGCGCGGCAACCCCTCGGCCTGGCTGGCGATCGTCGGGTTCTCCGCTGTGATCTTCAACTTCACGATCGTGAACGTCTTCTTCAAGGGCCTGCACGCCTACTCCGGCCTGAGCTGAGTCTGCCTCCGGCTGCGAAAACGGAGACCTCCCGGCTTCGTCCCGGCGCGTCTGAACAAGACACGTGGGGCGGGGTGCGGGAGGTCTCTGTTTTGGCCGAGGGGCGAGCTGGGCCGAGGGTCAGCCGCCGAGAGGGAGGACCTCGGCGTACTCGATGCCGTCTTCGTACCAGACCAGCTCTGCTTCGGCGATGACCTCGGTGGGCGCGGGTGAGAGCGGGCGGACCTCGGCTTTCACGAACCGCGACCAGTCGGCCGCGTCGAGGGTCTTGCCGTAGAGCACCGACAGGTGGAACGTCCAGTCGGCCAGCGGGAGTTCGCCGAGGCGGCGGTAGTCCGTGGCGTCCAGCGCGGCAGTCAGGGTCGAGTATGCCGAGATGAGCGAGGCGCTCCGGGCGAGGCGCACGATCAGGATCTGCCAGGGCAGGGGGAACTCGTCGACGGCCTCGGCGCTCACCTCGATCGGTTCTTGCTGTGCCGCCCAGGTGCGGATCAGCGCGGCGAGTTCCTCGCGCCGCTCGGGCTCAAAGAACCCCCGGAGCGTGACGTGTCCGGTGTGCGGACGCCGCGCCGGGATACCGAGGCGATCGAGCGCGGTCTCCTGGATCTTCCGATAGACCTCGGCGACCGCACCGGAGGGCCGGAGCACGAGGTACTGCTGCCCCTCGAGGCTCGCGAGTTGGTCGGGGGTGTCCATGAACGGTCGACGCATGTCAGGATCCTAGGTCGCGGGCGACGCGTGCCGAAACGGAAACGGTCACAGGTGCGGCCCGGCGCGTCATATGTCGACGCGCCGGGCCGGGCACGGGTGGTCTCCGTTTTGGCAGGGAGGTGCGGACGACGTCAGGCCGTGGCGAGGACCGCCTTGGCCGAGGTCGTGCGTCGCAGCGTCACCGCGAGCGTCGTGGCCACGAGCGACAGCACGCCCCAGACCATGAGTGCCGCGACCGCGGAACCGCTCGGCGTGATCAGACCCGCGAAGGCCGGAGCCGTCGGGAGAGCGGCCCCGATGCCAGCCAGCCAGTCCGGCACGGTCGAGATCAGGCCGGTCGCGACCGCGAGCACTCCGACGAGGGCGGAGATCCAGCGCCCGACGCCGCCGAACAGGGCGACGAGGACCTGGTTCACGGCGGCGAACACCACACCGGCGAGCACGGCCGTGCCCGCGAACGCCCACCAGGTGCCGGCGTCATAGCTCGCCACGATCTGCACGATCAGTGACACCAGCAGGCCCTGAGCCGCGCCGATCAGCGCGGCCGGGGCGAAGGCCCGCAGCGCGAGAGACGCGGATGACCGGCGCGAGGTGAGGGTGCGAGCGGTGTGCGCGCGCATCACCACGAACGACGCCAGACCGCCGAACCAGAGCACGACCGCCGCGAGCAGCGGGATCGCCGTCGGGCCGAAGATGGTGTTCATCGACGAGTTCGATGACACCGGGTCGGCGATCACCGAGGCGAGCGACTTCGACTCGGAGTCGCTGAACGAGGGCAGGGAATCGGATGCCGTGCGCAGCCCGCCTGCGAGGTCACCTGTGCCGGTCGCCAGGGTGTCGAGCCCGGTGGTCAGTTCGGTGGCTCCGTCGGCGAGGGCGGTCGCTCCGCCGGAGAGCTGGGTCGCGCCGGAGGCGAGGCCGCGGGCGCCGGTGGCCGACGCTCCGATGCCCTGGTCGGCGAGCTGGGTGAGGCCGGACGACAGCTGTGTGGCGCCGGCGCCGGCCTGGGCCATCTGGGGGGCGATGGCTCCGGGGAGCGCTGAGAGCTGCCGAACACCGGCATCGGTCTTCGCTGCCCCCGTTGCCAAGGCAGTCAACTGGTCGCAGTATGCCGCGGTCATGACCAGAGGATCGCAGTTGTCCGCAAGCGCTTTGATCCCTGCCGCGAGCTGCGTGGTGCCATCCGCGAGTGCGAGCGCACCAGGCGCTTGCTTCTGCAACTCCACCGCACCGGCCGTCAGCCCCGATCCGATCGCACCCGCGCCGGCCGCAGCCTCGCGCGTCTTGCCCGCGATCGTGTCGAGCCCGGAGGCGAGCGACGATGCCCCCGTCCCGAGCTCACCCGCACCGGAGGCCAGCTTCGTGGCGCCTTCGGGGATCGCTGCCGCTCCGGTGGCGGCATCGCGCGCGCCGTTCGCGAGCTTCACGGCGCCGTCTGCCGCCTCGCCGATCTGGTCGCCGATCGTGGTGAATCCGACGAGGATGTTCTCGGTCGTCGCCTCGGAGAGCATCGTGCCCATGGTCGAGGCGGCGACGTCCGCGATCTGCCCGGTGATGAGGTCGTCGGCGACGAGTCCGTCCTCCGGGGTCGTGACGGTGATGGTGGCCTGCTCGGCCTTTCCTCCGCCGTCGGAGATCGCGGTACCGGCCGAGGTGGCGGCGGACGAGAAGTCCTCGGGGATGGTGATGACGGCCTGGTAGGAGCCGTCGGCGAGACCGTCGGCAGCGTCGTCCTTGTTCGAGATCACCCACGTGAGGTTCGAATCGAGGTCGTCCGACCCCTCCACGAGACCCGAAGCCAGCTGGCGTCCGAGGGGAGTCATCTGACCGTCGATGGTCACCGGCTCGTCGAGGTTGACGATGGCCGCGGTCATCGAGTCCAGGCGTTCGGTCGGGTTCTGCAGCGCCGCGACGAGGATGCCGCCCACCGCAGCCGGCAGCAGCAGCACGCCGAGGATGGTCAGCCAGGTGATGGGCTTGCGGGAGCGCGCGCGCTCGATGGGGAGGGTCATGCGGTCACCTCGGTGGAGTCTGCGGTACTCCGGCGAGGAGCACGCGTGGCGAGAGTCTGGGGGTCGGGCCATCCGGCCTCGGCGAGGACGGCCCGTGCCGAGTCGGCATCGGAGGCGGTGGCGAACACCGCGAGCGTGCGGGAGGCCGCGGCATCGCGCAGCATGGCCGTCGCCTGGTCGCGCTGGCCACCTGTCAGGCGGTCGAGTCCGTCGATCACGACGATCTGCGACTTCCCACGGAGCGCTTCGGAGAGGTCGCCGAGTGCGGCATCCGCGTCGTCGACCAGCACGCAGCCGACGTGCGCGCGCACCCAGGCCGCACGGCCGGGGAGCAGGTGTCCCGCGACGCGGAGCTTCCCGTCCGTCGGTACGAGGCGTCCGGCGACGGTGAGGGCCAGGGCCCGACGAGTCCGCAGATCGCCGCCCGTCGCGATGACCGCACCGCCCTCAGCGATGCGCATCGACAGGCCCTCGACGAGCGGCGCATCTGCGCTGATCTCGAGGTCGTCGGCCGCGACGACCGATCCGTCGCCGGGCCAGGCGGCCAGGTGGCGTTCGCGTTCGACCGCCTCGCCTTCCACGTCGACGCGGGGGAGGATCTTCTCCAGCCAGCGCGGGAGCTCCCAGGCACGCTCGCCCAGGATCGCCATGAGGGCGGGGATCAGCGTCATGCGCACCAGGAAGGCGTCGAATGCGATACCGGCGGCGAGGCCGAGTGCGATCGGTTTGAGCGACGAGTCGCCCTCGGGGACGAACGCGACGAAGACCGCGAACATGATGAGCCCGGCCGCGGTGACGACCTTCGCCGAGCCGGTGAAGCCGCTGCGCACGGCCCGGAGCGCGGCGGCCCGCCGGGTGGCACGGTTCGGGCTCGTCGCGTCCTTGTCATGCACGAAGTCCTCGCGCATGCGGGAGACCAGGAACACCTGGTAGTCCATCGCGAGACCGAACAGCACGCCCATCAGGATGATCGGCATGAAGCTGATGATCGGCCCGACCTTGGCGACGTGCAACAGATCGGCGAACCAGCCCCACTCGAACACCGCCCCCACCACGCCGAAGGCGGCGACGATCGACAGCAGGTAGCCCACGGCGGCGGTGATCGGCACCCAGAGCGAGCGGAACACGATGGTCAGCAGGATCAGCGAGAGGCCGATCACGAAGATGCCGAACGGCAGGAGCGCGTTGCCGAGCTGGTCGGAGATGTCGATGCCGACGGCCGTGAACCCGGTGACCTTGAGGTCGATGCCGAACTCGTCGAGCCACTCGTCGTGATGGCTGCGCAGCTCGCGCACGAGATCGGCGGTCGCCGGGTCGTCGGGGGCGGTCTCCGGGATGATCTGCACGATACCGGTGTCGGCCGTCTCGTTCGGCGTCGCGAGGGCGACCTCCTTGACGCCGGGGACCTTCGCCACAGCATCGCCGAGGTCTTCCATCAGGGTGAGCGGATCGGTGGAGGTGACGATCGTGCCGGTGAGGATCAGTGGACCGTTGAAGCCGGGGCCGAACTGCTCCCCGACGAGGTCGTAGTTCTGGCGGGCCTCGGAGTCCTTCGGGAGCACACCGGCATTCGGCAGCGCGAGGTCGAGGCTCAGCGCGGGAACGGCCACGATCCCGAGTCCCAGGACCACGGCGAGAGACACCAGCACGGGGTGCTTCATGACGCCGCCGACCCAGCGGGCGCTGCCCTTCACCGGGGCCACGACGGCCTTCGGCTCCTCCGAGGAGTCGGGCGCGGCGCCCTTCTTCGTCTTCGGCGTCCTGACCTTCTTCGGGCGGCCGACGACCCTGCCCTTCATGAAGCCGAGCAGGGCCGGGGTGAGGGTCACGGCGATCGCCACGGCGACGGCGACCGCGGCGGAGGCGGCGATGCCCATCGTGGTCAGGAACGGGATACCCGCGAAGCCGAGGCCGATCAGCGCGATGAGCACCGTGACGCCCGCGAACACGACAGCGGAGCCTGCGGTTCCTACGGCGCGCGAGGCGGACTCCTCCGGGTCCACGCCCGCGCGCACCTGATCCTGATGTCGAGCCATGATGAACAGTGCGTAGTCGATGCCGACCGCGAGCCCGAGCATGAGCGCCAGCAGCGGGGTGGTCGAGGAGACGGTCGCGAACGCGGTCGCGGTGAAGATGCCGGCCATCGAGATGCCGACGCCGAGGATCGCGGTGAGCAGGGGGAGGCCCGCCACCACGAATGAGCGGAACGTGACGATCAGCACGAGCAGGGCGATGAGCAGTCCGACCGCTTCGGTGAGGGTGACGCCGGGGATGGAGATCGCGAAGAGGTCGCCGCCGAGGGAGGTCTGCGAGCCCGCGGGGAGCTCGGCGTCGAGGTCGCTCACGACCGAACGCAGCGCATCCTTCGTCTCGTCCGAGACGTCGGTGGACTCGCCGTCGAACTGCACGCGCACGATGGCGGCGGTGTCGTCGTCGTTGATCATGCCCTTGACCATCTCGTCGTACGGCGAGGTGGCCGCGAGAACACCATCGAGGTCGCTCAGCTCGTCGACCGCGCCCTCGATGTCGTCTCGGTACTCGTCATCCGTGATCTTGTCGCCGTCGGCCGCGACCACGATGAACTGCGCGTTCGTGCCACTCACCTGCGGGAACGAGCGGGAGAGCTGCTCGAGCCCCGCCTGCGACTCCGTCCCGGGGATGGAGAACGTGTTGTCGGTTCCCGCGCCCAGCACGAGCGCTCCGGCGCCGGCGATGCCGAGCGCGAGCAGCCAGGACACGAGGACCCGCCACGGGTGCCGGAAGGACCAGCGTCCGAGCGAGGACAGGAGTGTGGACACGCGTTCCTCCGAGGGGTGCGGGGTGGATACACAGGTGTATCCAATACATAGATGTATCGTAAGGTGACCCGCCCGGCCAAGCCTGTGTGCGGGGTGTGAATCATGCGAGAGTGAAGGGTCAGGAGGTTTCGATGTCGACACCCGCAACCCGCAGCCGCGAGAACACGCGAGCCCGCCTGCTCGAGGCGGCGGCGCAGGTCTTCGCCGAAGTCGGGCTCGATGGAGCGTCGGTGGAGGCCGTCTGCGAGCGTGCCGGTTTCACCCGCGGTGCGTTCTACTCGAACTTCGAGTCCAAGGACGAGCTGTTCCTCATGCTCGCCGCCAGCGTCTCCGAGGTGCGCGTGAACGCGGTGCGCACCCGCGTCGAGGAGCTGACGGCCGCCGGCGCCCTGGTCGAGGGGTGCGATCCGATCGACCTCGTGCAGCAGATCATGGAGCTCGGCGGAGACGATCGTCTCGGTGTCATGCTGCTCAGCGAGATCCGTATCCGTGCACTACGCGACGCGAAGTTCGGCGAGGCCTACCTCGCGCAGGAGCGCGAGATGGTCTCGAGCATCGCGCAGATCGTCGACGACATCGTCACCGCCGGCCTGCTGCGCCTTCGCCTTCCGGCCGAGACGGCTGCCCGCATGCTCATGATCATCTGGGAGGGCATGACCGTGCGCGGCGCCATGGCGGGCCAGGATGACGCCCAGCTGCGGCACTCCGGTGGCGAAGAGCTCGGTCGTCTGGTGCAGCTGCTCATCGAGCAGTAGTCCGCAGGTTCGCCGGGGTGGAGGTGGAGGGGTCCACCCCGCTCAGTGCGCGCTGTTCGAGAGCTCGTAGTGGCAGCGGGCGAGTCGGGCGAACCACCACTCGCGACGCTCGTCCGAGGCGGCGAGACGGTTGAGGGACTCGGCATCGGGCGTCACGCGGCCGACCGGGATCGTGCCGTCGACGGGACGCAGGTCCGCCACGTCGTCGAGGAAGAGCGACGCCGTGCCGAGCCCGCAGTCGTAGTCGAGCGACGGGAGCGCGGCAGCGAGTGCGGCCCCCTGTGACAGGCCGACCGCCGTGTCCAGCGCACTGGAGACCACGACGGGCAACCCCGCGGCGGTGACGATCTGCAGGGCGTGGGTGATGCCGCCCAGCGGCTGGGCCTTGATCACGAGCAGATCCGCAGCAGAGGCACGTGCGACCGCGAGCGGGTCGGTCGACTTGCGCACGCTCTCGTCGGCCGCCACCGGGATGCCCATGTACTTCACGCGCCGGCGCAGTTCCGCCAGCTCCGGCACCGTCGCGCACGGCTGTTCCACGTACTCCAGGTCGTATTCGCCGAGCGCGTGCACCGCGTGCTCGGCCTCGTCGACGTTCCACGCGCCGTTCGCGTCGACGCGGACGCGTCCCTCCGGCCCCATGACCTCCCGCACGGCGCGCACTCGCGCCACGTCGTCGGCCAGGGTCTGGCCCGGTTCGGCGACCTTGACCTTGGCCGTGCGGCATCCGGGGAACCGTGCCAGCAGCTCGGGCACGCGCGCCGCATCGATCGCCGGCACCGTGGCGTTCACGCCGACCCGGTCGCGCAGCGGCTCCGGCTGCGCACGCCACGCATAGTCGATCGCGGCGGCGAGCCACGTCGCCGCCTCCGCATCCTCGTACTCCACGAACGGGGAGAACTCCGCCCACCCTTCCGACCCCTCGAAGAGCAGGGCCTCCCGCACGTCCACGCCACGGAAGCGGCTGTGCATCGGGAGGGCGACGACCCTGGCCGAGTCGAGCAGGTCTGCGAGTGGCGGGATCATGTGCCCATTCTGTCCCCGCGGAGTCTCTGAGCGCCGCACGTCAGGCCAGGTGTTTCTGCAACTCGCCCATCCGCTCGGTGGGGGCGAACCCGAGCAGGGTGTTGACGGCGAGCATGTGGGCGTTCGACTCGGCGTTGTAGGTGTAGACCGCCCGTGCCTGCGGCGCCGCGTGCTGCAGCAGGCGGAGATTGGCGATCTTCACCGCGGTGCCGAGGCGGTGGCCGCGATCCGAGCGACGTACGAGTGTTCCCCACTGGTAGGCGTTGCCGTCGTCCCCCGATACGACCAGCTGCGTGTAGGCGACCGCCTCGCCCTGCGGGTCGAGGGCGATCGTGCCGATCGACAGGCGGTTCTGCCGGACGAGGAGGTCCTCGTGCTCGCGGATGCTCTCCACATCGGGCTTCGCGGGTTCGATGTCGAGATCGCCACTGGGTGCCTCGGTGTCGATCGAGGCATCGAGGATCGCCCAGCCTTCGACGACATCATCCGGTACCGGTCCGACCCAGCTGCGGATCGTGTAGCCCTGGATCGCGGCGGCGATGTCGGCGTCGATGCCGTCGAGCACGGTCGGCGCGACGGGGAGTGCGAGCCTGTTCTGCACATCGCCGAGCGCGAGCGCGTAGCCGTGTCGACGAGCGAACTCCCGGCCAGGGTCGCCGGAACCGTCGGAGCCGAGCTCGTACCGCCACGAGGTGTCGCCCTGCGCGGTGGTGCGTCCGGCGGCCGCGGCTTCGCTTTCGAGGAACGCGAGGGCGGCGGACCCGACTCCGCGCCGTCGGTGCGCGAGGGGCACATCGATGTCGAGGTAGGCGACGTGCGTGTTGTCCTTCAGCGGGAGGGTGAGGCTCGCGGCACCCACGACGAGGCCGTCGTCGTGCAGCAGGAAGGCGCGCCGCTCGTTGACCCGTGACTCCTGCTGCAGCTCGCTGCGGGTCTCCTCCCGGGACCAGACGGGGATGTCGTCCCCGCGGTCTGCGCGCTCGGCGGACGCATAGGCGTCCCACCAGGCATCCACCGCAGCGGCGTCGAACGGGTCGATGCGCGTGATCTCGAGCGTCATGTCTCCACGGTACTTTCCCGCCTCGACACTTTCCCGTCTCGATGCTCTCTCGTCTCGCCTTGGATCGCGCATAAATGTGTGATTGACAATGGTGTGCGACGCACAGTAATGTGATCGTCATGAACGAGACGCTCGACACGCACCTGCAGGAACTGCGGCGCGGCACCGTGGTGCTCGCCTGCCTGCAGCTGCTGCGCACGCCGGGGTACGGCTATTCGCTGCTCGAGCAGCTCGAGCAGCGCGGCTTCGCTACCGACGCGAACACCCTCTATCCGCTGCTCCGCCGCCTGGAGAAGCAGGAGTACCTCACGAGCGAGTGGAACACCGACGAGGCGCGGCCCCGCAAGTTCTACCGCACCTCCGACGCCGGCATCCGCCTCGCCGACACCCTCACCGACGAATGGCGATCACTCACCACCGCGATCGCGTCCCTCACCGCAGAGGAGAACTGACATGACCACGACGTTCACACTCACCGAGCGCTACATCAGCGCGACGATCCGCAGTCTGCGCCCCGACGCCCAAGCCGACGTCCGCGCTGAGCTCGAGGCCTCCATCGCCGACGCGATCGAGGCCAGGGTCGAGCAGGGGGAGGCACCGGAGTCGGCAGAGCGCGCAGTGCTCACCGAACTCGGCGACCCGGGAATCCTGGCCGCAGGCTACGCGGATCGCCCGCTCTACCTCATCGGGCCGCGCTACTTCCTCACCTGGTGGCGGCTGCTGAAGCTGCTGCTGATCATCGTTCCGGCCTGCGCCGCGTTCGGCATCGCGATCGCGAAGCTCATCGAGGGCGCAACCGTCGGAGAGGTGGTCGGCGCGATCGTCGCCGTCACCCTCTCGGTCGTCGTGCACGCGTGCTTCTGGGTGACCCTGGTCTTCGTCGTGCTGGAGCGCACCGGCGCCGACACGGGGGAGAAGTGGGACGTCGACCAGCTGCCCACGCCGACCGAGAACGGCGCGGCGCGCAGCGACATGATCGCCTCGCTCGTCTTCGTGGGCATCCTCATCGGCGCGGTGCTGTGGGACGCGACGCGCGGGTTCTTCCCGACCGGTGCTGACCCGATCCCCGTCCTGAACCCCGAGCTCTGGCCGTGGGGGATGACCCTGCTCTTCGGAATCATGATCGCCGACGCCCTCCTGGCCGTCGCCGTCTACGTCCGCCGCCGGTGGACCGTCGGACTCGCCGTCGTCAACACCGCGCTCTCGATCGCCTTCGGTGTCTGGGCGGTCGCGCTGCTCGTGCAGGGCGAGCTGTTGAACCCGGAGTTCGTGCAGTTCGTGTTCGTCGACAACGGCGTGGAGGGTGACACTCTGCGGGTCCTCGCGGTGGTCACCGGCGTCGGTATCGTCGCCGTCCAGGTGTGGGCCATCATCGACGGCTGGATGAAGACCTGGCGGGCGCGTCGCGTCTGAAGGCAGAGCCGGACGTCGCACGCGCCGCTCCCTTCCGGAGCGGCGCGTGCGATATGTCGGGGAGGGCGCGAGGAATAGGCTGGATACGTGACCACCGCCTTCGTCTCCGATCTGTTCGACCCGGCCGAATGGGTGCTCGCGCCCGGGGCGGAGGACTACACCGACATCACCGCTCACGTCTCGCGAGACGGCGGTGTCGCACGCATCGCGTTCAACCGGCCGGAGGTGCGCAACGCCTTCCGTCCGCACACCGTCGACGAGCTCTATCGCGCACTCGACATCGCCCGGCAGGATGCGCGCATCGGCGCGGTGCTGCTCACGGGAAACGGACCGAGCCCGAAGGACGGCGGCTGGGCGTTCTGCTCGGGCGGCGACCAGCGCATCCGCGGTCGTGACGGGTACAAGTACTCCGACGCGGAGACGGCGATCGTCGACGGGGCGAGCCGCGCAGCGGTCGGCCGCCTGCACATCCTCGAAGTGCAGCGCCTCATCCGCTTCATGCCCAAGGTCGTCATCGCGGTGGTGCCGGGATGGGCTGCCGGTGGCGGACATTCCCTGCACGTGGTGTGCGACCTCACCATCGCCTCAGCCGAAGAGGCGCGCTTCAAGCAGACCGATGCGGATGTCGGCAGCTTCGACGCCGGCTACGGCTCGGCGTACATGGCCCGTCAGACCGGTCAGAAGTTCGCCCGTGAGGTGTTCTTCCTCGCCGAGGAGTACTCGGCGCAGCGTGCCTACGAGATGGGCGCCGTGAACCGGGTGGTGCCGCATGCCGAGCTCGAGCGCGAGGCGCTGAAGATGGCGCGCACCGTACTCACGAAATCTCCCACGGCGATCCGCATGTTGAAGTTCGCCTTCAACGCGGTCGACGACGGATTGGTCGGCCAGCAGGTCTTCGCGGGGGAGGCCACCCGCCTCGCCTACGGCACCGACGAAGCCGTCGAGGGCCGCGACTCGTTCCTCGAGAAGCGCGACCCGGACTGGTCGTCCTTCCCCTGGCACTACTGACCAGGGCAGCCCAGAGTCGGAGACGCGCATGACCGCCCTGATCCCCACGGATGCCGAAGATCCGGTTCGCCTGCGAGATGCCCTGCAGCGCGCGCTCGACGGCGGTCCGGCGCTGGGGCTCGGGATGGTGGCCGGCGCCCCGGAGGACGTGGCGGACGGCCTCGCCGCCGTGATCGCGACCTCGGGGTCGAGTGGGGTGCCGAAGCGGGTCGCGCTCAGCGGGGAGGCCCTGCGGGCGAGCGCCGAGGCCACGGCCGCGCGGATCGGGAGCGGTCGCTGGCTGCTCGCCCTTCCCGCCGGCTACGTGGCGGGACTGCAGGTGCTGGTGCGCTCGATCATCGCGGACACGCAGCCCGCGCGGATCGAGGGCCGCTTCTCGCCGACATCGTTCGCCGAGGCGACCCTCGAGATGCTGCGGCTGTCGCCAGGGGCCGGGGTCCCGGACCTGTTCACGTCGCTCGTTCCTGCGCAGGTCGCGACTCTGCTCGATGCCGCGGACGACACCGCCGTCCGTGCCGCATTGACGGCCTACCGGGCGATCCTGGTGGGCGGGCAATTGCTCCCCGAACCGTTGCGCGAGCGTGCCGCCGATCTGGGGGTGCGTCTGGTGCGCACCTACGGTTCGACCGAGACCAGCGGCGGCTGCGTCTACGACGGCGTTCCTCTCGACACGGTCGGCGTGCGCACGGTCGACGGCGAGCTGCGTATCGCGGGCCCCATGCTCGCCGAGGGATACCTCGGTGACGGATCGCTGACCGCGCGCACGTTCGTGCGCGACGAGCACGGCATCCGCTGGTACCGGACCGGGGATCTCGGTCTCGTCGAAGACGGTGTTGTCCGGGTGCACGGCCGTGCCGACAACGTGATCGTGTCCGGAGGGATCAACATCTCGCTCGATCGTGTCGAGCGGGTCGTCCGCCGGATCGCGGGTCTGCACGAGGCGGTGGTGGTCGGCGTGGAGGACGAGCGCTGGGGCGAGGCGTCCGTGATCGTCGCGGCCCGGGGCGAGGTGCTGCGTCGCAGCGAGTCGGAGCAGCTCGAGCAGGCGCGCGACGCGGTCGAGGACGAACTCGGCAAGCATGCCCGACCGGGCCGTCTGATCATGGTGGACGAGATCGAGGTGCTGTCCTCCGGCAAACCCGACCGCGAGGCCATCCGCCGCATGGTCGCGCAGCTGCACTGAGGGCGGGCTCTGCCAGACTGAACCGCATGGCCTCGTACACGCATGGACATCACGAATCCGTCCTCCGCTCGCACAACGTGCGCGACATCGCGAACTCGGCCGCGTACCTCCGCCCCCACCTCACGTCCACGACCCGCCTTCTCGATGTCGGCGCGGGCCCCGGCAGCATCACGGTCGACTTCGCCGGCATCGTCGCGCACGTGACCGCGACCGAGATCGACGAGGATGCGCTGTCGCTCTCCCAGGGACTCGCGGCCGACCGGGGCCTGACGAACCTCGACTTCTCTGTCGAGGACGTGCACGCACTGGGCTTCGCCGACGACTCCTTCGACGTCGTGCACGCGCATCAGGTGCTGCAGCACGTCGGCGACCCGGTGCAGGCATTTCGGGAGATGCGCCGCGTCACTGTTCCCGGCGGGATCGTCGCCGCGCGCGATGCCGACTACGCGGGCTTCCTCTGGTTCCCCGTGCTGCCCGAGCTCGACCGCTGGCTGGCGCTGTACCGTGCGGCCGCACGAGCCAACGGCGGCGAGCCGGACGCCGGTCGCCGTCTGCTGTCCTGGGCGCGGGCCGCAGGCTTCGCCGATATCACCGCGACGGCCTCCACGTGGTGCTACTCGTCACCCGCCGAGCGTGCCTGGTGGGGTGGGATGTGGGCCGACCGCATCCTCGAATCCGCCCTCGCGCGGCAGCTCGTCGACAGCGACATGGCCACGCGCGCCGATCTGCAAGAGATCAGCGATGCGTGGAGGCGCTGGGCCGACGACGGCGACGGCTGGTATCTGGTGCCGCACGGCGAGATCCTCGCCCGCGCCTGACGGACGCGGATACATCCCGCGACGGATGCCGGCGCGAGGGCCCCTCGCGTAGCGTGGGGGAGTGATCCGCCCGCTCTCTCGTACGGCGCTGACCCTCGACATCGTCGGGGCGGCGCTGCTCTTCCTCGTGCTCGTGCCGATGTCGCTGGTGTTCTACGGGCCCGGAACGGGGAACACCGCGATCGGGGGAGCAGCGGTCGCTGGCATTGTCATCGCGAGCGTCCTGATGTCGGGCGGCGTCGCCATCGGCCGGCTCGCCCCCGGGTGGGCGCTCGTTGCCGCATGGGCCGGCGCCGTGCTGCAGATGCTCTCCGGGTTCGGACCGTTGCCGATCGACATCGCGATCCTGCTCGTGCTGTACGCCACCTCCGCCTGGGGCACACGCCGCGTGCTCTGGTGGGGATTCGGTTCGGCGCTGTTCGGTGGCCTGGTCGCTGCCGTGTTCATGGTCATCGTCAACGGCGTCGCCTTCGGCACGGGCAGCGGGTGGGAGAAGGTCAGCGCGGGCACGCTTCTGCTCGTCGTCTCCGTCATGGCGCTCGGGTTCGCCTGGGTGTGCGGGCTGCTGTGGCGCGTCGTCCTGCGCGCTCGCCGCACCCGGTCGGCCCAGCTGCAGGCGGAGTCGCTCGCCGCGGAGGAGCAGGAGCGGGTGCGGATCGCGCGCGACATGCACGATGTGGTCGCCCACTCGCTCGCGGTGGTGATCGCGCAGGCCGACGGGGCCAGGTACGCGGCCGCGGTGAAGCCCGAACTCGCGACCGAGGCGCTCGGCACCATCGCCCAGACGGCGCGTGGCGCCTTGAGCGACGTGCGGATGCTGCTCACACAGCTGCGGCACCGGCAGGGCGACGGCCCGCAGCCCACGCTCGCCGACCTCGAAGCGCTGTTCTCGCAGGTGCGGCAGGCCGGAATCGAACCGCGGGTCACCGTCGACCCGATGCCGCCGGGGGAGCCGCCGGCGGCCATCCAGCTCGCGGTCTACCGCATCCTGCAGGAAGCGCTCACGAACGCGATCCGGCATGGGGACGGCGCGGTCGACGTGCACCTCGCCTGGCTCGCGGACCGCGTCGACGTCGATGTGCGCAACACCGTCACGGGGGAAGCGACGGTGTCTCCCGGCGGGCACGGTGTCATCGGCATGCGCGAGCGTGCGCAGCTCGTCGGCGGTAGTCTGCAAGCCGAGCGCCGAGGGGCACAGTTCGTCGTCCACGCCACGCTCCCGATCGGAGTCTCCGAATGATCAGAGTCGTGCTCGTCGACGACCAGGCGCTCTTCCGTGCCGGGATCCGCATGCTCGTCGCCTCCCAGCCCGACCTCGAAGTCGTCGGAGAAGCCGGCGACGGCAAGGAGGCGCTCGAGGTCGTCCGCACGACCCGGCCCGACGTGGTGCTGATGGACATCCGGATGCCGGTCATGGACGGGCTCACGGCGACCGCCGAGATCCTGGCACGCCCGGAACCGCCGCGCGTCGTCATGCTCACGACGTTCGACCTCGACGAAGCGGCGGCACGGGCCATCCGGCAGGGCGCGAGCGGCTTCCTCCTCAAGGATGCCGATCCGGAGTTCCTGCTCGCCGCGATCCGCACGGTGCACTCGGGCTCGAGCGTGATCGCCGCCGCCGCGACACGCGACCTGTTCGAGCACTTCGCCGAAGCACCCAAGCCCGTGCCGCCGCAGTACGCCGACCTCACGGACCGCGAGCGGGAGATCTTCGCGCTCGCCGCCCGGGGGCTCTCGAACGCCGAGATCGCCGGCCGGGAGTACCTGAGCGAGGCGACCGTGAAGACCCACATCAGCCGCATCCTCAGCAAGCTCGCGCTGCGCGACCGCGTACAGCTGGTGGTCTTCGCGTTCGAGCACGGCCTCGCCTGAACGCCGTTCCGCGGGCGGAGTCCGCGGATCATCCTTGCGATGTATGCGGAAGGGTCCCCGGGGGCGATGACCGGCGAGGTACCGCGGAAATAGCGTCGGATGCATGGAGATCACGACCACCGACCTGGGGCTCGCCGCCCGCGTCCAGCACCTGAAGAAGACCTACGGCTCCGGTGAGGGCACCGTCCATGCGCTGGACGACGTCAGCGTCGGCATCCGCCGGGGACAGTTCACCGCCATCATGGGGCCATCGGGCTCCGGCAAGTCCACCCTGATGCACATCATGGCGGGGCTCGACAGCCCCACCGAGGGACGGGCGTGGATCGGTGACACCGAGATCACGGGGCTCGGAGACATCGATCTCACGATTCTGCGTCGTCGCCGGGTCGGCTTCATCTTCCAGGCCTTCAACCTCGTGCCGACGCTCGACGCTCTCGGCAACATCATGCTGCCGTTCGAGCTCGACGGTCGTCGTCCGAGCGCGATCGAGAGGGCGCGCATCGACGGACTGATCGAGACGCTCGGGCTCGGCTCGCGTCTCTCTCACCGCCCGCATCAGCTGTCCGGCGGGCAGCAGCAGCGTGTGGCGATCGCCCGAGCCCTGGCCACGGCACCGGATCTGGTGTTCGCGGACGAGCCCACGGGCAACCTCGACTCGAAGACCGGACGCGAGGTGCTGCGTCTGCTCGCCACCGCGAGCCGTGAGCACGGCCAGTCCATCGCGATGGTCACGCACGACGCGATCGCGGCGAGCCACGCCGACCGCGTGCTCTACCTCGGTGACGGACGCATCGTCGCCGACCACCCGCGTCAGACCGCAGAAGAGATCTCGGCCTACATGCTCGCCGCCGAGGTGGCAGCATGACCGCCGTCGCCACGGTCGTCCCCGAGACCCGCGCGACCGGTCCTCGACTGGCCTGGCTGCGAGACCGGGGGATGGGCGCGAGCGTCCTGGTCGCCGCGCTGTCCGCCGCGTTCGGAGTGCTCCTGGTCGAGATCACGGCCTACATCGGCGCCGTGCTGCAGGCCGATCCCTTCATCGGCGACAGCGGGACGCTCGCGTTCGTGGTCGCACTGCTGTCGGTGCTGCTGACCGTGGTGGCGATGTACGTCGCCGCGATCGTCACCGCGAACACCTTCTCGACGATCATCGCCGGACGCACCCGTCAGATCGCGCTCATGCGTCTGATCGGGGCGACCGCGCGCTCGCAGCGGGCCGAGGTCGGCACGCAGGGGCTCGTCGTCGGGCTGCTCGGGGCGGCGATCGGCATGCTCGCGGGTCTCGTGCTCGCGGTCGTCGGGGTGCAGGTCGGCGGGCAGCTGATCGCCAACGCCCCGACCGACTTCTCCCTCGTGCAGCCATTCGTGGCGCTGCCGGCGATCGGCGTGGCCCTCACGACCTGGGCGGCGGCATGGGCTGGTTCCCGCCGTGTGCTGTCGGTGACGCCTCTGCAGGCGCTCGGCGGGTCTGTCGAGCGCACGCACGACGACGTCTCCGGCACGCCGGGTCGGCACATCGGCGCCTGGGTGCTGTTGATCGCCGGTGCCGCGCTCCTCGTGGGTGGTGTGCTCGTCGGTCTCGTCACACCGCTCGGGGTCGTCGTCGCCTTCTTCGGCGGTGTGCTCTCGTTCACGGGCCTGGCTCTCGGATCCGTGCTGTTCATGCCCCCGGTCCTGCGACTGGTGGGGCGGATGTTCGGATCGAGCGCGACGGCTCGTCTCGCGGCCGAGAATGCGCTGCGCTACCCGGAACGCTCGTCGAGGATGGCGATCGGCGTGGTCATGGGCGTGACCTTGGTGACGATGTTCGCCGTGGCCCTCGAGTCGGCCAAGCGGCTGATGATGAGTCAGACCACCGGAGAGGTTCCTGCGGCGTTCTTCGCCCCGATGGACGCCTTCGCGGCGGTGATGATGGTGCTGGTCGCCGTCTCGGCCGTGATCGCGGCGGTCGGGCTCGTGAACCTGCTCACTATCGGCGTGGTGCAGCGTCGTCGCGAACTGGGGCTGCTGCGCTCGATCGGGCTGTCCAATCGCCAGGTGCGACGGATGGTGCTGCTCGAGGCGACCCACATCACGGTCGCCGCGACGCTGACGGGACTCGTGCTGGGCGTGGTGTACGGCTGGATCGCCGCGCAGTCGCTGCTCGGATCGGTGCCGACCCTGCCGGACTTCGTTCCCGCGGGACTCATCGCTCCGCAGATCCCGTGGATCCCCGTCGCCATCATCGTCGTCGCGACGGCGGTGCTGACGCTGGTGGCGGCGGCGACGCCCACCCGACTGGCGACCAGGGTGGCCCCGGTCGAGGCGCTCGCGGCGGACTGACGCCTCTAGGCTTGTCGGATGCCGTCGCCGTTCGATCAGTCCACCTACCAGGTCCGCCTCGACTGGGGCACCGCGGGTCTCGCCCGCCTCGCCGATGCCGACGTCGTCGTGGTCGTCGATGTGCTGCGGTTCTCCTCCACGGTCATCGATGCCACGGCGTCCGGCTCTGCGGTCGCGCTCGCGGACGCGGAGGGGTGGTCGCGGAACGGGGCGGCCGTTGTCGCTGCGGCTCCCTCCGAGGCGACGGTGCTCGTCGGCGGCATCCGCAACGCGGCGGCCGTCGCACGGGCCGTGCAGACCATCCAGGAGCGACGGCAGGCACGCACCTCTGTCGCGGTGATCGCGGCCGGCGAGCTGGATGAGGCGGGTGCGCTGCGGTTCGCCGTCGAGGATCAGCTCGGGGCCGGTGCGATCGTCTCGGCGCTCTCGGATCGGGGTATCGACCACACGGCTCCGGACGCCGCGGTCGCCGCCGAGGGCTTCCACGCCCTGCGCGGCGCGGTGCGGCACATGATCGGTGCGAGCGGATCCGGCCGTGAGCTCGCCGCCGGCGTCGTCGCGACCGCCCGCATCGAAGCATCGGGTCTGATTCCGACCTCCGTGGCGGATGCCGCCGTCCTCGATGCGGTCGACGTCGTCCCGGTGCTCCACGAGGGATCGTTCGTCCGCTTCGACTGATGCGCATGCCCACCCCGTTTGGAGGATTTCTCCCCGACGGGCGGACGCGCGGCCGCAGGACATCCTCCCGACACGGAGATCTCCGCCGGTTACCGCGGGGCAGGCACCGGCACGGCCGCGGGCACGTAGGGTCGTGGCATGAGGTACCTTCCCGCTGTCGTCGTCGATGTCGTGCTCGTGCTGATCTTCGCCGCGATCGGTCGCGCGTCCCACGATGAGAACCCTGCGGGGTTCCTGCTCACGGCATGGCCGTTCCTGATCGCTCTGCTCGTGGGCCATCTCCTCGCCGCGCTGCTGCCCGGCCGTCCCCGTCGTCCCTGGTCGCTGCCATGGGGTGCAGTGGTGTGGGCCGTCACGGTCGCGGGTGGGATGCTCATCCGTGTGCTCAGCAGCGACACGGCGGAGCTGCCGTTCATCATCGTGGCGACGCTCGTGCTCGGGGCGTTCCTGGTCGGTTGGCGCGCGATCGCAGCCCTGCTGCGTCGTCGGCGCAGCGCTGCCGATGTGACCGTGGAATCCGGCGCGGGGGTCGATTCCGGCGCAGTGGTCGATTCCGGCGCGGCCGTCGAACCCGGCGCAGCACTGACGACCGATGCGGAGAGCCGCGACGACCCGAAGGGCTGAGCCGCGGTCAGCGCGGCATCTGCGCGGCGAGGCGCACGTCGGTCGAGATCTCCCGTCGGGTCCAGGCGAAGAGATGGCGGGAGTCGAATGTGCGCGAGCACCGGGCGCACGATGTCGGTCTCGTCGGGCGGCGGTGCCGGTAGGTGACGTGACCTGCGGGGCAGCTGCCCACCCAGGGGGCGAGCTCCTCGGCCGTCTCACCGTGGTGGGTCGTTCCCCCGACGTAGCCGAGATCACGGGCGACGCGCTTCCACGCGGGACCATGCGCAGCGGCGTGACCGGCGAGGGCGTGCGCGACCTCATGCAGCAGCACCTGATGGATGTCGTCGTCTTCGAAGCGTGCGGCGAGATAGCGGGACACGGTGATGCGCTTCTTCGTGTAGTCGCACTGCCCGGCCCGCCGCTTGGCGTTGTCGAAGCCGAACGACCAGCTGTCGTCGAGGTGCAGCGTGATCAGTGCTTCGCCCCAGACGCGCACACGGTCGAGTTCCGCCATGCGATCAGGCTAAGCCATGCCGCCGACATCGCGGTGGCACGAAGACTCAGCCCGCGATGAGCTGCGGCGGGCGGCGCCGCTCAACAGCCTCGATGGCCAGGAGCGCCGTCTCGAGCTCGCTGTCCTCCGCACCCGACTCGCGCCGGAGGAACAGCGACTGCTTGAAGCTCTCCCTGGCGGTCTCGTAGTCGCCTGCGTCGTAGGCGTTCTTGCCGTGGTGCTGGTACGCGAACGCGGCGATCGACAGCCAGCGCTGCCCCTCCGCCTCGGTCGCGCAGGTCGAGAGCTCCTGTTCGGCTGCGGCGTGCGCGCCCCGATACTGCAGGATCGTGGCGTGCAGCACGCGGGCGCGCAGAACGTCCTTCCGGGTGCCGGCCATGCGCGCCTGACGCACCGTCTCATCGGCCAGCGCGAGCGCCTCGTCGAGGCGGTCGAGCACTTTCAGCAGCCACACGCGCTCCAGCAGAGCGGGCAGGCTGCGCTGCGAATCGATCTCCGCGAGTCGTGCCTCGCACTCGTCGAGATCGACCTTCTCGCGGAGGGTGTCCTGGTCGTATCCCCGGATCAAACTCATTGCTCTCCTTCCGCAGCGTCCCCCACCAGTCTGCCTTCCGGTGACGGGGTCGTCGGGGCGGCGCGCCCTGGTCTCCGCATCCTCTCTGCGACACACGGCGCCCCGGCGCTGCTGTCACCGATCGTGCCTCTCCTCGGACGCCGGAGACGCTCGTGGCTCAGCGCAGGAAGAGCGAGGCGTCGGGCCGCGGGGAGGCGATGGCGTCGGCGTCGGTCACGATCCGTGCCCCGTGGAAGAAGGCGTCGGCCTCGGCACCCTGCGCGATCTTCGCGGGGTGGGGACCGGCGGCCAGGATGCGCGGCAGCCATTCCGTCGGCAGGGGAGCGGCCGAGGCTGCGACGACGAGGTTGCCGAACCGCCGGCCCTTGAGCACCTGTGTGTCGGCGAGGATGCCGATCTCGGGGAGCACGTGTGCGATGGTCGCGGCCTGTCGGCGGGCGAAGGCGAGACCGGGGCCGTCGGCGACGTTGACGAGAAGCACGCCGCCGGGCGCCAGCAGCTCCGCGAGCTCACGGTAGAACTCGACGCTGGTGAGGTGGGCGGGCGTCTGGGCTCCCGAGTAGACGTCGGAGACGACGAGGTCGCAGCTGGCCTGTAGGCCGCTCGGCAGCTTCGCCACGCCCTCGCGGGCATCGCCGATCCTGATCCGGATCGCCGCCCCTTTCGGCAGAGGAAGATGTTCCCGCACCAGCTGGGCGAGGGGGGCCTCGAGCTCGATCACCTGCTGGCGCGAACCGGCACGCGTGCTCTCGATGTAGCGCGGGATCGTCAGCGCACCGGCGCCGAGATGCACGGCGGTCAGCGGGCCGGGCGGCAGCTGGTCGATCACCGCCCCCATGCGCACGATGTACTCGAAGTGCAGGTGCGTCGGGTCGTCCAGATCGACGTGCGACTGCGGCGTGCCGTCGACGATCAGCTCGAAGCCGCTCGTGAACTCCGACGGGATGATGCTGGCGATGCCGCCGTGATCCAACCGGACCTGGGGATGCTCGGTGTCGCGCGATCTCGTCCGGCCCATGGGCACGAGCCTACGCGCTGGCGGTGCGGCTCAGCGCTGCTTTCCGTTCGCGCACGTCTCCTGTTCCGCCGTCTGTCCGGAGATCGCCGAGTCGAGCGTCGCGCGCGGTGCCGGGGCGTCGGTCGCCGGAGCGTCGGTGGCGGGAGTCTCCGTCACAGGAGGTTCGGCGCCCGGTGCGGGCTCCACGAGCTCGACGCCTCCGTTGTTGCTGACGTCCCCGGTGAGCTGCACGGGCTGCCCGGCCTTCAACGCGTCCCAGATGCTGGCCGCGGCGTCCCGGTTCGGGACGACGCGGTCGGAGTCGTCGGGGTCGGTGAACACCGGATACTGCAGGAAGACGAATTCGGAGAACGGCACGTCCTTGACCGAGAGGGCGAGCTGTGCGAGTCGGACGGGGTTGCCCAACTCGTCGCTGGGGTCGATGTTGTCGACGATCGTGTCAGCGAGCCCGAGCACCTTCCCCGGGTCGGAGAGCACCTCGTCGCTCATGATCTTCTTCACCAGGCGCGACATGTACTGCTGCTGGTTCGACACGCGCGCCATGTCGCTCTCGTCGCCGACGCCGTGCCGGGTGCGGATGAACTGCAGGGCTTCGTAACCCGAGACGGTGCGCAGTCCCGGTTCCCAGTCGAGGGCCGTGTGCCGGTCGCGGATGCCATCGCCACCGATGCACACCTCCACACCGCCGATCGCATCGGTCACCTCCATCACGCCGTCGAAGTCGATCTTCGCGGCGAAGGGGATCTCGATGCCGGTGAGCTCGGTGACGCTCTTCGCCACACACGACATCCCGGCGTTCTGATAGATCGAGTTGATCTGCGACTTGCTCGTCTCCGAGGCGACTGATCCGTCTTCTCTGGTGCACTCGGGGGTGGGGATCATGAGGTCGCGGGGGAGCGAGACGACCGTGACGTTGCGGGGCTCCGCCGACACGTGCACCAGCAGGTTCACGTCGTTGAGGATCCCCCCGTCGGCTTCGGAACAGCGCTCGCCCAGCAGGCCGGTCGACACCTCACCGCATTCGTCCGTGCCGATGATGAGCATGCTGAACTCGCCGGGGTACGCGCTGATCGAGGGCGGCTCGACCTCGGGCGCCCCTTCCAGGGTGACGGCGCCCTCATTAAAGCGGTTGAAGTAGTCGGTCACGACGAAGGCAGCGACCGCGATCGCGGAGACGAGCACGATGCCCAGGGTGATGCCGGCGATCTTCAGGATTCCTCTGGCGGGCCGGCGGGAGGGGAGCGTCGCGTGGCGGGCGACCGTCGAACGGTCCTTGTCAGGGGTGCGGCGAACCATCCGGGGAGCCTACCGGGAGAAGCTGATGTTACGGCCGCATGACGATTGTGAGAGGAACTTGCAGGCAATTAGTTAGTCGTGGATACTTTTTCCTAACCCCCGGTGAGTACCCGATGCTTGCCAGGACTTTTCAAAGAGGAGATCCCCGCAATGCACAAGCGCATTCTCTCGGCCGTGGCGCTCGGCGCCGTGGCCACGCTCGCTCTCGCCGGTTGCGCCGGCGGCAGCGACACCGGCTCCACCGACGGCAAGGGTCAGGAACTCACCGTCTGGATCATGAAGGGCACGAACCCCGATGCCTCCGCCTTCTACGACAAGGTGTCCGACGCCTTCGAGAAGGAGACCGGCGCGACGGTCAAGATCGAGGAGATCCAGTGGGCTGACGCCCACGACCGCTTCGTGACCTCCATCGCCGGCGACACGACCCCCGACATCGCCGAGACCGGCACCACCTGGACCGCCGAGTTCGCCGACGCCGGTGCGCTCGAGCCGCTCGACGAGTACGTCGATGCCGAGAAGGGCCTCCGCGACGACCTCGTCGAGGGCCTCGAGGTCGCCGGCACCTACGACGGCGAGCTGTACGGCATGCCGTGGTACGCGGGCGTCCGCTCGCTCGTCTACCGCGCCGACGTGTTCGAGGAGCTCGGACTCGAGGCCCCGAAGACGTGGGACGACATCGTGGCTGCGGGCGACGCCATCAAGGCCGCCAAGCCCGACATGCTGCCCTTCCCGGTCCCGGGCGACGCCGAGTTCCAGGTCTACCCCTGGGTCTGGGGCGCCGGCGGCGAGATCGCCACGAAGGACGGCAAGACCTGGACCAGCGAGCTGGACAGCACGGAGTCGCAGGCGGGCATCGAGTTCTACACGGGCCTGGCCACCGAGCACGGCTTCTCCTCCGCGGGTGCGACCACCTGGAAGGAGACCGACCTCCGTGACGCGTTCACCCAGGGCAACGTCGCCATGATGCTCTCGGGCTCGTGGACGCCGAAGTCGCTCGTCGAGGCGAACCCCGACCTCGAGGGCAAGATCGGCGCGGCCGTCATCCCGGGCGAAGACGGTGGCATCGCTCCGTCCGTGCTCGGCGGATCGCACCTCTCGGTCTTCAACACGACCAAGAACGCCGACCTGGCGTGGGAGTTCGTCAAGCTCATGACCACCGGCGAGTTCGCCGAGCAGTGGTCGGACGAGACCGGGTACTTCCCGGGTGTGCAGTCCGCGATGGAAGAGGCCCTGGCCTCGACCGACCCGCTGGTCGCACCGTTCGCCGAGCAGATGGTCGACGGCGGAGCATCCGTCCCGGTCACCCCGAACTTCGGTGCCGTGCAGGCGAAGAAGACGACCAACTCCATGATCCAGGCCATCCTCAGCGGACAGAAGGACGTCGCGACCGCGACGAAGGACGCCGCCGCCGAGATGACCGAACTCCTCAACCAGAAGTAAGGAAGCATCCCTTCCATGTCGATGGTGCAAGCGCCACTGCCGGCCACGAAGGCGGAGTCCACCTCCGCCTCCGTGGCCGGCGGCCGGAAGCGACGCGGTCTCTCGATCGTCGCGGCCCGCCCCTGGCTCCTTCTCGCGCCCGGGCTGGCCATCCTCGCGGTGCTCATGCTCTGGCCGCTCGTCCAGGTGTTCATCTACTCGCTGCAGGACTACGGTCTGCGCGAGATCAACACCGGTGAGAACAACTGGATCGGTCTCGACAACTACGTCGAGGCGCTCACCAACCCGACCCTCTGGACGGTGGTGCTGCCCAACACCGTCGGGTTCGCCGCCGTGGCCGTGTTCGTCACGGTCGCCGTCGGCACGCTCGTGGCGCTCCTGCTCGCACGCCTCGGCACCACCTGGCGCGTCATCGTCTCCAGCTGCATCATGGTCGCCTGGGCGATGCCCGCCGTGACCGGAACCTATGTCTGGACTTTCATCTTCGATGCCGACCGCGGCATCTTCAACTCGGTGCTGCGTGACCTCGGTCTCATGGACGACCCGGTGAACTGGTTCACCAACCAGTGGTCGTTCTACGCCATCGTGCTCCTCAACGTGGTGCACCACGGCTTCCCGTTCGTCGCCATCACGGTGCTGGCCGGCCTGCTCGGTGTCTCGAAGGAGATGCTCGAGGCCGCCGCTCTCGACGGTGCCGGCGCCTGGCGTCGATTCTGGAAGATCATCTTCCCCACGCTCAAGCCCGTCTTCTCGGTCGTGATCATCCTGTCGACCATCTGGGACTTCAAGGTCTTCGCGCAGGTGTACCTGATGCCCGGCGGTGGGGGTGGCAACCGTCAGGTGCTCAACCTCGGCGTCTGGTCGTATGTGGAGTCCTTCGGCCAGAACCGCTACGGCTTCGGTGCGGCCCTCGCCGTGCTGCTCACGCTGGTGCTGATCGGCATCACGATCGTCTACATCCGCTCCCTCATGAAGGAGGACGAGCTGTGAACCCGCGTCCGAGGCTCCGCTCCCGCATCGGAATCGGAATCGCGGTCGCCGCGGTCCTGATCTTCACGCTGTTCCCCGTCTACTGGATGGTCTCCAGCGCGTTCGACGGCAAGGCCTCCAGTGGTGGGCAGTCGCTGCTCCCGCAGGAGTTCACCTGGGACAACTTCGCCTTCGTGCTCACCGACGGCGGATTCGGCACCTACCTGCGCAACTCGGCCATCGTGGCGCTCGTCACGGTCCTCGTGAGCGCCCTCGTGTGCCTCCTCGCGGCCGTCGCGGTGGCGCGATTCAAGTTCAAGTTCCGCACCACGATCCTGATGATGATCCTGATCGTGCAGATGGTGCCGCTCGAGGCGCTCGTCATCCCGCTGTTCCTGCAGGTGAAGAGCCTCGGCCTGCTCAACAGCATCCTCGGCCTGATGGTCGTCTACGTCGCGCTGTCGCTCGCGTTCGGCATCTGGATGCTCCGCGGCTTCGTCGCCGCCGTTCCGGTCGAGCTCGAAGAGGCCGCATACATCGACGGCGCGAGCTGGTGGCGCATGTTCCGCTCGGTGCTGCTGCCGCTGGTCATGCCCGGCCTCGTGGCGACCAGTATCTTCAGCTTCATCACCGCCTGGAACGAGTTCATCTTCGCGATGACGATCCTGGGGGCTCAGACCGACCAGTACACGGTCTCGATCGGTCTGAAGTCGTTCTTCGGTCTGCACTCCAACGATTGGGGCAGCATCATGGCCGCGTCGACGATCATCACCGTGCCCGTCATGATCTTCTTCGTGCTGGTGCAGCGCAAGCTCGCCTCCGGCATGGTGGCGGGAGCGGTGAAGGGATGACCGACGACCTCGAACGCCTCGCGAACGGCGTGCTGTGGCCGGGCTTCTTCGGCACGGAAGCTCCGGAGTGGCTCCGCGACGAGCTGCGCGACGGACTGGCCGGGGTCGTGTACTTCGGGCAGAACGTCGGCGCGCGTCTTCCCGCCCTCAGTGCCGCGATCCTCGACGCGAACCCCGACGCCCTGATCGGCATCGACGAGGAGGGCGGCAGCGTCACCCGGCTCGAGTCCGCCACGGGCTCGACGGTTCCGGGTGCCGCCCAGCTCGGTCTGCTCGACGACCTCGTCGCGTCGGAGAAGACCGGCGCCGAACTCGCGCGTCGGGTGCGCGCCGTCGGGGCCAACGTGGTGCTCGGTCCGGTCGCCGACGTCAACACCGATCCTCGCAACCCGGTGATCGGCGTGCGGGCCTTCGGCGCTGACGAGGCGCTCGTCTCACGGCACGTGGTGGCGACGATCGACGGTATCCAGGACGGGGCGGTGGCCGCCTGCGTCAAGCATTTCCCGGGCCACGGCGACACCCACATGGACTCGCACCACGCGCTCCCCGAGATCACTCTGGATCTCGACGAGTTCGAACGGGTGCACCTCGAACCCTTCCGTGCCGCGATCGATGCCGGTGTGGATGCCGTCATGACCGCGCACATCGTGGTTCCGGCGTGGGGCGAGCAGCCCGCCACCCTCAACCCGCGTGTGCTCGGCATGCTGCGCGACTGGGGCTACGACGGCGTCATCATCACGGACGCCCTCGACATGGCCGCGATCCGTGAGACGGTCGGACTCGGCGGGGGAGCAGCCAAGGCGCTCGCTGCCGGAGCCGACCTCCTCTGCATCGGGAACCCGACGAATCCGGGTGATGCCGCTCTTCCCGACCAGGACGAGCAGGACTTCCGCGCCGCCAGAGACGGGATCGTCGCCGCGCTGCGCGACGGTTCGCTCTCGCGGGCGCGTGTCGAGGAGGCGGCAGCCAGGGTCGCATCCCTCGCCGCCAAGCTCCGCGTCGCTGCGGAGCAGACGCACGAGCAGATCGAGGCCTTCGACGCGGCGGAGATCGTGCGCCGCGTGGTGACCGTCTCCGGCGACGCCCCGCAGGCGACGTCCGAACTCGCCGTCATCGACGCACGTCGACGCTCGACGCTCGCCGTCGACAGCGCGGGGTCGTACGTCGCGAGTGCGCTGGCCGGAGATGGCCTGCGGGTGCGCCTCGACGTGGCATCCGCCCCGGTCTCCGAACAGGACCGCGTGATCGACGAGGTCTCCGCAGCCGCAGGCACGACGGTGCTGCTGATCGATCGTCCCGACACGGACGCCGCGCAGCGTGCACTCGTCGAGCGCGCCGCTGTGCGTGATCCTCGTGCTGTCGTCGTCAACGTCGGCCTCCCCACGGCGAATCCGCTGCCGCTGCCGACGATCGAGGTCGCCGCAGCCAGTAGGCTCGGTGCGCAGACGGCGCGTGAAGCACTCCTGGGACGGTTCCCGGTGCAGCAGAGGATGACCAGCGCCGGCTGAGACGGGATTCCCTCCATGGACGACGACGTTCTCGCTCGGGTGCGGCGCTCACTTCCCAAGGTGAGCGCCGCCGAAGCGCGCGTCGCGGAGACGATCCTGGGAGACCCGACACTCGTCGTCGACCTGGCGATCAACGATCTCGCCCAGCTCTGCCACACGTCGCTGTCGACGGTCGCCCGGTACGCCCAGGCGCTCGGATACAGCGGGTACCGGGAGCTCAGGGTCGCGGTCGCCCGCGCGGTCACCCTGGAACAGGCGCAGCAGGCCCGGTTCGGTCTGGACACCACGGCGATCGATCCCGACGACGGTCCAGCGGCGATCGCCGCCAAGCTCGCTGCGCAGGAGATCGACGCCATAGAGAAGACCGCCCTGGCGCTCGACCCTCTCGCCCTCGATCGGGTCGCCCGCGCCGTGGTCGACGCGCGGCACATCGACCTCTTCGGTCAGGCGGCGTCGTCGCTGACGGCGCAGGACCTGCAATTGAAGCTGTCACGTATCGGATGCTCCGTGTCGCACTCGGCGGACCCGCATCTCGCGGTCACGACGGCTTCGCTGCGGACAGCCGACGATGTGGCGATCGCGTTCTCCCACGGCGGAGAGACCGCGGAGACGCTGCGTGCCCTCGAAGTCGCGCGCGATGCCGGAGCCCTCACCGTGGCGGTCACCAGCGCACCGGACTCGCCGCTGGCGCTCGCAGCGGATGTCGTGCTGCTCACGCACGCGCACGAATCGCCGTTCCGGATGGCCGCGATGTCGAGCCGTATCGCTCAGCTCGCGCTCGTCGACGTGCTGTTCGTGCGTGTCGTGCAGCACCGCGGCGAACCGGTTGCGGTCTCGCTTCAGCGGACCCACGACGCCGTTCCCACACGACGCCGCACCTGATGATCGGTATCCGCCTCGTCGGGCGGAGGCCGCTGCGTGAGGCGGAGTTGTGGGCGTAGCTGTTCCTCCCCGCGGGGATCTCTCCGTCCGCGGCGACGCGCCTCAGTCCACGTGATCGCGCGTGCTCACCAGGGCACGCGTCGCGATGCGGTGCCCTCGGGCGACGCTCCCCGCCAGCGACAGGCCGGTGAGGATCCCGGCGAGGAAGCCGGCCGCGAAGGCATCTCCGGCCCCGATGGTCTCCACCACGGGTGCGTCCAGCGCGTCGCTCTCGGCGGTCTCCGTGCGGTCGAACGCCACGGCCCCGCTCGAATCGGTGACGAGCAGATACCGCGGCTCAGGGAAGAGCGCACGCAGCTGCTGCGGATCGCTCGTCCCGAACACGGCTTCCGCGTCGGGCCTGGTGCAGAACACGACGTCGGCCCGGCGTGCGAAGTCGGAGACGATCCTCCTGCCCTCCGCCTCGCGGCCGCGCCAGAGCGCCGGGCGCCAGTTCAGGTCGAAGCTGAGCAGCCGGTCGGATCGTCGATCCGCGAACAGGGCCTCCTGGGCCGCGAGCGCCGAGGCAGAGAGCGCCGGCGTGATGCCCGAGGTGTGCACGAGTGCGGCATCGGCGAGGAGGGCGGATGCCGCCGGTGTGGTCAGCGTCTGCGGTGAGAGGGCTGCGGCGGCGGAGCCGGCACGGTAATAATGCATGGTGCCGTCGACCGCTCCGTCGTCACGGGCCGAGAGTTCTTTCACGTAGAGGCCGGTGGGCGCGTCGCCGTCGACTTCGACCGCGGAGGCGTCGACGTCATGGGCGTGCAGCTCGGCGAGGAGGAAGCGTCCGAATCCGTCGTCGCCCACACGGGAGAGGACCGAGGTGCGGATGCCCGCCGAGGCCAGGGCGATCGCGGTGTTCCACTCGGCGCCCGCGAGGGAGCGGTGGAAGGTCCGGCAGTCCTCGAGCGGACCGGCAGTGGCGGCGACGAGGGCGACCATGCCCTCGCCGAAGCAGACGGCGAGCGGGGTGGTGTCTGGCACGATCTGGACACTACCGGATCGGCGCGGGCTGCGCCGATATCGGATTGCAACATGGATGCGTTTGGCATCTGAGGATCTGCTGGGTACCGTCGAGTCATCACCGTCCCCGAGGCGAAGAAGCCTCGGGACGCGCAACGAAGCGCCCGACAGGGAAGGTCACACAATGCACCAATCAGTCAAGCGTCGGCGAGGACTCATCGCCGTAACCGGAGCCACGATCGCTGCGCTCGCCCTCGCGGGCTGTGTCGCCAGCGAGCGTGGTGACGAAGGGTCTGAAGGTTCCGGCGACGTCGACGGCACGTTCGTCTTCGCCGCCTCCTCCGACCCGGCGAGTCTCGACCCCGCCTTCGCGCAGGACGGCGAGAGCTTCCGCGTCTCGCGTCAGATCTTCGAAGGTCTCGTCGGCACCGAGCCCGGTACCGCCGACCCGGCACCGCTCCTCGCCGAGTCGTGGGAGTCGTCCGAGGACGGCATGTCCCATACCTTCGAGCTGAAGAAGGACGTCACGTTCCAGGACGGCACGCCGTTCAACGCCGAGGCCGTCTGCGTGAACTTCGACCGCTGGTTCAACTGGACGGGGCTCGCCGCGTCCGAGGCCTTCGGCTACTACTACAACAAGCTCTTCAAGGGGTACGCCTCGAACGCGGCGGACGCCGTGTACAAGTCCTGCACCCCCGACGGCGAGAACTCGGTCACGATCGAGCTGAACAAGCCGTTCGCCGGCTTCGTCGCCTCGCTCTCGCTGCCGGCCTTCGCCATGCAGAGCCCCTCGGCGATGCAGGAGTTCGGCGCGGATGAGGTCAGCGGCTCCGCCGAGGCCCCGCAGCTCTCCGAGTACGCGATGGGTCACCCCGTCGGCACCGGGCCCTACGCCTTCGAGGAATGGGCACCGGGCGAGCAGGTCACGCTCAAGTCGTATGACGGGTACTGGGGAGACAAGGGACAGGTCGACGAGATCATCTTCCGCACGATCGACGACCCGACCGCTCGCCGCCAGGCGCTCGAGTCCGGATCGATCGACGGCTACGACCTGGTCGGCCCCGCTGATACCAAGGCGCTCGAGGACGACGGCTTCACCATGGTGTCGCGTCCGCCGTTCACGATCCTCTACCTCGCCTTCAACCAGGCGGTCCCGGAGCTGCAGGACCCGAAGGTCCGTGAGGCCCTCTCGTACGCGGTCGACAAGGATGCGCTGATCAGCCAGGTGCTGCCGGAGGGCACGCAGAAGGCGATCGAGTTCGTGCCCGAGGTCGTCAACGGATACAACCCCGATGTCACGACCTACGACTACGACCCCGAGAAGGCCAAGTCGCTGCTGGCCGAGGCGGGCTACACCGAAGCGAACCCGTTGAAGCTCACCTTCAACTACCCGGTCAACGTCTCGCGTCCCTACATGCCGGACCCCGAGCAGATCTTCACGGTGCTGTCGTCGCAGCTCTCCGAGGTCGGCGTCGAGACCACCCCGGTCTCGGAGGAGTGGGTCGAGTACCTCGACCGCACCACCGGCACCTCGGACCACGGCATCCACCTGCTCGGCTGGACCGGCGACTACAACGACACCGACAACTTCGTCGGCGTCTTCTTCGGCCAGCAGAGCTCCGAGTGGGGCTTCGACAACCCCGAGCTGTTCCAGAAGTTGAACGAGGCGCGCGGCGTCTCCAACCTCGAGGACCAGACGGCGCTCTACGAGGAGATCAACGAGATGGTCGCCCAGTTCATCCCGGGCGTCCCGCTCGCGCACCCGGCGCCGACCCTGGCGTTCGACCCGCGCGTGAAGAGCTATCCCGCCAGCCCGGTGAACGACGAGGTCTTCACGGACATCGTCCTCACCAAGTAGGCCTGACCACCTGATACGACGCTCTCCCGGTCCCGCGCATTCGGCGGGACCGGGGGAACGGCGTACCTTCTGATCGACGGAGATCTTCGTGCTGCGCACCATCGGCAGGCGACTGCTGTTCCTCATCCCCACCCTGTTCGGGCTCAGCATCCTGCTGTTCGCCTGGGTCAGGGCCCTCCCCGGCGGCCCCGCGGTCGCCCTGCTCGGCGAGAAGGCCACACCCGAGGCCGTCGCGAGAGTCAACGAGCTCTACGGCTTCGACAAGCCCCTCATCGAGCAGTACTTCATCTGGATCGGACGCCTCCTGCAGGGAGACTTCGGCACCTCCATCCAGACCAACCGACCGGTGACGGAGGAGTTCCTCCGCCGGTTCCCCGCGACGCTGGAGCTGAGCGTCATGGCGCTTATCTTCGCGGTGGGCATCGGCATCCCGCTGGGGTACTGGGCCGCCCGCCGCCACGGGAAGTTCACCGACCACGCGTCGGTGGTGCTGAGCCTGATCGGCATCACCATCCCGGTGTTCTTCCTCGCGTTCATCCTGAAGTACGTCTTCGCGGTCCAGCTGGGATGGCTGCCGTCGGACGGGCGCCAGAATCCACGAATAGACGCGACCCATCCCACCGGGTTCTATGTGTGGGACGGCATCATCACCGGCGAGTTCGATGCCGCATGGGATGCGATCCTGCACCTGATCCTCCCGGCACTCGCGCTCGGTACCATCCCGCTCGCGATCATCGTCCGCATCACCAGGGCCAGCGTCCTGGAAGTGCAGAACGCCGACTACGTGCGCACCGGCCGCGCGAAGGGTGTCGGATCGCCGACGTTGCGAAACCGCTTCATCCTGCGCAACGCCATGCTCCCGGTGATCACCACGATCGGCCTGCAGACCGGGCTCCTGATCTCGGGGGCGGTGCTCACCGAGACGGTGTTCGCCTTCCCCGGAATCGGCTCGTTCCTGGCGAGAGCGATCTTCACCAGGGACTTCCCGGTCCTCCAGGGTTTCATCATCTTCATCGCGATCGCGTACGCGCTGATCAACCTGGCGGTCGATGTCTCCTACAGCTTCATCGACCCGAGAGTGAGGGTGCAGTGATGTCCCTCCCCATCGTCCGAAAGGAGGCGGTCGCATGACCATCGCGCTCCCGCCCGCCCAGGGCCCCTCCGCGGAGAGCGGCGGCAGCATCGACACCGTCGCCATCGCCCAGGCCGATCTGAAGAACGGCTCCGGCGGCTTCTGGCGGGACGTGTTCCGCCGCCTCCGCCGAAACCCGACGGCATGGATCGGCGCGGCCATCGTCGTGGCGTTCCTGCTCATCGCCGCGCTCGCGCCCCTGATCGCTCCCTACCCGGAGACGGCGCTGCCGGGTGCGAAGTACATCACGCCGACCTACATCCCGGGACCGGGGGAGCTGCCGCAGTTCCCGCTGGGCCTCGACCGCTTCGGCGGCGACGTGCTGTCCAAGCTCATCTGGGGCGCGCAGGCGTCTCTCATGATCGGCGTCATCTCCACGGCCATGGGCCTGGTCGGCGGCATGATCCTCGGCCTGCTCGCCGGCACGTTCGGCGGCTGGGTCGACACGCTCATCATGCGCATCGTCGACATCATCCTCTCGGTGCCGAACCTGCTGCTGGCGGTGTCGATCGCCGCGATCCTCGGGCAGACCCCGTTCGCCATCATGATCGCGATCGGGGCCTCCCAGGTGCCGATCTTCGCCCGGCTGCTGCGCGCCTCCATGCTGCAGCAGCGCTCCAGCGACTACGTGCTCTCGGCGCAGACGCTCGGTCTGGGTCGCGGCAAGATCACCATGTCGCACGTGCTGCCGAACGCGATCGGACCCGTGATCGTTCAGGGCACCCTGACGCTCGCCACCGCGGTCATCGATGCGGCGGCGCTGTCGTTCCTCGGCCTCGGCGGCGGACGGCCCGAGACGGCGGAGTGGGGGCGCATGCTCACCTACGCGCAGGCCGAGCTCGCCATCGCGCCCTGGCTCGCCTTCCTCCCCGGTATCTGCATCGCCGTCACGGCGCTCGGCTTCACCCTGCTGGGTGAAGCGCTGCGCGAGGCGATGGACCCCCGGACGAGGGCGCGATGAACGCGCGGGACGACGGTGCCGTGAGCGCCGCGAAGGAGAAGCAGATGTCGACCGAACCGTTGCTGTCGGTCCAGGGACTGGCCGTGGACTTCGCCACCATGGACGGCGTCGTGCACGCCGTCGAAGGCGTCGACCTCGAGATCCGTCCCGGCGAGACCGTCGCGATCGTGGGGGAGTCCGGCTCGGGCAAGTCCACCACCGCGATGGCCATCATCGGACTGCTCGCCGGGGGAGGCCGGATCGCGTCCGGCAGCATCCGGCTCGACGGCAAGGAGATCTCGCGGTCACCCGAGCACGAACTGCGCACGATCCGCGGTCGTGACATCGGTCTCGTGCCGCAGGACCCGATGTCGAACCTGAACCCGGTGGCGAAGATCGGCACGCAGGTGGCGGAGACGCTGCTCGCGCATGGCCTCGCCACCCGACAGAACGTGCAGGCGAAGGTGGTCGAGGCGCTGACCGCCGCGGGCCTTCCCGATCCGGCGCGGCGGGCGAAGCAGTACCCGCACGAGTTCTCCGGCGGCATGCGCCAGCGTGCGCTCATCGCGATCGGTCTGGCGTGCAAGCCGCGACTGCTGATCGCCGACGAGCCCACCAGCGCGCTCGACGTCACGGTGCAGCAGACGATCCTCGATCAGATCGGGCAGATGACGCGCGAGCTGGGCACGGCGGTGCTGCTCATCACGCACGACCTGGGCCTCGCCGCCGAGCGTGCGGAGCGGGTGATCGTGATGCACCGCGGCAAGGTGGTGGAGCAGGGCGATGCGCGCCAGATCCTGGAGGACCCGCAGCATCCGTACACGCAGTCGCTCGTGAAGGCGGCCCCGTCCGTCGCGGCGGCACGCCTGCGGCCCGAGGCCTTCCGGACCCGGGAACGGGCGGCCGATGCCGATGCTGTCGCCGATGCCGATGCCGTCGTTGAGGCGGCCCCCGCGGACAACATCGTCGAGATCGAGAACCTCACCAAGGTGTACCCGGTGCGGGGCCGCGGCGAGGATTTCGTGGCCGTCGACGACGTGTCGCTGGTGATCCCGCGCGGGGAGACGGTCGCGATCGTGGGCGAGTCCGGTTCCGGCAAGACCACGACCGCGCGGATGCTGCTGAAGGTGATCGAGCCGACGAGCGGGCTGATCCGCTACGAGGGCAAGGACATCGCGTCGCTGAGCCGGGCGGAGACGAAGGAGTTCCGGCAGCAGGTGCAGCCGATCTTCCAGGATCCGTACTCGAGCCTGAACCCGATGTTCACGATCGAGCGCCTGATCGCCGAGCCGCTGGAGTTCTACAAGCGGGGGAGCGGCGCCGATCGGCGCAAGCGCGTGCGGCAGCTGCTCGACGACGTGGCCCTGCCGCAGTCGATGCTGCGGCGGTATCCGTCCGAGCTGTCCGGCGGCCAGCGACAGCGTGTCGCGATCGCCCGTGCCCTGGCCCTCTCGCCCGATCTGATCGTCTGCGACGAGCCGGTGTCGGCGCTCGATGTGCTGGTGCAGGACCAGATCCTGAAGCTGCTCGGCGACCTGCAGCGGGAGTACGGCCTGAGCTACCTGTTCATCTCGCACGACCTCGCGGTGGTGCGGCTGATCAGCGACTACGTGTGCGTCATGAAGGACGGCAGGCTCGTGGAGGCGGCGACGTCGGAGGAGATCTTCACGAATCCCCGTGACCCGTACACGCGGCGTCTGCTGGCGTCGATCCCCGGCAACGAGCTGGGCATCGCGTCCTGAGATCACCTCCTCCGATCGCCGGGCCGCATGTGTTCCGGTCCGGCGATCGGAGACTCATACCGCAGCTTCCGAGATTGGTCAAGGACTGCGCTTGCCATGTCGCATAATCGTGCGTATAGTTAGTAGTTGCGCTCGTTTCTCCCTGCCCTCATATGGTGGTCGGCATCTGTCGAGTTCCCGGGCGCACACTCCACCTGACGACAAAGGAATCGAGAAGCCCTGCGGGGCTCACGGAGGTTATTCCCTTGGCTGCTGCTCGCAACGCATCCACATCCACCACCACCAAGAACGGACGCGGAGCTTCCCGTCTTTCGTTCGCCAAGATCTCCGACACGCTGACGGTCCCTGACCTTCTCGCCCTGCAGACCGAGTCCTTCGGTTGGCTGGTCGGCAACGACGCCTGGAAGGCGCGCGTGGCCGAGGCCAAGAAGCAGGGTCGCACCGACGTCAACGAGAACAGCGGTCTGGGCGAGATCTTCGAGGAGATCTCTCCGATCGAGGACCTCGGCGAGACGATGCAGCTGTCGTTCACGAACCCCTACCTCGAGCCGGAGAAGTACTCGATCGAGGAGTGCAAGGAGCGTGGCAAGACCTACGCCGCTCCGCTGTACGTCGAGGCCGAGTTCATGAACCACCTCACGGGTGAGATCAAGACCCAGACGGTCTTCATGGGCGACTTCCCGCTGCAGACCGACAAGGGCACGTTCATCATCAACGGCTCCGAGCGCGTCGTCGTGTCGCAGCTCGTGCGTTCGCCGGGTGTCTACTTCGACAAGACCCCCGACAAGACGTCCGACAAGGACATCGTGTCGGCGCGCGTCATCCCGAGCCGTGGTGCATGGCTCGAGTTCGAGATCGACAAGCGCGACCAGGTGGGCGTGCGCGTCGACCGCAAGCGCAAGCAGTCGGTCACCGTCTTCCTCAAGGCACTGGGCATGACCAGCGAGGAGATCCTCGCCGAGTTCGCCGGCTACACCTCGATCGAGGAGACGCTCGCGAAGGACACGATCGTCACCAAGGAAGATGCGCTCCGCGACATCTACCGCAAGCTCCGTCCGGGCGAGCAGGTCGCCGCCGAGGCCGCCCGCGCGCTCCTGGACAACTTCTACTTCAACCCGAAGCGCTACGACCTGGCCAAGGTCGGTCGTTACAAGATCAACCACAAGCTGGGCCTGGACCAGCCGCTGACCTCCTCGGTGCTGACCGTCGAGGACATCGTGGCCACGATCAAGTACCTGGTGCGCCTGCACGCCGGCACCGAGGAGACCTTCACGGGCATCCGCGGCGGCAAGAAGGCCGAGATCCGTCTCGCGACCGACGACATCGACAACTTCGGCAACCGTCGCATCCGCGCGGTCGGCGAGCTGATCCAGAACCAGGTCCGCACCGGTCTGTCCCGCATGGAGCGCGTCGTCCGCGAGCGCATGACCACGCAGGACATCGAGGCGATCACCCCGCAGACCCTGATCAACGTGCGCCCCGTCGTCGCCGCGATCAAGGAGTTCTTCGGAACGTCGCAGCTGTCGCAGTTCATGGACCAGAACAACCCGCTCGCCGGTCTGACGAACAAGCGTCGTCTCTCCGCGCTGGGCCCGGGTGGTCTCTCCCGTGACCGCGCCGGCGTCGAGGTCCGTGACGTCCACCCCTCGCACTACGGCCGCATGTGCCCGATCGAGACGCCTGAAGGCCCGAACATCGGTCTGATCGGTGCTCTCGCGACCTTCGCGCGCATCAACTCGTTCGGTTTCATCGAGACCCCGTACCGCAAGGTCGAGGGTGGCGTCGTCACCGAGCACATCGACTACCTCACGGCTTCCGAAGAGGTCGACTTCAACATCGCGCAGGCCAACGCGCCGCTCGATGCCAAGGGTCGCTTCATCGAGAGCCACGTGCTGGCGCGCCCCAAGGGCGGCAGCGGCGAGGTCGACATGTTCCTCCCGGAGGACATCGGCTACATCGACGTCTCCCCGCGCCAGATGGTGTCGGTCGCGACCTCGCTCGTGCCGTTCCTCGAGCACGACGACGCACAGCGCGCCCTCATGGGTGCCAACATGCAGCGTCAGGCTGTGCCGCTGCTGCGCAGCGACTCGCCGCTCGTCGGAACCGGTATGGAGGGCTACACGGCCATCGACGCCGGTGACGTGCTCACCGCCGACAAGGCCGGTGTCGTCTCCGAGGTCTCCGCAGACCGCGTCGTCGTCATGCTCGACGAGGGCGGGACGCAGGAGTACCACCTCCGCAAGTTCGACCGCTCCAACCAGGGCACGTCGTACAACCAGAAGGTCGTCGTCAACGCCGGTGAGCGCGTCGAGGTCGGAGAGGTCATCGCCGATGGCCCCGCCACCGAGAACGGCGAGCTGGCCCTCGGAAAGAACCTCCTCGTCGCCTTCATGACGTGGGAGGGTTACAACTTCGAGGACGCGATCATCCTGAGCCAGGACCTGGTGAAGGACGACACCCTCTCCTCGATCCACATCGAGGAGTACGAGGTCGATGCCCGCGACACCAAGCTCGGCAAGGAGGAGATCACCCGTGACCTCCCCAACGTCAGCCCGGAGCTGCTGAAGGACCTCGACGAGCGCGGCATCATCCGCATCGGCGCCGAGGTCCGCCCCGGCGACATCCTCGTCGGCAAGGTCACGCCGAAGGGTGAGACCGAGCTGTCGGCCGAGGAGCGTCTGCTCCGCGCGATCTTCAACGAGAAGAGCCGCGAGGTCCGCGACACGTCCCTGAAGGTGCCTCACGGCGAGCAGGGCACGATCATCGCGGTCAAGGAGTTCAACGCCGAGGACGGCGACGACGAGCTCGGCTCCGGCGTCAACCGCCGCGTCGTGGTCTACATCGCCCAGAAGCGCAAGATCACCGAGGGTGACAAGCTCGCCGGCCGTCACGGCAACAAGGGTGTCATCGCGAAGATCCTCCCGATCGAGGACATGCCGTTCATGGCGGACGGCACCCCGGTCGACATCGTCCTGAACCCGCTCGGCATCCCCGGTCGAATGAACTTCGGCCAGGTCCTCGAGACCCACCTCGGGTGGATCGCGAAGCAGGGCTGGAAGGTCGAAGGCACTCCGGAGTGGGCAGCCCGTCTGCCGGAGCAGGCATTCGAGGCCGCTCCCGGCACGAAGGTCGCCACCCCGGTGTTCGACGGTGCGAGCGAGGAGGAGATCGCCGGTCTCCTCGACGCGACCATCCCGACGCGCGACGGTGTCCGTCTGATCGACTCCAGCGGAAAGGCCCAGATGTTCGACGGCCGCTCCGGCGAGCCGTTCCCGGCCCCGATCTCGGTCGGCTACATGTACATCCTGAAGCTGCACCACCTGGTCGACGACAAGATCCACGCACGTTCCACGGGTCCGTACTCGATGATCACCCAGCAGCCGCTCGGTGGTAAGGCGCAGTTCGGTGGACAGCGCTTCGGTGAGATGGAGGTGTGGGCCCTCGAGGCCTACGGCGCCGCATACGCGCTCCAGGAGCTCCTCACGATCAAGTCCGACGACATCCTCGGCCGCGTCAAGGTGTACGAGGCGATCGTCAAGGGCGAGAACATCCAGGAGCCCGGCATCCCCGAGTCCTTCAAGGTGCTCATGAAGGAGATGCAGTCGCTCTGCCTGAACGTCGAGGTCCTCTCGGCCGACGGCACGCTGGTGAACCTCCGCGACACCGACGATGAGGCGTTCCGCGCCGCAGAAGAGCTCGGTATCAACATCTCCAGCCGCTTCGAGGCCGCCTCGATCGACGAGATCTAATCCTTCGGGGGCCCGGGACACGCGTTCCGGGCCCACCGAAGCAGACTTCTCAAAAAGAATTTCCGACACAGGAGAACTAGTGCTCGAGTCCACAACTTTCGATGAGCTTCGCATCGGCCTGGCGACCGCAGACCACATCCGCGCGTGGTCCTACGGCGAGGTCAAGAAGCCCGAAACCATCAACTACCGCACCCTGAAGCCGGAGAAGGATGGTCTCTTCGGAGAGCAGATCTTCGGCCCGTCCCGCGACTGGGAGTGCGCCTGCGGCAAGTACAAGCGCGTCCGCTTCAAGGGCATCGTCTGCGAGCGCTGCGGCGTGGAGGTCACCAAGAGCTCCGTCCGTCGTGAGCGCATGGGTCACATCGAGCTCGCCGCTCCCGTCACCCACATCTGGTACTTCAAGGGCGTGCCCTCGCGTCTGGGCTACCTGCTCGACATGGCGCCGAAGGACCTCGAGAAGGTCATCTACTTCGCCGCCTACATGGTCATCTCGGTCGACGAGGAAGCTCGTCACCGCGACCTGGGCACGCAGGAGAACAACATCCGCCTCGAGCTGAAGACGCTCGGCGACCGCCGCGATGCCAAGATCGCGGAGCGCCTGGCCAAGCTGGAGGAGGAGCTCGCTGCCCTCGAGGCAGAGGGTGCCAAGGCCGACGCCAAGAAGAAGGTCAAGGACGCCGCTGAGAAGGAGATGTCGCTCATCCGCAAGGGTGCCGACGAGGCGATCCTGAAGCTGGAGCGCGTGTGGGAGGACTTCCGCACCCTCGAGGTCGGTGCTCTGCGCCCGGAGGACGACGTCTTCCACGAGCTGCAGGACCGCTTCGGCCAGTACTTCGAGGCCTACATGGGCGCCGAGTCGATCCAGCGTCGTCTCGCGGCGTTCGACCTCGTCGCCGAGGCGGAGAACCTGCGTCTGCAGATCTCCGAGGGCAAGGGCCAGCGCAAGATCCGTGCGATCAAGCGCCTCAAGGTCGTCAGCTCGTTCCTCGAGACCGGCATGAGCCCGGCCGCGATGGTCCTCGACGTCGTCCCGGTGATCCCGCCGGAGCTGCGCCCGATGGTCCAGCTCGACGGTGGCCGCTTCGCGACCTCCGACCTGAACGACCTGTACCGCCGTGTGATCAACCGCAACAACCGTCTTCGTCGTCTGATCGACCTCGGTGCCCCCGAGATCATCGTCAACAACGAGAAGCGCATGCTGCAGGAGGCCGTCGACGCACTGTTCGACAACGGTCGCCGTGGTCGTCCCGTCACCGGTACCGGCAACCGTGCCCTGAAGTCCCTCAGCGACATGCTGAAGGGTAAGCAGGGTCGTTTCCGCCAGAACCTGCTCGGAAAGCGTGTCGACTACTCGGGCCGTTCGGTCATCATCGTCGGCCCGCAGCTGAAGCTGCACCAGTGCGGTCTGCCCAAGCAGATGGCTCTGGAGCTCTTCAAGCCGTTCGTGATCAAGCGACTGATCGACCTCGGTCACTCGCAGAACATCAAGGCGGCCAAGCGCGCCGTCGAGCGCACCCGTCCTGAGGTCTGGGACGTGCTCGAGGAGATCATCCGCGAGCGTCCGGTGCTGCTCAACCGTGCACCCACCCTGCACCGTCTGGGCATCCAGGCGTTCGAGCCTCAGCTCGTCGAGGGCAAGGCCATCCAGCTGCACCCGCTCGTCTGCGCGGCGTTCAACGCCGACTTCGACGGTGACCAGATGGCTGTCCACCTGCCGCTGTCGGTGGAGGCTCAGGCCGAGGCCCGCGTGCTGATGCTCGCGTCGAACAACATCCTGAAGCCGTCTGACGGCCGTCCGGTCACCCTGCCTTCGCAGGACATGATCATCGGTCTGCACCACCTGACCACGGTCAAGGAGGGTGCTGCCGGTGAGGGTCGTGCGTTCGGTTCCGTGGGCGAGGCGATCCTGGCCAAGGACGAGGGTTCCCTCGACCTGCAGGCGAAGATCCGCATCCGCATCCCCGGTCTGACCTTCCTCGAGGGCGAAGCTCCCGAGGGCTACGAGCGTCACGGTCTCGTCGACGCCTCGCTGGGTCAGGCGATCTTCAACGACACGCTGCCCAAGGGCTACCCGTTCGTCCGCGAGCAGGCCGACAAGAACAAGCTGTCGCAGATCGTCAACAAGCTGGCCGAGGAGTACCCCAAGGTCGAGACGGCTGCCTCGCTGGACCGCATCAAGGACGCCGGCTTCTACTGGGCAACGCGCTCCGGTGTGACCGTCGCCCTCAGCGACATCCTCACCCCGCCGAACAAGGCGGAGATCGTCGCCGGCTACGAGAAGCAGGCCGCGAAGGTCCAGTCGCAGTACGAGAAGGGTCTGACGACCGACTCCGAGCGTCGCCAGGAGCTCATCAAGATCTGGACCGAGGCCACCGACGAGGTCCAGGCCGCCATGAAGGCGAACTTCCCCGAGGACAACACCATCAACCGCATGGTGTCGTCGGGTGCTCGTGGTAACTGGCTGCAGATCCGGAACATCGCCGGTATGCGTGGTCTGGTGAACAACCCCAAGGGTGAGATCATCCCGCGTCCGATCATCTCCTCGTACCGCGAGGGTCTGTCGGTTGCGGAGTACTTCATCGCGACGCACGGTACCCGCAAGGGTCTGGCCGACACCGCTCTGCGTACCGCCGACTCGGGTTACCTGACCCGTCGTCTGGTGGATGTCTCGCAGGACGTCATCATCCGCGAAGAGGACTGCGGCACGTCGAAGGGCCTCGAGCTCCCGATCGCCGCTCCGAACTCGCAGGGTGAGCTCGTGCGCGACGCGAACGTCGAGAACTCGGTGTTCGCTCGTACGCTGGCCTCCGATGTCGTGAGCGAGTCGGGCGAGGTTCTCGCCTCGGCCGGTGACGACGTGGGTGACGTGCTGATCGACAAGCTCGTCGGGCTCGGTGTCGAGAGCATCAAGGTGCGCTCGGTCCTGACCTGCGACTCCGCCGTCGGTGTCTGCGCGCAGTGCTACGGCCGTTCGCTCGCGACCGGCAAGACCGTCGACATCGGCGAGGCCGTCGGCATCATCGCGGCCCAGTCGATCGGTGAGCCCGGTACCCAGCTGACGATGCGTACCTTCCACACGGGTGGTTCGGCATCGGCGGATGACATCACGCAGGGTCTTCCTCGTGTGCAGGAGCTCTTCGAGGCGCGTACCCCCAAGGGCGCGTCGCCGATCGCCGAGGCCGATGGCCGCATCGCGATCGACGAGACCGACAAGGGCAAGAAGGTCATCCTCACGCCCGACAGCGGTGACGAGCCGGTCATCTACCCGGTGCTGAAGCGTGCGACGCTTCTCGTCGAGGACGGGCAGCACGTCACGGTCGGTCAGCCGATCCTGGTGGGCACGCTCGACCCCAAGGAGATCATGCGTGTCATGGGTGCTCGCGAGGTGCAGCGTTACCTCGTCGGCGGCGTCCAGGGCGTGTACCGCTCGCAGGGTGTGCCGATCCACGACAAGCACATCGAGGTCATCGTCCGTCAGATGCTCCGCAAGGTCACCGTCGTCGATCACGCCGACACGACCCTGCTCCCGGGTGAGATGGTCGACCTCAAGCGCTACCAGTCGATCAACCGCGAGGCTGTGGCAGAGGGCAAGCGTCCCGCGTCCGGCCGTCCGGAGCTGATGGGTATCACGAAGGCGTCGCTCGCGACCGAATCGTGGCTGTCGGCCGCCTCCTTCCAGGAGACGACCCGCGTGCTCACCGAGGCTGCGATGCAGGGCAAGCGCGACCCGCTGGTCGGTCTCAAGGAGAACGTCATCATCGGTAAGCTCATCCCCGCCGGAACCGGTCTCTCGAAGTACCGCGACGTCACGGTCGAGGCCACCGAGGAAGCCAAGAGCGAGCGCTACCCGAACCGGATCTTCGCATCCGACGGTGCGTACGCCGACGGTGACTTCGGCTACGTCGACTTCGACGCGTTCTCGACGGACGACATCACCCCCGGTACTTACAACTGATCGAGGCGAGAGCCGCAGTACTGAGTACTGAATGACGCAGAAGGCCCCAGGCGACTCGCCTGGGGCCTTCTGCGTGCCCGGCGGTGTGCGACGTGGCGCGAGTGCACGGGAAGCTGCCGAGCGCACGGGTGACGTGTGTCGCCGAGCCGTGCACTCGTCGAGAAGCCGTGCAGTCGGCGGAGGACCCTGACACGCGCGGAGCGCGTTGGACGTCAGCCGAAGATGTGCTCCACGATGCTCGAGGTGTAACCGGTCGGCGCAAGGTTCGTGTAGCGCGTGTCGATGAGCACATCATCACGCCAGAACAGCGTGCGGCCGTCGGTCACGGGGTACTGCTCGTTCGGCCAGGTCTTCTCGCAGCGCGTGCCGCCGTCCGGCGTGAAACAGGAGAAGCCCTCGTCGTCGGCGAGCGCATTGAGCTTGTCGAGCGCGGGCCCGCGGTTCATCCGCGAGATCGTCGTCGTGAGTCGCGTGGTGTCTGCACGCGGGTCCGCCCAATTGCAGGTGAGGGCACCGTCAGCGCCCACTCCCGAAGGCCCGAAGGCGGCGTCGTTGAGAGGGATGTCGCCGAGTTCGGCCAGCACGGCTTCCGACAAGATCGCACGACAGTCGGTCGGCAGGGCGACGGGAGCGGTCGTCGGGGTGGGGGTGGGCGACGGGGTGCTGGTCTCCTCACTGCCTGCCGTGTGGCCTTCCGTGGGGCTGGGCGAAGGGTCCCCGCCATCGCCTGCCTGCGGGGTGCAGGCCGTCAGAACGACGAGGAGGAGGAACGCGGCGGCAGCGCCGGCGAGTCGGGGCTTCATGTCCACACCGTACTGCTCGTCGGCGGCGCGACGGGAGAGGAACGCGATGCAGCCCGTCGGTGCACGGCGCCACGATAGTGTCGGCGGGTGAGCAATCAGACTTCTTCCGCCGGTTCCGTTGTCGTGATCGGCGATGCCTTGATCGATGAGATCCGCGACGATTCCGGCGTCCGCGAGCTCGTGGGCGGTGCGGCACTCAACGTCGCCGTCGGACTGCGGCGGCTGGGAGTCGAGACGACGCTGATCGCCATGGTCGGGGAGGACGAGGCAGGCGCGCACATCCGCGAGTACCTGTCCGACCACGGTGTGCGCCTGATAGGGAGTGAGGCCCCCCTCGGCTCGTCCCGCGCGATCGTGCAGCGGGCGGCCGACGGCGAACCGCAGTACGTCTTCAACGAGGCCGCCCAGAGACGCAGCATCCGATACTCCGACGACGCTCGTCAGGCGATCGCCGACGCCGGGCTCGTCGCGATCAGCTGCTTCCCCTTCGATGTGCCGGCAGAGGTCGACGCACTGAGCGATGCCCTGGGAGACGCACGCGTCGCGATCGATCCCAACCCGCGCGCCGGGATGCTCAGCGACCGGGAGGAGTTCGTCCGCGGATTCGAACAGCTCGTGGCTTCGGCTGCCATCGTCAAGGTCGGTGCGGATGATGCGGCGATCCTCTACGACGGTGACCTCGACGCGCTGCGCGCGCGCCTGCGGGACCTCGGTGCTGCGGCCGTCCTCGCGACCGCGGGTGCCGACGGCGCCACGATCGACGCGGATGCCGGCATCGTCTCCGCCCCCATCGCGCAGCTTCCCGGCGCGGTGATCGACACCGTCGGAGCGGGGGATGCGACTCTCGCCGCCGTCGCAGAGGGCCTGGTCACAGCGTCTCCGTCCGACCTGGGGGAGTGGCGCGCACTGCTGCTGCGCGCGATGGATGTCGCCGCCGCGACCTGTCGCGCAGAGGGCGGACTCCTGCGGACGCCCGAGTCGCTGGAGGCCTCCGGTCGCGGCGTGAGTGGCAGCTGACGGTCCGATTTCTTGCACCCGCCTCCGACAGGTATGCTTGTCTCTCGTGCCCCCGGTTGGCTGTCGAAGTCGGACGGGTGCGCTCTGGCGAGTTACCCAAGCGGCCAAAGGGATCTGACTGTAAATCAGACTGCTCTGCATTCGGGGGTTCGAATCCCTCACTCGCCACCATCCATCACCTCCGCGGAAGACTGCGGAAATCCGAAGGCCCACGCGATCACCGCGGGGGCCTTCTCTCATCCCCGCCCCCGGACGCCGCCACCATGAATAGGGTGGTCACATGCTCCAGACGATCCGCGCCCGCGTCGACCTCGGAGAGCGATCATGAGCGCCCCCGCCGGGTGGTACACCGATGACCAGGGTGCGACGCGATGGTGGGACGGATCCCGATGGGATGGCGAGGCGCCGACCCCCGTGACGTCGGGGGAGTCCCCGTCGGTCCCGGAGGGAACGAGCGCGAACACCGTATGGGTGTGGCTGATCGTGCTCCTCCCGGTGCTCAGCGCGATCGCCGCCATCGGATACCTGGTGCAGATGCAGCAGGGGATGTTCGACATGCTCGCCGTCGTCCCGCTGGACGGCTCGTCGTCCCTCGACGTGGAGAGATTCATCGCCGCGGAGATCAACGCCTTCCTCACGCCGTGGTACCTGGTCCTGACGCTGTCGGGCTGGACGATCTACGGGCTCTCCGTCTGGTTCGCCGCCCTCGATGCCCGCGAGCTCGCCGGCCGAGGGTTCTCCCGACCTTTCCCCTGGGCGTGGACCTTCTTGTCCTCTCTCGTCTACGTGATCGGTCGTCATGTCGTGGTCCGTCGACGGGGAGGACGGGGGTCAGCACCGCTGATCGTGATGATCGCCATCCAGGTCGTCTTTCTTCTCGCGGCGTCCGTCTGGGCATCGGTGTTCGCGGCTCAGCTGTTCGAGACGGTCTTCTCGATGGTCACGATGCGGCGGATGTGACGTGGCCCCGCGAGTGCGAACGGTTCATAGACTGGACTGATGCGACCGCTCACCGAAGCCGAAGTCCGGGCCTCGTTCGTCAATGCGGATGCCGACGAACTGCGCCTCATGGAGATGCCGCACGACTTCCTCCTCGTCGACTGGGACTATCTCGACTTCTTCGCCTGGCAGGATCCCGGCGCGAGTCGCCGTGGCTATGTGCTGATCCCGCACGACGAGGAGATCGTCGGTATCGTGCTGCGCGCGACGGATCCCGGACGTGCGCGTTCGGGCATGTGCAACATCTGTCACACGATGCAGCCCGGCAATCAGGTCGCGCTCCTCTCCGCACGTCGGGCGGGGGAGGCGGGGAAGCGCGGCGACTCGTTCGGCACCTACATGTGCGCCGACCTCTCCTGCCACGAGAACGTGCGTCTCGCCCACCCGCTCGCACCGAACGAGGTCAGGACTCCGGGGCAGGTCGACTTCCGCCTCGACGGCACGCGTCGCCGCATGGAGAGCTTCGTCTCGCAGGTCTGGGAGCGGGTCTGATCGCGGTTACGCTGGTCCCACACGTCCTGCGCTCGAAGGAGAAGCCATGAGTGATGCCATCCTGTTCGCCGTCGAAGAGGGATTGGCACAGCTGACGCTGAACCGCCCCGCTCGCCTCAACGCCTTCAACGCCGACCTCGCGCACGCCTGGAAGGACGCGACGGCCGAGGCGACGTCGAGATCCGATGTGAAGGCGATCCTGATCGATGCCGTCGGTCCCGCTTTCTGCGCCGGGGGCGATGTGATCGACATGGCGACGACGATGGGGGCTTCCGGCGCAGAGATCACCGCGCTCGCCGAGGTCATCAACGCCGGCATCCGCTCGTTGACGGAATCGGGGGTGCCCGTCGTCGCCGCTGCCCACGGCACCACGGCCGGCGGCGGTCTGGGGATTCTGCTGTGCAGCGACTATGCCGTGGTCGGCTCGCGATCGAAGCTCGGCAGCCTCTACGCGAACATCGGTCTGACCCCGGATCTGTCGGTCTCCGCTCAGCTCGCCCGTGCCGTCGGTCAGCGCCGTGCCCTGCAGCTCGTGCTGCAGGATCGACTGCTGTCGTCGGCGGAGGCTGTGGACTGGGGTCTCGTCGCCGAGGCCGTCGAAGGTGCGGACGCCGTCTCCGAGGCGGAACTGGTGCGTGCTCGCGGTGAGGAGATCGCGCGATTCTGGTTGGCGGGCGCCGCAGACGCCTACGGCCAGGCGAAGCGGCTGGTGCGATCGCAGCCGGAGCGCACGTTCGTCGAGCAACTGAGTGAGGAGGCGCGTTCGATCGGAGCAGCCCTGGAGACGCCGGATGCGCAGGCCAGAGTCGCAGCCTTCGCCGCAGCATCGGCGAAGAAAGCCGGCTGACCTCTCCTCCACAGAGGCAGAGATCGGGAAAGGTCTTCGGCGACGAGGGCGGCGCCCGTGGCATCTGCGGGCGCGCGTGGCAGGATGAAGGCATCGCCGCACGACGAGAGGATCGCCATGTCCCAGCCGGACATCACCACGCATCAGACGCAGGGTGAGAAGAAGAACATGTCGCTGCTCATCAGGGGTTCCCTGTGGATCGCCATCGGGGCTCTGATCGCCGCGGCGCTCGTGTGCGTCATCTGGGTGCTCATCGGCGATCAAGATGGTCTGATCGGCCGGGCGTTCCTCACGATTCTGCTGCTCGCAGCGTTCGCCGGCATCGCGATCCTCGAAGCTGGTCTCGCGCCGAACCGTCCCGACTGGCTCCAGCTGGCGAGCATGGTGAGCTGGATCATCGCGCTCCTCGTCGGAGCCGTGAAGATCTGGCTGCCGGAAGACGGCTTCTACTTCGGTGCCGAGCGCTTCTTCCAGCTGCTCCTCGTGATCGGCATCCTTCAGCTCGCCCTGCTGCACGTGCGCCTGTTCACTCCCGCGGCGCAGCGATACGTCACAACATTCACGCGGGTCATCTACATCGTCACCATCACGTTCCTCGCTGGCCTCGTCGGCATGCTCGTGTTCTTCCTGGCGTTCCCGAACACGTTCCACTACGGCGAGCTCTACTGGCGTATCGTGGTCGCGCTGACGATCCTGGTGGCCGTCGGCACGACGCTGATCCCACTGCTGAACGCGCTCTTCGCTCCCAAGAAGAAGACGCCCGCCGATCGCGCTGTGGCCTCGCCGCCGTCCTGGCCCACCTACGCAGACGGCATCACCCCGCTCCCGGCGCTTCCCGACGCATCGCCCGACTGGAACGCCTACTACACGGGTTACCCGACCGTCGTGCCGCCGCAGCAGGCGCTCGCCGCAGCGCCGGTCTCGAGTTTCCCGGTCGCGCCACAGCCCACATCGCCACAGCCCACATCGCCACAGCCCGCTGCTCCGCAGTTCACGCAACCGGTCGCCTCGCCGCAGGTGGCTCCGGGAGAGCATCCGGTGCCACCGGCGCCGGCCGCGCAGCCGACGGCTCCTCCGCAGGAGACCTTGCCGGCCTTCCCTCCGCCTCCCCCCGCCCCGCAGCGGCCTGCCCAGTGACACTCGAACTCGAGCTCGAGCTCCTCGAGCTCGCGAGTGAGATCGCGGAAGAAGCCGGACGGCTCGCGCGCACGCGTCGACAGGAGGGGGTACGTCTGGCGGCCACCAAGTCGTCGCTGGCCGATATCGTCACCGAAGCCGATCGTGAGGTCGAGGCGCTCATCCGCGAACGCCTTCGGGCCGCGAGGGCCGACGACGGTTTCCTGGGGGAGGAGACCGGTGCCGAGGCCGGCAGCAGCGGGATCACGTGGGTCGTCGATCCGATCGACGGCACCGTCAACTATGCATACGGCATCCCGGCGTACAACGTGAGCATCGCCGCCGTCCGCGGCGATCCCGATCCGGAGACCTGGGAAGCACTCGCCGGTGCGGTCAACGCCCCCGCGCTCGGCGAGATGTTCACGGCCGCCCGCGGCCAGGGCGCGTGGTCGAACGGCGACCGTCTCGAGGTGACCGGAGAGACCCCGGCCGGAGCGCTGCTCGCCACGGGGTTCGGCTACGACCCGACCACGCACGAGGGCGACATCGCCACCGTGGGGCGGGTGATGCCGATGGCCCGGGATCTGAGACGCATGGGAGCCGCAGCGCTCGACCTCGCCTTCGTCGCGGCGGGGCGACTGGACGGATACTTCGAGCGGGGGCTTCGTCCGTGGGACTTCGCCGCCGGCGCCCTCCTCGTCGAAGAAGCGGGTGGCGTGGTGTCGCGCATCGACATCGACTCCCCGCGTCCGATGCTGCTCGCGGGCGGGGTGGAAGTGCACTCGCGACTGCGCGCCATCCTCGACCAGAAACATTGAACGATTCATGGCATTCCCAGACTGATCGAGATATGGTTTATGCGATCGTTACTTTCGCCACCCGAAGGTGAAAGTCAAAGTTTGCGCCCCCCGAGCTTGACGCACGACCGAGAGAAACGCTTTGCCCTTCGAGACTTCCCAGGCTGCCTCTGCGCCCACGCGCCGGTCCAGCCGACTCCGCACTGCGGCCTCTGAGGCCCCCGCGGCGGGACCGACGGCACCCATCTCTGCCGCCGAATCCGCCGCCGCGCCCACTGCCGCCGCCCCCACTGCCGCGGTCGACGCCACTGCCGTCGCCCTGGCCGCTGTCGCCCCGCTTTCCCGGCGTGCCGCCCGTCAGCGCCCCACGGCCGACGACGTCGCCGCCGAGCCGCTGGTCGAGCCCTTCATCGCTCCGAACCCGGAGCAGATCATCGCCGATGTTCCCGACGTGCCCGGCGACGACGCCGACGCGTTCGAGCGTGCGTCCCGCGCGTTCCGTGTGACCGGTTCCGTTCCCACCGTCTCCGCAGCCGACCGTGCGCGGGCGCAGTCGGCGCGCGCCTCCGACGACGAGCCCGTCGCCGCCATGCATGTGGCCGCCCGTCGTCCCCGCAACATCCGCAAGGCCGTGACTCTCAGCGCGACCGTCGGGGTGATGAGCCTCGCCGGTCTCCTCGCGGTGTCCATGACGCTCCCCGCCGAGGCGGTCGCCGGCGTGCAGGGTGCTTCGGCGGCATCGATGTCGCTGGTGTCGTCCTCCGCCGGAGAAGCGAAGGACACGGCCGAGGGTGAGATCCAGGCGTTCGTCGCGCCATCCGGTGTCGAGAGCGAGGCGCTCACCCGCGCCGATGACTTCAGCACGGTCTCGCTCGCCGAGGTCGCCGCGGAGCAGGGCATCAACTATTCGGGCGAGATCTTCACGAACGACCCCGACGCCGCGATCCAGTGGCCGTTCCTCGTCGGCGTGGGTATGAGCTACGGCTACGGCATGCGCAGCGGCCGCCTCCATGAGGGCATCGACTTCGTGCCGGGCAACGGCGCGCCGATCCAGGCCATCGCCGACGGCACGGTCCGCATCGCGACCGAACAGGGCGGTGCCTTCGGTGTCACGGTCTACATCGACCACGTCATCGATGGCCAGGTCATCACGAGCCACTATTCGCACATGCAGTACGGGTCTCTGAACGTCAAGGCCGGCGACACGGTGACGGTCGGCACTGTCGTCGGCAAGACCGGAAACACGGGCCGTTCCTACGGCGCCCACCTGCACTTCGAGCTCATCGTCAACGGATCGACCATCGACCCGATGCCGTGGCTCAAGGAGAACGCGGGTCGAACGTCGTACTGACCGGCTCGATTTCATGAGGACGCCACAGTGATGGTATTCTCGTACGGTTGCCCCGCGAGGGGCAGCACGCCCCGATAGCTCAGTGGCAGAGCACTTCCATGGTAAGGAAGGGGTCGTCAGTTCAATCCTGACTCGGGGCTCGCAAGCATTCTTCTCACGCGGACGGATGCCTCGCGGCAGGGTAGCTCAGCTGGTTAGAGCGCACGACTCATAATCGTGAGGTCGCGGGTTCAAGCCCCGCTCCTGCTACAGAACGAAACCCCGGTTCGCCGGGGTTTTTCTGGTTCCCGGGGTGCGATCCGAGCCTCAGCGCGCCGGTTGCAGGCCTCCGATGGGTGAGTCCATATCGCCGTTGACGTACATGTACCCGTCGACGATGTCGGCCGAGCGACCGACGCTCAGCCAGGTGTCGACGCCGTCGCACACGTTCGTCGTCTGGGGGATGAGCGCTTCCAGGTCGATCCTGCCGGAGGAGTCCTGCGTCCATCGGCCGCTCAAGTCGTTGCATCCGTCGTTGCCGTCAACCGTGCCGTCGGCGGAGAACCGCAGGTACGGGGTGCCGCCGACGCTCGCCTCCCAGTCTCCGACGGGGTCGGGGAGCGGCGGTGGCGTCTCGACCGGAATCTCGCCGCTCGCGATCCGGTCGTTCCGCTCGTGCATCGGGGCCAGGCCGACCTGGAACAGGATGCTGGTCACGATCGCCGACAGCAGGACGAGGACGACGCCGAGCAACGGGCCCCAGTACGCGGGCTTCCTCGTGCGTCGGGACACCACGGCGACGACCACCGCCGCGAGGACCGAGGCCCCGATCGCCCACGGATAAGCGGCGCGGGCGCCGAAGGCGAGATCCAGATCGCAGTCGCCTTCGCAGCCGACAGCGCTGAACGACTCGAGGATCTGCGCAAAGTACGTCACGAGGAGGATCAGAGGGATGAGGATCCACAGGCTGACCGCGAGTCCGCGCCGATCCGACCGTTCCTGGTCCGCTGTTCCGACCGAGGAGTTCGCCGCGCGCATGCCGTTGAATGTAACAGCCTCGCTGCTGGGTATCGCGATTCGGCGCTCCTTGCGGCGGGAACGCTCCGCCGAGGTCGCCCATCTCCACGATGCAGGCCAGTATCTTTTGGATAGCAGGAGCGCTTGCGGGTAACTAGAGTGCTTCGGATAGCGTGACGCGCATGACAACCATGAACACTCCGAACTCCGCCTCCTCGTCGCATCCTCTCCCCAAGCGCATGCCCGCGATCGGCGCCCGCGGTCGGCGTCCCGTGACCGATCCCACGTCCCTCAGCGACATCTCGCTTCCCGTGCCGAACCCCGTCGGTCGAGATCTCCTCGTCGAGGTGCAGGGCGTGTCGGTGAATCCCGTCGACGTGAAGGTGCGCGCCGGCGCTCCCACGTCGGGTGCGCCGCGGATCCTCGGATATGACGCGGCGGGAGTCGTGGTCGCCGTCGGTGACGAGATCACGCGTTTCGCGGTGGGGGATCGCGTCTACTACGCCGGGCAGATCGACCGCCCCGGCACCGACGCCCGATACCACCTCGTGAACGAGAACATCGTGGGTCATGCGCCGCACACGCTCTCGGTGGCCGAGACGGCCGCTCTGCCCCTCACCGTCATCACCGCCTGGGAGAGCCTGTTCGACCGCCTCGCCCTCACCCGCGAGAGCGAGGGCGTGCTCCTGGTGATCGGCGCCGCAGGGGGCGTCGGATCGTTGATCATCCAGCTCGCGAAGGCGCTCACCCGTCTCGAGGTCGTCGCGGTGGCCTCTCGGCCTGAGACGGCGGAGTGGGTGCGGAAGATGGGCGCAGATCACGTCGTCGGCCGTGACTTCACCAGCGAGGTGTCGGCGCTCGCTCCGACCGGTGTCGACTACGTGTTCACGTCGTTCACGCCCGGCAACGTCCGCGCGATCGCCGACGTCATCCGTCCACGAGGACAGGTGGTCTCCATCGACGAGACAGGGGGCAGCATCGACGCGCTCAAGACGAAGAGCGTCACCTGGCACTGGGAGCTCATGTTCACCCGGCCGGTCACCGACCCCGCCGATCACTACCAGCATGACCTGTTGGAGAGCGTCGCCGCCCTCGTCGACGACGGCACCCTCCGCACCACGGTCACGACCCACCTCACCCCGCTGAACGCCGAGACCATGCGTCGGGCGCACGAGATCGTCGAATCGTCCCGCACCATCGGGAAGGTCGTCGTGACCGACTGGCCGGAGGCAGACCTACTGCAGTGAGGCCGACCCGAGCGCGGGGGTGCGCTCGTCCACTCCGCGGATCACGACCCAGACGATCGCGACACCGACGATCCCCACCAGCAGGTAGAGGAGGTTGGCGATCACGGAGACCCCGCTCGGCGTGCCCACCCCCGCGGCGAAGACCGAGAAGTCCCACACGCCGTGCAGCACCATCGCCCAGATGAGCGATCCGGTCACCCGGCGCAGGATGTAGAGCGCCGTCCCCATGAGGAAGGCGGTGCCCACCTGGCTGACGGTGCCGGCGAACGGTGCGCCGAGAAGCACGTTGACGAAGTGCATCACCGCGAAGAGGGCCGAGGAGAGGAGCCACACCCAGACCTCGGCGAACCGGGATCGCAGAGCCGTGAGCAGCAGTCCGCGGTGCACGATCTCTTCCGTGAAGCCGACCAGGAGGAGCACGAGCGAAGCGCCGAGGAACGCACCGCTGTACGCGCTCCAATCGGTACCGGCGAGATTCAGCACGGCGGCCACGGCGACCAGGATCGGTACGAAGATCGGCCAGGTGTGACGGCTGCGCTGCGCCTCGTGGATCGCCGGACCCCACCAGCCGAGCAGGCTCGTGGTGATCGCGAGGAGAATCGTCGCGACGATGAGGGAGAGCCCGGCGCCGAAGAAGAGGTTGCCGGCACTGTCGCCCCATGTGTCGTAGGGGATCCCCGTGGACTTCTGGATCGCGAACACCACGACGATGTAGCCGACCCAGATGACCAGGCCGATCCATACCCGCGGCTGCACGCGGAGCGACGGCGCCGTCATGCGGGGCGCGTCTCGGAGAAGGACGGCTGGGCGTCGCCGACGCGACCGCGGATGAAGAAGATCAGCACGAACCCGGTGATGATCACCGCGATGTTGCCGAAGGCGGCGAAGGCCGTGAGTGCACCGTCCGCGGGATACGCGGACTGCAGGAAGATGCTCGGGTCCGTGCTCGCGTGCAGCAGGATCGGTGCGATCAGCGTGCCGGTGACGCGAAGGGCCAGATACATCAGGATGCCGAAGGCGAAGGTGTACAGGACCTGGATCGCGGTGGTCAGCAGAGGCTGTCCCGAGAGCAGGTTGCCCGCGTGGAGGAGGGAGAACAGCGTGGCCGAGATCACCGCGACGACGATCTCGCGGTAGCCGGCCTTGCGCATCAGGGTCACGACCAGGCCGCGGGTGAGGACCTCCTCCGTCAGCCCGATCAGGAGTCCGGTGAGCAGCCACGTGAGGACGACGTCGACGCCGACAGCTCCATAGTCGATCGTGGCGAACCGGAGGATGTTGAAGAGCAGGACGACGACGATCGCGATCCACATCCAGCCACGGCCGCGGATCGGCTGCCGCGCGAAGAGCTCGCGCCACCATCCGACCGACAGGGTGAAGAGCGCCAGGATCACGGCTCCGATGATCTCGGGCAGCAGGTAGAACACCGCGACACCGGCTGTGCCCGCCGGGTCCTGGACCTGCTCGGCGAGAGGGGTGAAGACCAGTGACAACAGCTGGAACAGGGCGAAGTAGACGGCGGTGAGCAGGAGGGCTCGCCACCAGCCGCCCCTCTCCCAGAAGGTCTTCCAGAAGGATGCGATGGGTGCGGGTGACGACACGGGGACTCCAGGCGAGGTGGGGGACGGCCTACTGCTCGTCAGTCTGGCGCAGACCGACATATCGCGTCCACCTGATCATCACGGCGTGTCAGCGTGGTGCAGACCTTCTGCCGTGCGCGCCGCGGGCCGGGGGCAGGTGGGGGATCGGGATGGGGCGCGTTGCACGGGAGGAGTCCTGGAACCGCCGCACGGCCTCGAGGACGTCTTCGGCGGAGGAGTACCGCAGGGCGAGCGGGAGGTCGCGGCGCCACAGCACCTCCACCTCGGTGGGGGCATCCTCGAAGATCGTGCAGACGACTCTGCGGTGGTCGTTCTCCGGGTACTGCAGATCGTGGATCGCCCAGTCGCTCGCGCTCACCTCGACCAGCGTGAATCTCCGGTCTGGATCGTGCTCCATCATTCTCCTCGCTGCCCCCACGATGAACACTGCTCGATCGGGACGCGAAAGGGGAGCCCCTTGACAGAGAGCCGCCCCTGCCCCAGGCGGGCAAGGGCGGCTCGCTCAGCGCGCGACGGGCCTGGAGCCGGGGTCCGTCGGCCCGGCATCGGTCGTGGCGTCGGCGACGGCCGCATCCGACCGTCCGCCCCCGCGCTGCTCGGCCTCCAGCCGCTCCGCCTCGTCACCGCTGATGGCCTCGCCGCGTGCGACCAGTCCGGCCTGATCCGACAGCGGGATCTGCTTGAGGAACAGCGAGAGCAGGAGCGCGAGCACGATGAATGGGACGAGATACCAGAACACCGGCGCCAGGGCGTCCGCATAGGCGGTGACGATGCCCTCTCGGACCTCGTCGGGCAGGGAGCTGAGCGTCGACGGATCGATCGTCGACGCGGCCTCGGAGGCCGCCTCGGGTGAGGCGCCGGCTCCCGCGAAGACGCCGAGCAGGTTCTCGGTGAGCCGCGTGGTGAATATCGTGCCGAACACCGCCGTGCCGAGGGAGGCGCCCACCTCGCGGAAGTAGTTGTTCGTGCTGGTCGCGGTGCCGATCTCGCCGGCTGGGACCGCGTTCTGCACGACCAGCACGACGACCTGCATGATGAGGCCGAGACCGGCGCCGAACACGAACAGGAACACGCAGATCAGCCAGATCGGGGTCGACGCCGACAGCGTGGTCATCGAGACCATGGCGATGCCGGTGATGATCGTGCCCAGGATCGGATAGATCTTGTATCGGCCGGTCTTCGAGATCGCGATGCCCGAGAAGATCGAGGTCCCCATCAGGCCGACCATCATCGGGATCATCAGCAGACCGGATTCCGCGGCAGAGGTGCCGGAGGACATCTGCAGGAAGGTCGGCACGAATCCGATCGCCGCGAACATGCCGATTCCGAGGACGAGTCCGATCGCGGTGGCGTTCACGAAGATCGGGTTGCGGAACAGGCTCAGCGGGATGATCGGGTCCTGCACTCGCGACTCCGTGATCACGAAGGCGGTCGCTGCGACGACGAGTCCGGCCCCCCAGGCCCAGGTGGCGAGCGAATCCCAACCGAACTCCTTGTCTCCGCCGAAGTCGGTGAAGAAGATGAGGCACGTCGTGGCGATGGAGAGGAAGATCACCCCGAAGATGTCGATCGGCTTCTCGGCCTTCTTGCTCGGCAGCTTGAGCGCGACCAGGGCGATGATGAAGGCGGCGATGCCGACCGGGATGTTGATGTAGAACGCCCACTGCCAGGTGAGGTGGTCGACGAAGTAGCCACCGAGCAGTGGACCGGCGACAGCCGAGAGGCCGAAGACGGCACCGAGCGGTCCCATGTACTTGCCACGCTCATTGGCGGGGACGATGTCGGCGATGATCGCCTGCGACAGGATCATCAGACCACCACCGCCGAGACCCTGCAGTGCGCGGAACACGACGAACATCCAGAAGTCGCTGGCGAACGCGCAGCCGACCGAGGCGAGGGTGAACAGCGCGATCGCGACCAGGAAGAGGTTGCGCCGACCCAGCACGTCGCCGAACTTGCCGTAGATGGGCATCACGATGGTGGTCGCGAGCAGGTAGGCGGTGGTGATCCACACCTGGTGGTCGACGCCGCCGAGCTGCCCGACGATCGTCGGCATGGCGGTGGAGACGATGGTCTGGTCGAGGCTGGAGAGCAGCATGCCCGCGATGAGGGCGCTGAAGATGATCCAGATGCGGCGCTTCGTGAGCAGGAAGGGCGCATCCTTCGTGGCGGTGACGGACATTCAGTGGGCTTTCTGTGACGGCGCGTACAGCGATCGGGCGAGGTCGAGGCGTCGGGTGATGAGGTCGGCGAACGACTCGATGGACTGGTGATGCAGGAGCTGGTCCATGCTCATGCGCACGAGCGCGCCGACGGTGTGCACGACCACCTCGGCGCGCAACTCCGCGTCGGCCGTGTCGTCGGTCTGATCGGAGCCTTCGGCGTCGACAGTGCGGCGCAGGATCAGGCCGACATCGCGTCGTTCGTTCTTCGCGATCTGCTCGAATGCAGCCTTGAGCAGACGCGGCTCCTGCTCGATCACGGCGAACATCGCCGGGGCGTCTTCCACGGGATTGAAGAGCTCGAAGCGGCTGATCGTCAGCTGGATGAAGTCGTCGATGAGGTCGCCGCGGCGGGCGGCGAACTCCTCCTCGAGCGCCTCCTGGCGGGAATCGATCGTCGCGAACCCGAAGACCGCGTTCTCCTTGCTCTCGAAGTAGTTGAAGAACGTGCGACGGGAGACCCCGACCTCGGCGCACAGCTCCTCGATCGTGAAACCGGCGAAGCCCCTCTCCGTCGTCAGTCGCCGCGCGGCATCGGTGAGGGCGCGGGAGGTGTCCCGCTTGCGTTGCTCCCGCAGTGAATCTGCACTCTCGCTCATGGAGTGCAATATTGCACTCTCAACCTTGGAGTGCACTGAGAGTGGTGCGTTGAGCCTTCACGAGAATCTTTTCGACCGATCTGTGACATCTGCCCTCCGGCATACGTCTTAGTGATGGCGTCGCCGACCGCGACCTGCGCACCGCACTGCGGGCGGCACACGGATGAAGGAGCTCACGATGACGAACACGACGGGTGGCATTCAGCCCGAGATCCAGGTCGTCACTCCGGTGCAGGGGGCTGCAGTGGGGACGACCACGATCGAGGATGCGGTGATCGCGAAGATCGCCGGCATCGCTGCGCGTGACGTCAGTGGGGTCCACATGCTCGGCGGGGGCGCCGCGCGAATGGTGGGCGCGATTCGGGATGCGCTCAACACGACCGACCTCTCGCAGGGGATCAGCGTCGCGGTCGGCGAAGCACAGATCACGGTCGATGTGACGATCGTCGCGGAGTATCCGGTGTCGCTGCAGAAGGTCGCCGACGATGTGCGCGCAGCCATCCACCGGGACATCGTCGAGCTGGTGGGCGTGCAGGCCGTCGAGGTCAACGTCACCATCGACGACGTGCACGTGCCCTCCGACGATGACAACGACACGGACGACGCGCCGACCGCATAGGGCGCCTCGTCGAAGACGCGGTCCCGAACTCCGGGGCCGATATGGGAGAAGGAGAAGCCATGAGTGCTGAAGACAAGATCAAGGCCGCTGCGGAGAAGGTCTCCGGCAAGGCGAAGGAGACCGTCGGCAAGCTCACCGACAACGACAAGCTCGTCGCCGAGGGCAAAGCCGAGCAGGCGAAGGGCGACGTCCGCGACGCCGCCGAGAACGTGAAGGATGCCTTCAAGAAGTGACGAGGCGGGGAGAGGCCGCGCGGCCTCTCCCCGATCCTTCCCAGGTGGGTGAGAAATGATCCGATCCGGTGGGGCGACTGTTCCGAACCTCTCAGGGGATCGGGTCGAGGGGTGGGGTAGATGGAAGACGAACGCTTTCGCACAGCGCTCGAACATGCGGACGACGGCATCGTCGCCGGCCGCGCGATGGATGGCGACGTCGCGGCGTTCGCGGTTCTCGTGCGCAGGTACACGCCCATGATGCGGGCGTACACGCAGCGGATGCTGAACGCATCGGCCGATGTCGACGACATCGTCCAGGAATCCTTCGTCACCGCCTGGCAGCGGTTCGGCGAGCTCGACGACCCGACCAAGGTGAAGAGCTGGCTGATGCGGATCGTCAGTCGGAAGGCCGTCGATCGCATCCGTGCGACCCGACCGGCCGTGGACATCGACTCGATCGACCGTCCCGCCCCGCTGCACGCGTCGCCGACCGCGGTCGTCGAAGCGCGCGCGGGCGTCGCGGCGCTCGGTGCCGCCCTGCGCGAGCTGCCGGATGCGCAGCGCGAGTGCTGGGTTCTGCGGGAGATCGGCGGGTACTCCTATGAGGAGATCTCCGAGGAGCTCGACATCCCCGTCTCGACGGCCCGCGGACTGCTCGCCCGAGCACGGAAATACATGATCGTACGGATGGAGGAGTGGCGATGACCGACGACAGAGAGAGTCCCGACGTCCGCCGGCTCGGCCTGGAACCGACCGATCTCGACGGGCACACGCTCGACGAGCTCACCGACTATCTCGATGCGGGGCGACAGCCCGCAGATCGCTCGATCGACGAGTCTCCCGGTTGCCAGCTCGCACTCGACGCACTGACACGGCTGCAGGGGCTCGGTGCCGAGCTCATCGCTGCGGAAGCCGCTGCCGAACCTCCGGTCGACGAGAACTGGGTCGATCGCATCCTCAGTGGCATCGCCATGGATGCGCGCGCCGGAAGGCGCATCCCGTTCGAGTCTCCGGATCCGCAGGTGGATCTCGCGATCACCGAGGGTGCGGTGCGAGGACTCATCCGGTCGGCGGAGAACGCCGTGCCCGGCCTTCTCATCGGACGGTGCCGACTCGACGGGGACGTGACCCGACCCGGGACCCCGATCCGTGTCGAGATCGATGCGAGCGCGCTGCACGGACAGTCCATCCCGAAGGTCGCCGCCGAGCTGCGAGCCGAGGTGGATCGTGGTCTGCGTGCACACACCGAGTTGAACGTCGTCGCGATCGACATCGCGATCAGAGACATCCGGGAGGTGTCGTCGTGGGCGGGGGAGAGCTGATGGATGCACAGGAGCGCGGCGAGCTCGCCGCAGCGATCGAGGCGGTCGTCCGGTCGACGCCGGGCGTCCGCAGCGTCTATCGGTCCGGGTCGTTGATCTCGAACCTGCTGCGTGCGGGGGCCGAGGCGATCGGCGTGCGCACGAACGAGGAGCCGATCGTCTCCGTCGCCGGGAACGGTGACGGTGTGGTCATCGAGGCGACCCTCGGTGTCGACTCCGCAGCGCGTTCGGCGGAGATCCTCCACGCCGTGCAGGCGGCCGTCGATGCGGTGCTCGCGGAGCGCGGCGTCCGCCGTGAGAGCATCACCCTCACCGTCGCTCACGTGCAGGTTCCGGTGCAAGCGCACGCGGCGACCTGACCCAGCGAGGAAAGCCACCGCGTGCCGCCGTCCGGGGGGACGACGGCACGCGGTCTCCCCGCGGGATCAGGCGGAGGCGGCGCGCAGCCCCTCGACGAGCGGGGTCGTCGGGCGGCCGATCAGACGTGCGAGCGTGCCGTCGGTGTCGCCGAGGGCGCCGTTCTTGATTCCGGCGTCGAGCGCAGCGACGAATCCGGCCGTACCCTCGTCGAGGCCGGCGCCGCGGAGCGCGGCGATCTGGTCGTCGAAGCCGAGCGGGACGTACGAGACCTCTCGTCCCGTCACCTCGGCGAACGCCGCGGCGAGGTCGGAGTAGTTCCAGGCGACGTCGCCGCCCAGCTCGTAGACCTCGCCGATGTGCCCGTCCTCGAGCGCCACTGCGGCCGCGGCTTCGGCGAAGTCCTTGCGGCTCGCCGAGGCGACACGTCCGTCTCCGGCGCCGGCGGCGAGCACGCCCGTCTCGGCGGCGCGCGCGAGGTCGGCGGCGTAGTTCTCGGTGTACCAGTTGTTGCGGAGGATCACCGCGGGCAGTCCCGCGGCCGCGATGAGCTCTTCGGTCGCCTTGTGCTCCGGCGCCAGGATCAGGTCGCTCGTGGTCGCCTTCGGGGCGCTCGTGTAGACGAACTTGGAGACGCCGGCGGCCTTGGCGGCCTCGATGACCGCCTGGTGCTGTGCGACGCGCTGGCCGACCTCGGATCCGGATACCAGCACGACGGTGTCGACACCCTCGACGGCAGCGGCGACGGATGCGGGGTCGGTGTAGTCGAGGGGGACGACGCGCACGCCGAGATCAGCGGCCTTGGCCGTGTCGCGGGCTCCGGCGACGATCGACTGCGGAGCGGCTCCGCGCTCGAGCAGGCTGGCGATGATGAGGCGGCCGAGGTTGCCGGTGGCGCCGGTGACGAGGATGGTCATGAGGGTCCTTTCTTAGGTGACACCCTCGACAACCCCGGGGTGGGCGTCCGGCATTCCAATCCGACGGTACCCACTTTGAAGTAAGGTACCCACATGACGGTTAGTTTCGCGCAGATAAAGGAATCGACTCCATTCGTCTTCGATCAGAATTGTGGAACGCGGGTCGTCCTCGATCACATCATGAGCAAGTGGGGAGTTCTCGTGCTCTCCTGCCTGTCCGACGGCACCCACCGTTGGGGTGCGCTGCGTCGGGAGGTCGGCGGGATCAGTGAGAAGATGCTCGCGTCCACTCTGCGCACGCTCGCGGACGACGGGTTGGTCCACCGGGAATCGCTCCCGACCGTGCCCCCGCACGTGGAGTACAGCCTGACGCCGCTCGGTCGCGATCTGATGGAGCGGATGCTGCCCCTGATGGAGTGGGTGGCCGATCATGCTGACGCCATGCTCGAAAGGACCTGAATCGACGGAATCCGTCGTCAAGGCGCATCTTGTGCTTCGGATTCAGATGGTCGAAGAAACCCATTGACGCGATAACCGTGGTGGCTCTACTGTTCTGACATGGCAGCAACGACGCCGATTCATCTGGAACGACCCGACGGCAAGGGTCTGGCTGCGGGAACACTGGGACTCTGGGGGTCGACCGTCATCGGTCTCGCCTCGACGGCCCCGGTCTACTCGCTGGTCGCGACGCTCGGTTTCGTGGTGCTCGCCGTCGGCGCGCAGGCTCCGATCGCCTTCATCATCGCCTTCGTCCCGATGCTCCTGATCGCCTTCGCCTATCGCGAGCTGAACAACGCGGTGCCCGACTGCGGCACGACCTTCACTTGGGGGACCAAGGCGTTCGGCCCCTGGGTGGGATGGATGGGCGGTTGGGGTGTCGCGGTCGCCGGCATGGTCGTGCTCGCCAACCTCGCCCAGATCGCCTCGGTCTACTTCTGGTCGCTGATCGGACAGGACCTCGAGAACAACGACTGGCGCGTCGTGGTCGTCGCCGTGCTCTTCATCGCGGCGATGACGTGGGTCAGCTGGCGCGGGGTCGAGATCGGCGAGCGCATCCAGAACATCCTGCTCGGGATCCAGTACCTGGCGCTCGCGATCTTCGTCGTCGCGGCGCTGTGGCAGTTCTTCGCCGGCACCGCCCCGAACCCGACCCCCTTCGACTGGGAGTGGATGAACCCGTTCGCGTTCACCGACTGGTCGGGCTTCACCGAGGCCATCCTGCTCGCGCTGTTCATCTACTGGGGATGGGACACCTGCCTCGCTCTCAACGAGGAGACCAAGGACCCGAAGCGCATCCCGGGTCGTGCCGCGCTGCTGACGACCGTGATCCTGCTGTTCACCTACGTCGCCGTGACCATCGCGGCCATGATGTACGCGGGTCTCGGCGAGGACGGCACGGGCCTGGGCAACGAGGCGAACGCCGACGACTTCTTCCTGGCGATCAAGGACGGGCTGCTCGGCCCGTTCGGATGGGTGCTGGTGGTCTCGGTGATCATCTCGGCGATCTCGTCGACCCAGACCACGATCCTGCCGACGGCCCGCGGCACACTCGCGATGGGTGTCTACCGTGCCCTGCCCGCGAAGTTCAAGGACGTGCACCCGACCTACAAGACCCCGTCGTTCTCGACGATCGTCATGGGAGTGGTCGCCTCCGTCTACTACGTCGGGATGACGCTGATCAGCGACAACATCCTTCAGGACTCGATCCTCTCGCTCGGTCTCGCGATCGCGTTCTACTACGCCATCACCGGCTTCGCCTGCGTGTGGTACTTCCGCAAGGACCTGACGTCGTCCGCCCGCGAGTTCTTCTTCAAGGGCCTGTTCCCGTTGCTGGGCGGACTCATGCTCACGTGGGCGTTCCTCCAGTCGGCGATCGACATGTGGGACGTCGACTACGGCTACACGGTGCTGTTCGGCATCGGCGGCACTTTCGTCATCGGTGTCGGATCGCTGGCCTTCGGCCTGGTGCTGATGTTCGTCTGGTACCTGTTCCCGCGGTCGAAGCGGTTCTTCCGCGGCGAGAGCCTGAACCGCGAGACCGAGGTGATGGTGCCGGACGAGCCTGCGGTGACGATCCGTTCGATCGACGGAGGCATCTGAGGATGCCGGTCGCGACGGCCGACCTCTACGACCAGCTCGGAGAGGGGATCCAATCCCTTTCGCTGCAGTTGCGCTCGTTCGGGCGCAGAACGGCATTCGACGGGCCGATCCGTACCGTCCGCTGCTTCGAGGACAATGCGATCGTGAAGTCCGTCCTCGCGAGCCCCGGCGAGGGGGCCGTGCTCGTCGTCGATGGCGCCGGATCGCTCGAGACGGCGCTCATGGGCGATCTGATCGCGGCATCGGCCGTTGCGAGCGGGTGGGCGGGCGTGGTCATCAACGGGGCGATCCGGGACAGCGTCGCCATCGACGCGCTCGACCTCGGGGTGAAGGCTCTGGGCACCAATCCGCGCAAGAGCGCCAAGCTCGGCGCGGGTGAGCGCGACGTGACGCTCGTGATCGCCGGAGTGGTGTTCCGGCCCGGGGCCCACCTCTACAGCGATGAGGACGGGATCCTCGTCGAACGCTGAGGGGCGACCGGTGGAGGAGAAGTGCGTGTCCTAGGCTTGCTCCGTGCGCATCCGGCTCGACATCGCCTACGACGGCACCCACTTCCGCGGGTGGGCGAAGCAGCCGACTCTCCGCACCGTGCAGGGCACGTTGGAGGCCGCGCTCGCCCGGATCGTCGGATCCGACGTGCAGTTCGTGGTCGCGGGGCGCACCGACGCCGGTGTGCACGCAAGCGGCCAGGTCGCGCACGTCGACCTGGATGAGAGACAGTGGGCGCGCATCGAGGCCCGGCAGGGACGCGCGCCGCTGGAGCCCGCGGAGACCATCGCCGGTCGCATGAGGGGCGTGCTCGGCGCCTACTCCGACGTCACGGTCACGCGGACGTCGATCGCCCCGGAGGGGTTCGACGCCCGATTCTCTGCGGTGTGGCGTCGCTACCGATACCGTCTCGCCGACGCGCAGGCCGGTTTCGATCCGCTGCGCCGCCACGACACGACCACGGTTCGCGGGCGGCTCGACGATCAGGCGATGGATGCCGCCGCGCGTACGCTCATCGGGCTGCACGACTTCGCGGCGTACTGCAAGCCCAGGGAAGGGGCGACGACGATCCGCACCCTGCTCGACTACCGCTGGGAGCGCGATGCCGATGGCGTGCTCGTGGCGAAGGTCAAGGCCGACGCGTTCTGCCACAGCATGGTGCGCGCACTGGTCGGCGCCTGCGTGGCGGTGGGGGAGCGGCGTCTCGATGTGGACGACCTGGTGGTGCTGCGTGACGCGCTGACGAGGACGAGCGAGTTCAAGGTGCTGGCCGCGCGAGGCCTGATCCTCACCGAGGTCGGGTATCCGGCCGACGCGCTGCTCTCGGCGCGGGCGGAGCAGACCCGCGCGCGACGCGATGACACGCGTGGCAGCGACTGAAGGCGTCGGCGCGCCCAGCAGCACTCGACCTCCCGCGCGGACGCTCGGTGTGAGAGCGGCGCATACGACGAAGAGGGCCGACCGTCGTGGTCGACCCTCTTCGTGAAACCGTGCCGTGTGTCAGCTGCCGGCGAGCTGCTGGTCCAGGTCCTGGATCGCCCGCATCATGCCCAACAGCGACTCGGACATGTCGTTGATGCCGTCGACCGCGGTCTTCAGACCCGTCGTCAACTCCGTGTACCCCTCACCGAACTTCCCCGACGCATGCTGCGTCTTGAAGTCCTCACCCAGAAGAGTGTCCACCTGACCCTTCAACGTGTCCAACTGACCCTGAATGTCATCACGAGCCTGCGACAGCGACGACGCCACCTGCTCCATCTCCGCATAAGACGCACCGAAATCGGCCATCGTCCACACCTCCGCCAATCGAGAGAACCGGACCCCTCCGGCCCGAACAACACCCACCCTACGGCGCACCCACGAACACCGTCGATGGGGACAACTCCCCATCCCCGCACA